>JAJSAL010000062.1 GCA_024274705.1 Spirochaetota bacterium
AAGTTGGGAAAATTTTAAATATTATCGCCATAAATTGAATGATCTTGTCAATGCAACAGGATAGGGAACGCTTGGGGGAATTGATATGTCGGTTATAACAGTACAGGGGGTTATTGATTCCAACGATTTAGGAATAATTTCACCTCATGAACATGTATTCATCGATATCAGAAACCAGTTTACGAATCCCTCGGAAGCGGCACAAAAAGCGCTCTCCAAAAAAAATATATCAATAACTAATCTTGATGTTCTTTCCAGAAATCCTTATGCACTTTTGGACAATCTGGTTCTAAACAATTTCAATACAGCTGAAAAAGAATTGATGAGGTTTAAAAAAGCGGGTGGTGATACTATTGTCGATGCAACCAGTATAGGAATCGGCAGGGATCCGCGATCACTGATGGCCGTATCAAGAACAACCGGGATCAATATAATAATGGGTTGCGGCTATTATACCTTTGATACGCATCCTCCGGATATGAATACGAAAACTGTCGAAGAAATCAGGGACGAAATTCTCTCTGATATTACTGTAGGCATAGGAGATACCCACATAAGGGCAGGGGTAATCGGTGAACTTGGAACGAGTGAAGAAATACATCCAAATGAAGTAAAAGTGCTAAAAGCTTCCGGTAAAGCTCACATAGATACTAATGTAGGTATTATTGTTCACACCTATCCCTGGGCTAACAATGGTTTTGAGATTATTGACATATTAATAGGCGAAGGAGTTCCACCTGAGAAAATATCAATAAACCATGTTGATGTTGAGATAGATATTGATTATTGTTCCGGAATTGCTGAGAAAGGCGCCTTTTTTGAATTCGACGATTTTGGAAAAGAATATTATATTGACAGGCCAGACCGGGGATTTGCAGGCGGGGTTTTTGCCCGGGATATCGAAAGAGTTAGAGCCTTAAAAATTCTTATAGATAAAGGACACTTGGGCAATATTCTTATTTCATGTGATATCTGTCTTAAGACATTGCTCCATAGGTACGGTGGATGGGGTTATGATCATATCCTTACACACATTGTGCCGATGATGCATGAAGTGGGCATTTCTGATGAAGAAATAGAAAGTATGATCAGAGATAATCCACATCGGTTTGTCGCTGTTTGATTCCTGTTTTGAATCCGTGCCCCTGTCTGGAATCTACATAACCCGAAGTTTTCTATATGGAATTCCTCCGTCCCCACTACGGGTTGATACTACAAGGTTGAATTGACATTACCCGCCCGGTGTATTATTATTACCAGTAATACTTATTACTGGAGGCCGAATATGAGGGTAACTACAAAAGGGCAGGTCACAATTCCCCAGCACATTCGTGAAAAATTGGGAATAACTCCAGCAACAGAAGTTGATTTTGTTGAGGAAGAAGACCGTATTTTGCTGGTAAAAAGAAAAGGGGCGGGAGCCGCGACACGAAAATTTTCAAAATTACGTGGCGTTGCAACCGTCAAAATGACGACAGAAGAAATTATGGCCTTAACGAGAAAAGATGGATGAAGGGGATTCTTGTTGACTCAAATGTTATTTTAGACATTTTTCTTGATGATCCTGATTGGGCCGATTGGTCCGAATCTGTATTGGCAAATTATAGCGTTCACACAACGCTCTATATTAACTCGATAGTCTACACTGAAATTTCTGTGGGTTTTGAAAAGATAGAAGAATTGGAATCATCCCTCCATAAAGGCGGATTCCAAATGTTAGAAATTCCAAAAGAAGCTCTATTCCTGGCCGGCAAAGCTTATCTCAAGTATAGAAAAGGCAGAGGAGTCAAGAAATCTCCTTTGCCTGATTTCTACATTGGAGCACAAGCCGCTGTCTTCTCCCTGGACTTGATTACACGAGATGTTGGCAGATATCGAACATATTTCCCAACAGTCAAATTGATATACCCGGAGTGAATATTCGGATGTATCATCGAACAAGCCTTTGAATTCAGGCCGGGTTTCACTGCCGCTCAGCACAGCTGATTAAGGGCGGCGTTATACTGACTTGTATGTAGATAATTTGACTCGGAATATGTCAACATAGTTGTCGGGTTTCTTTCTGTTGCAGTTTTTTGTCGGAACCCGTTTTTCCTGGTTCCTGAAGGAGAGAATTTAAACCGGTGCTGACTATTGTTTATTCGTATTGGTGAAGTATAGTCCATACTTGACGTAAAAAACAGTTCGGAGGGCGTTCGAGGATATCCAATACTCCTTTTTGCAGAAAACTGATGCCGTTATATTCATATTCAGTCGTGGTCTCCGTTATCTCGGCTTTAACCGGGTTCATCGCAATATAAATAAATGTAGTCAAATACTGCATGAAACTGTTAATAATCTTACTCGTAAACCGGTCATACCATACATGCCCGGAATAATTGAACAGACGATTAAATTTTAGTGCGAAAACACTTAAAATCCATTGCATTATCCTGGACAGGTCTTCATTTTTCTGCGGCCTGATAATCAAATGGAAATGGTTACCCATAATGCAGAAGTTTTTGATGGTAAAACAGTATTTTTTCTGTGCTCTTCTTACAATGTCGAGAAACATTTCCTTTATATCAGGGTTATTGAATATCATTTCCTTGCGATTTGCCCTGGACATTACATGGTAGGTTGCATATTTTTTTAATTTTCTCGGCTTTCTCATACCCTCTTCCTTTCCCGCCTTCCTTGTTTTGTAATAATCTAGCTGCATTACATTCGTCTCTATATAACTAACAGGGTATTGATTCGTAGCGATTCAGCATGTATGCGCATTTGGGAAAAAAAAGGCATATCACGAATTAGATATGCCCTATTTATGTATGCCCTGCAATAATTCGCAGTGCAAATCCTCCGCGAATGCAAATCCTCCGTCCCTATTTGCTAAGGTGTAAATGTCGGATTGGGATTAATAGCGCATGTTTGTGTGCAAATGCACAAAATATTTCTTGCTCCTTTTCCCGGTTCTATGTATTATATATAGTGTGCATATGCAAATAACCGGAAGTGATTGTGCCCAGGCATAAAAAACGAAGATGCTGCCGCTACCTGGGCGGAAAAAAAGTGTTCAAGCCCATCGCCATTCCCGCCGTGGAGCTGGAAACGGTGGAAGTCGAACTCGATGAATTCGAAGCGATACGGCTCTGCGATCTTGACGGCAGGAACCAGATAGAAGCGGGCGGGACGATGGGTATCTCCCGGGGTACGGTCCAGCGGCTCCTTCGAAGCGGCAGGGCCAAAATCGCTGATGCGCTGCTGCACAATAAAATGATCATGATCAACGATCATTCGATCAAAGGACGAGGAGAAACGGATGAGTTCAGAAAAAATTGCAATACCGACTAATGACAAGGTAAACGTTGAAGAACATTTCGGCCAGTGCAGGCAGTTCGCCATTTATACGATTATAGATGGCGAAAAGAATGGAGTGGATTTCGTCTCACCGCCGGACCATGCACCCGGTGTGTTCCCTCAATTCCTGCAGAAACAGGGAGCAGACACTATTATAGCAGGAGGCATGGGCGGCAGGGCGATTGATCTGTTCAAAGGCCGGAATATTACGGTTATCCTTGGAGCTTCCGGAAATCTCGAGGAAAACCTTAACACCTACCTCCGGGGTAACCTGGATTCAAAGGGAGAACCCTGTGCACACCACAAGCATGACGGCGGCTGTGAAGACTGAATAGGGGAGGTTTTACCGTATGAAAACAGCTTTTTGTACCAATGGAAATACTATGGATTCAGCTCTTGATGAACGGTTTGGCCGGGCTCACTGGTTCCTCGTTGTCGATGACGAAACAGGTGAAATGATCGAAGCCCTGGAAAATACCGCCAGAACGGAAGCAAGCGGTGCCGGTGGAAAAGCGGCCCAGCTGTTGGCGGATAAAGGGGTAGGAGTTGTCATTGCACCGGAAGTAGGACCGAAAGGGTTGAGCGCACTAACCGCCTTCGGAATTAAGGCGTATAAGCAAGGTTCTGCTGAGCATGTAGCTGAAGCTCTGTCAGCCCTGAATGCCGGAACACTGGAAGAAATAAAGCAAGACGACGGACTCCGCATGGCCTAAGAAGGGTGAACATCGTCATATTAAGCGGGAAGGGGGGGACGGGTAAAACCACCGTGTCCACCAATCTTGCCGAAACAGCCGGAACGGTTTGTCTTGTGGACTGCGACGTGGAAGAGCCGAATTGCCACCTTTTCCTGAAGCCGGAAAAGGTTCACGAGATCCCTGTTTCCATCGGTTATCCCGTTATCGATGATGAACGGTGCATATCCTGCGGGGAATGTGCCAGGTTCTGCTATTTCAATGCGATTCTTTCAGCTGGAACTACAACGATAACCATGCCCGGGCTTTGCCACGACTGCGGTGGCTGCGCCTTGGTTTGTAAGTATGATGCAATTTCGTATGAGTATCGCCGGATAGGTACCATTACCGCCGGATCGGATGGGGAGAAAACCATCATGTTCGGTACCCTGGATGTGGGTGAAATGTCCGGAGTCAGAATCATCGAACAGATGAAAAGCGGAATTCTTAAAGAAGGGCTTACCATTCTCGATTCTCCTCCCGGGACTTCCTGCTCAACGGTAACGGCTGTAACAAGTGCCGATTACGCTGTCCTTGTTGCCGAACCCACCCCCTTTGGAGTGAGCGATATGAAAATGGTTGTGGAAATGCTGGAGGACTTGGCAATTCCTTTCGGAGTGGTGGTGAATAAAAGCGGCTTAGGTGATGAAGAAGTGTACGAGTACTGCGTAAGCCGGGCTATACCAATACTTGGGGAAATTCCCTTTGATAAAAAGGTTGCGGAAGTCTACTCTTCCGGGAAGCTGATCGTAAACGAGATACAGGGGCAAAAAGGACGGTTTGAGTTACTGCTGAAAGAAATCGAGCACAGGGCGTCGGAGACCCGGCATGGCTCTGAATGAAATCGTGGTAATATCCGGCAAAGGCGGAACCGGCAAGACTATTCTTACGGCGTCTCTCGTACCTCTTCTGAAAAAGGCCGCTATCGCCGACTGTGACGTGGATGCACCGGACCTGCATATCCTGCTCGCTCCGAAAATGGTGCAGAAAGAGAGTTTCCTGGGAACCAGAAAGGCGGTGATCGATTACAACAGGTGCAGCAGGTGCCGGAAATGTGTCGATGCGTGCAACTTCGGCGCGGTCTCGTCTGATATTGAAATTATCACAACAAAGTGTGAAGGCTGCGGTGTATGCGGGTATGTGTGTCCTGAGGGTGCCATTTCCCTCCAGGATGCTGTAGTGGGGGAGATCTATTCGTCGGATACCGCCTACGGCAGAATGGTCCATGCCCGGTTGATCCCCGGAGAAGGGACATCGGGAAAACTTGTGGCAGAGGTGAGAAGGAGGGCGAAGAGGATTGCCGAAGAAAGAGGCGATAAGGTCCTGCTCATCGACGGTTCACCGGGCATCGGCTGTAATGTTATTTCGTCCCTTACCGGGGTTTCGCGGGCAGTCATTGTAACGGAACCTACTATGTCCGGACTGCACGATCTCGATCGTGTCTACAGGGTAACCCGGAAGTTGTCTTTACCAGCGATTGTGGTTATCAATAAATTCGATATCCTGCCGGCCATGACCGAAAAGATTGTACAGTACTGTGAGAAGAACCATATTCCTGTCGGACTGAAAATACCTTTCCATCGTGGTATAGTCGACGCGGTGGTCAATAGGAACATTCCCTATCTGTACAACAGGCGTTTTTTTGACACTATCGGAATCACTGATTTTGTTGCAAGGTTGTGCAGTGTTCCCGATGATGGGGATTGACCCCGCGGTGCCCCTGTTGTTTACAACTATGAGAGGTTCTCTGTACAATAGTCCGCTATGAAGAAATCGAAAGTCGTGCTGGTACAGTGCACCAGTTATGATAGAACAGCTGTTGAAGCGGCAGTCGCGAAGGGTATGAACCTCCTGGGCGGTATGTCAAAATTCGTAAAGCCCGGGGAGCGAATCCTTTTAAAACCGAACGTTCTCGCCGGAGATCCTCCGGAGCAGTGTGTGAGTACCCACCCGGGGGTGTTCCGTGCAGTGGGCTCCCTGGTAAAAGATATAGCAGGGGAGGTAAGTTTCGGTGATTCCCCGGGCTACGGGGACCCGGTACAACACTTAAAGAGCTGCGGACTTCTGGATGCGGGGAAAGATTTGGGGCTGAAGGTTGCCGATTTTCATAAAGGAAAAGAGACCGCTTTTAAACACTCTCCTTTTACCAAGCGGTTTCTCATCGCAAATGGTGTCCTCGAAGCTGACGGCATTATCAGTGTGTGCAAGTTCAAGACCCATATGCTCACCCGGATGACCGGGGCTGTTAAAAACCAGTTCGGCTGTATTCCCGGGAAGGTTAAGAAAGGGTTCCATATCAAGCTTCCCAGCGCCTACGATTTTTCCAGGATGCTGGTGGCCCTGACCCTCTGCCTGAAACCGAGGCTGTACGTCATGGACGGGATAATGGCCATGGAAGGAAACGGACCCCGGGGGGGAAAGGCTGTGCCTATGAATGTGCTGCTTTTTTCCGATGACCCGGTCGCCCTGGATGCCACTTGCTTCCGTCTGGTGGACCTGGACCCGAAGAACGTACCCACCTCGGAAATAGGACGGGAATGGGGACTGGGAACATACCTGGAAGAAGAAATCGAGCTCGTGGGAGACAGACTGGAAGCTCTCGTCAACAGAAATTTCAAGGTCAGCCGCAAGCCGTTCCGTGACATCCTGCCCACAGGAACGATATCACTCATCAAGAACTTAATTATCCCCCGGCCGGTTATCGACAAGGAAAAATGCATCTTGTGCGGCGCCTGCGTTAGGGCCTGCCCGGTGGACCCGAAGGCCCTGGACTGGAAGAGGGAAAATACTGCAAAGCCGCCGGAATACACCTACCGCCGGTGCATCCGGTGCTACTGCTGTCAGGAGATATGCCCGGAAGGGGCTATCTTCGTGAAGGACAGCGCCTTTACACCGGTAGGATGGAGCTGATATCAGCCTCCGCCGATGAAACCCGGGTAGAGACACATGCCGCCGTCGACGTATATTGTCGATCCGTTTACGTAATCCGACGCGTCGGAGGCGAGCCACACTGCGGCCCGGGCAACATCCTCCGGTTCTCCGATCCGTTTGTACGGGATTAGCCGGAGCAGCTGGTCCTCGAAGGCTTCCGGGGAGGTGAGTTTTTCCACGTTCATGGGTGTCCGGATCGCCCCCGGGGAAAGACCGTTGACCCGGATTTTGTTATGGGCATACTCCTGGGCAAGGCTTTTTAACATGAGCATGATGCCCCCCTTTGCAGCAGCATAATTCACATGCCCTTCCCAGGGGATAATGTCGTGAACAGAGCTCATACAGATGATCTTACCCGCTGAATACGAAATATCTTTATTAATTCCCTGCCCCAGGAAACGTTTGATCGATTCTCTGCAGCAGAGAAACTGGCCGGTCAGGTTGATACCGATAACCCGCTCCCACTGTTTCATGGTCATTTCGTGTGAGGGAGCGTTGAGTTGGATCCCGGAATTGGGAACGCAGATGTCGATCCTGCCGAACTTATCGTCCAGGGTTTCGAACATGTCCTGCACCTGGTCCTCTTTAGCAACATCAGCTTTGAACAATACGGCTTTTGATCCTGCTCTTTCCACTTCTGCCGCAACTTCTCTCGCGCCGGCCTCATCGGAATAATAATTTATCAGGACATCCGCGCCTGCCTGTGCCAGACCCACTGCGACCGCGGCACCCAACCCCTTACTTGCGCCGGTGACCAGGGCTTTCTGCCCTTGTAATACCTGTTGGATGTCCGCCGGTGGCAGTTCTTTTGGAGGTGTCCAGGGCATAACTCACTCCTTGTCTATTAACATATGGTTCAGATTAAAAGCTTTTATCAGACATTTCAAGAGTTGGTAGGGGAAGCTGTAGTTTCAATCAAGCAATCCTAATGGTAAATAATTTCTTGCTTGACAATATGGTAATACAGTAATATTGTTAACCATATGAAAACCACTATCGATCTCCCTGATGATCTGTTAATCAAAGCCAAGATTAAGGCTGCAAAGGAACGGAAGACTTTGAAAGATCTTGTGATTGCCGGTTTAAGGAAGGAAATTGAAGACGCGTTGCCGGAGAAGAATCAGGTAATGCCGAGTATCCGATGGGTAACGGCAGATGGAGGAGTACCGAAAGGTATTGATGCCGGGGACAGAGAAAGCCTTCGTCACATTATTTCCAGACCATCATGATAGCAATCGACACGAACCTGCTGGTGTACGCCCATCGTGCCGGATGTTCGGAACATACACGGGCTCAAAAAGCAATCGAATCAGCGGCATACGCCCTTGAAGGGTGGGGTATAGCATTGCCTTCGATTTCCGAGTTCTGGTCAGTGGTTACTCATCCACGCTGCCAGGGAGGACCTTCTTCGCCTGAAGAAGCATCCGGGTTCCTCCGCGCACTTATTGAGACCGGAAAGCCGTCAATTTTCACACCTGGTGAGGATTTTACCTTCAGGTTGTTCAGCACTGCCGCGGAAATGGGTGTCAAGGGCATACGAATTTTCGATCTTCAAATCGGTCTTACAGCTCTGGATTGTGGAGCTACCGAACTATGGACGCACGACAGAGGATTTCTGCAGATTCCAGGGCTTGTAGTCTCAGATCCGATTAGTGCAACATACTCATAATAACGCAGCCGGATCATCATCCTTTACAAAATCCATTGCACTCTTCTCCCCTCCTGCTGTACCATAGGCGCTATGAAACGAAACATAATTGTAGCTCAATCCGGCGGACCTTCCCCGGTAATCAACGCGTCCCTGGCAGGGGTCATCCGGGGATGTCTCGATCATCCTGATGTATTCGGGAACATCTACGGCGCCTGGCACGGGGTGGAAGGGATCCTCCAGGAAGAACTGGTCGATATCAGGGCCCAGGATGACAGGGAGCTGCAACTCTTGAAGTACACTCCCGCGGCAGGGGCTATCGGTACGTGCCGGTACAAGCTGAAAGAGGAGCAGCAGGAGGACTTCCGCCGCATCATCGAGGTATTCAGGGCTCACGATATCGGCTGTTTTTTTTATATCGGGGGAAACGACTCCATGGATACCGCTAATAAAGTTGCCCGGCTGGCTGAAGAGGAAGATTACGATCTTTCGGTTATCGGGGTACCGAAAACCATCGATAACGATATCGGCGATGAAGAGTTTACCGTCATCGATCACACCCCGGGATATGGAAGCGCCGCCCGGTACTGGGCGTATATCATCCAGAACGTGAATGAAGAAAACCGGGGCATGTGCGTATCGGAACCTGTCGCTGTTCTGCAGGCGATGGGCAGGACCTCGGGCTATATCCCGGCGGCATCCAGGCTGGCGGACCCGGACCGGGAGATGCCCCTCCAGATATACCTGGCTGAAACCGACCACAACCTGGAATCTTTAGCGTACAATGTAAACCGTGAACTGGTTACATCCGGCAGGTGCATCGTCGTGGTCAGTGAAGGGTTCGACGCGGGTTCCCTGGGCGAGCGTCATGACGGGTTCGGCCATGTCGAATATGGTGCCAGCAGGAACACTGTGGCCCAGAAGGTGATTAATTTCCTGAATGACACGGGACTCAAGGCAAGAGGCCAGGCAACCGGCCAGGTTCCAGGAGTACTTCAGCGGAGTACTTCCCTGTTTGCATCGGAAGTGGATATCGAAGAAGGTTTTCAGGTGGCGTACCATGCCGTGGAAATTGTCAGGGACGGCCGTTCCGGAGTGATGTCCACGATTTTACGGAGACCCGGAGAATCCTATCACCCCTTCTACGCGGAGGTCCCTCTGGAAAGGGTGGCCAACTCGGTGCGGCACCTGCCTGAACACTGGATAAGCAAAGACGGTCTCGATGTGACCGATGATTTTATCAGGTATGCCCGGCCGTTGATCGGGGACAGGAACCCCGGGATCGTCCTGGAAAACGGGCTTCAGCGGTATGCCCGGCTTACGTACGCCGGAATCGGGAAAAAAACGCCGGAATACGTTCCCCTGCGATTTCGTTCCCTTTAGTTTAGAGGGACGGAGGTGTAAAGAAGGGGTAAAGAAGGGGGTGTCATGGTATGAATAGCAGGAGTATTCTGCTGGGAATAACAATCCTGTTCAGCATGTCTTTTCCCGAAGTATTCGCAGATAACATTGAAATCGATACCTTCGATACGGCAAAAGGACCTCTATCCGTCTATTTCCCGGGGCACGGCACCCTGATGTTCGATGTGGATGGATACATCATTCACGTGGATCCTGTTGCTTCTGAGGCGGATTATAAGAACCTGCCGAAAGCGGATCTTGTACTGATTACCCACGAGCATTTTGACCATCTGGACGGGAGGGCTGTCAGGGCGGTATCCTCCGCCGGTACGGTAATTATCGCCAATAGTGCATCGGCACCCACACTGGCCGGTTCAATTGTCATGGAAAATGGTGACAGCCGGGAAGTTGACGGTATCGTCGTGTATGCAGTGCCTGCCTACAATACAACCAGGGGAAGAACGAAATATCATCCCGAAGGCCGGGACAACGGGTATATCCTTGACATGGATGGATTCAGGGTATATATAGCCGGGGACACAGAGAATATTCCGGAAATGAACGCAATAAAGGATATCGATATTGCTTTTCTTCCGGTAAATCAGCCCTATACTATGACATCGGAGCAGGCCGCAGCCGCCGCAGAAATCATAAAACCGAAAGTCCTTTATCCCTACCACTACTGGAATACGGATGTAGAACGTATTGAAACGGCGTTGTCCGGGAGAGGTATCGATGTGCGAATACGGAGTATGGAATAACACAAGGAGTGCATAAATGGAAAAACGTCACCTTGGAAGAACAGGGGTGGAACTGTCCCTCATCGGTCAGGGAGGTTTTCATCTGGTGGAGCTTACATCGAAGGACGCGGAAAAAGTCCTGAATACCTACATCGATCTCGGGGGGAATTATATCGAGACGGCGGCCCAGTATGGAGATGGAAATTCCGAGGCGAAAATCGGCCGGTCCGTATCCCATAGGAGATCGGAATATTTTCTCGCAACAAAGGTGTTGGAGCGAAACCCGGAGAAGGCGGAGAAGGATTTCGAGAGAAGTCTTAAACTACTGAAAACAGATTACGTGGATATCTGTTTTGTTCATTCCGTAGTGTCCCCTGAAGATGTGGATGCCTGTTTGGCTGATGACGGGGTTTTCCCTTTTATTCTGGAAGCTCAGAAGGCCGGCAGGGTGCGGTACATCGGGATAAGCGGCCACGGTCAGCAGGATGCCATCCTTCATGGTATCCGGAACTACCCGTTTGACCTGGTTATGACAGGTGTCAATTTTTACGACCGGTTCAACTATCCCGATACCGAGGAAATCATCTTCCCTGAGTGTATTGAAAGAGGTATCGGCATTGTCGGGATGAAAGCACTGGCTGACGGGTATCTGTACCGGTCGGTGGAACAGGGGATCCGCTACTCTTTAAGCCGGCCGGTCAGCACCCTGGTCCTGGGAATGAACACGGTGGATATGGTGAAAACAGACATGGATATAGGAGAAAACTTTTCTCCCATGACCGAAGAAGAGGAAGAGAACCTTGTGAAAAATGCAGTCGAACTGGGAGACTATGTATGCAGACAGTGCTCCTCGTGTACGAAAAACGGTTTCAAACCTTCAGAGTATTTCCTGCTGGAGGGATTGTGCGACCGTCAGATGGATGACCGGAGACTTAAGGGTACTCCGGATTATGCACTTCGGGAACGGCTCCGGTTCTGGTTCGCTCAGGAAGAACGGGCTGAAAAGGCATATGCCCGTCTGGAAGTAAACATAGACCCGGAGAGGGATTATTCGGAACTGAATAAATTATGTCCTTACGGTATCGACATCGACCGCAAGCTCAAGATTACTCATGACAAACTTGGATCTGACGGATATATATACTGACGGCTGTGTTGCCCGTCGTTTTGTCGTCCAGCCAGGCGCCGGGTGAGCCATCCGTAAGGGCTGGACTAGTTACCGGCTGTTCTCCGTTGTGCCTGGGCAACCAATTCCATGAGGCTGGTTATTTTCTGTTTCGGAGGGGACAGCGCCTGCTCTATCTGTTCCTTTGAGAAGTGTTCGTTTATGAACGAGGTGATGTCAAACCTGTTGAGCCAGCAGTCCCGGATTTTTCTGCAGAAGAGGTCCTGACCCGGTTTGCGGCAGTATGAGAAAGGGATTTCATGGCCAAGGGTCCGGCAGTAGATAGTGTGTTCGTCGTGCTGGTCTATCATACGTATACCATAATAACGGACTGCAGAGGCTCCAAGAGAAGGAGGTATTCGGTTTAACCTTTAAGTACCCCTGCAGTCCGCACTGTTTACCACTTACCTGATGTTGCCGTCGAAGGCTTTGGAAAGTCCTTGATGGCGGCAAGGTTCTTTTCTATTTCCTCTTTCGGGAACTCATAATCTCCCAGTTCCCCGGCAAAGTAAGACTGATAACCCCGGAGGTCCATGAGCCCGTGACCGCTCATGTTAAACAGGATTACCTTTTCCTTACCTTCTTCTTTGGCTTTATTTGCTTCCTGAATCGCAGCTGCTACAGCGTGGCTCGTTTCCGGAGCAACGATGATTCCTTCTGTACGGGCAAACTGTACAGCCGCCTCGAAACATTCCAGTTGGTGGATAGCCCGGGGTTCCATCAGCCCTTCATGTACAGCCTGAGAAACCAGGGGAGCCATGCCGTGGTACCTTAGGCCCCCGGCATGAATGGGAGGCGGAACAAAGGTGTGGCCCAGGGAATACATGGGCAGCAGGGGAGTCATGCCCGAAAAGTCCCCGAGATCATACACAAATGGTCCCTTGGTCAAGGTTGGACAGGAAAAAGGTTCCACAGGGATGATGTCGATCTGGGCGCCGTTTATCTTGTCCAGGGTAAAGGGGAACGAGATACCGGCGAAATTACTGCCGCCGCCTGCGCATCCGATAACTACATCAGGAAGCTTTTCACCGAACAGCTTAAGCTGTTTCTTGGCTTCCAGCCCGATGATGGTCTGATGAAGCATGACATGGTTGAGGACAGACCCCAGGGAGTACTTGGTTTCTCCCGATTCATCGGACACCGCAGCTTCTACCGCCTCGCTTATGGCAATACCGAGACTTCCCGGAGTGTCCGGATTCTGGGCGAGTATATCCCTTCCGGCTTTCGTTTCCGTACTTGGGCTGGCGATACAGTCGGCACCCCATGACTGCATCATGAGTTTCCGGAAGGGTTTCTGGTCGAAACTGATCCGGACCATGAACACTTTACACTCCAGACCTATCTGGGCGCAGGCAAATGCCAGGGCGCTTCCCCACTGGCCGGCGCCGGTTTCGGTGGTGATCTTTTTCGTTCCCGCTGCCTTGTTGTAATAGGCCTGGGCAACAGCTGTGTTCGGTTTGTGGCTTCCCGGAGGGGAGACGCTTTCGTTCTTATAATAGATTCTGGCGGGAGTGCCTAAAGCTTTTTCAAGGGAAAGGGCACGGTGGAGAGGAGAGGGCCGCCATTTCAGCAGGATGTCCAGAATTTCTTCGGGGATGTCGATCCACCGATGGGGGCTCATCTCCTGTTCGATGAGGCTCATGGGAAAAATCGCCGCCAGCATTTCCGGTGTAACCGGGTTTCCGTCAGGGCCGAGGGGAGGTTGCAACGGTGAAGGAAGATCTACCGCGAGATTGTACCATTGTTTTGGTATATCTTCAGATTTCAATACAACTTTCGGGTTCATATGTACTCCTCTTAATCTTTTTTTAGTTTCTATAGATAGAAACGCTTCTATCAACAGAAACAGTATGAAGGAGATTGCAGAGGATGTCAAGAATTATTTTCCGTGTTAAGATATGCGCGCACACGCTTGGATGAAACATCTTCGGGGAGGTAGGTAGAAATGAAAGTTGATTTCGATAAAACGGATTCCAGGATAATCTGCCTGCTTCAGGAGAACGGCAGAATGCCCTACAGGGAGATAGCAGAGCGGGTTGGAATCTCTGAGACCAATGCCAGGGCGCGTGTTCATCGCCTTCTTGAGGAGGATATAATCCGTATTGTGGCTGTCAGTGATCCCGCCAAGCTGGGTTACGAGTTCGATGGCAATATCAAGCTCAAGATAGAAACCCGGAAGCTGGAGGCGATTCTTGGAAAGTTGAAAAGTTTCAAGGAGATAACCTTTATCGCACTCATGACAGGGAATTCGGATATCGATATAGATTTCATCGTTCGTTCCAAGAAGGAGCTGGACAATCTTATTTTCAAAAAGATAAGCAGCATTGACGGTGTTATCCAGACCGGGGCGTCCCTCATAATAAGGTATGAGAAAGATATCTATTCCTGGAAAACCGCCCTGGAGAACGAGTAGGGGTTCTTCACCCCGTTTTAGCGTAATCAGCTAAAAAAACCATTAAAAAAACTTAATCCGCAAATAAAAGACTTGACATAGCGGAAAAAACCACTATAATCGCAAAATACGGAGGAAATATGCCGTACAGTATTCCCGGTCCAAGAAGTGTTTCCATCCTTGAGAAAGGCCGACATCTTGCCAGGGACGGATGTGGGTATGAAGAGCCTGTTTCCGATGCATCAGGGCAAGGATTCATGGAGCACCCGCCACAGTTCATTAATGACAGGGCGGAAGGGCCCTGGATATACGATCCGGATGGAAACAGATACGTGGATTTCCATGCCGGCTGGGCTTCCAATCCCCTGGGAAATGCACATCCCGAGATTATAGAAGCGGTGGTGAAGGCGCTCAAACGCTGGGGCTTCAGCTACGGGCATCCCTTGCAGTACGAGCTTGCAGAGCGGCTGGTGGAAATCTCTCCTGCAAAGAAGTTGAGGCGGGTAAATTTCGAGATATCAGGGACGGAGGCCGCGGAGGCTGCCGTTTCAACCGCCCTTTTCCGTAAGGAACGCCCCTTGGTTATCGTTTTCGAGGATGCATTCCACGGCGACTCCATCGCAGCACGGGCATTGAGTTCCCTGAACAGCGATCGTGCTAAGTACCTGGAGGCATGGCGCGGGGGAGCCATCCATGTACCGTACCCCCACACATACCATGTTCCTGCGGGAATGAACCCGGAGCAGTATGCTGATTACATCATCTGGTACATCGAGGATTTCATCTGCAGCAAGGTTACCCCTCCTGAGAGCATAGCCGGTATCCTTTTCGAGCCCTGCATGGCGGAGGGAGGAAACTGGATACCTCCTGCCACCTTTATTACCGGGTTGAAGCGTCTGGCAGGGCAGTTCGACTGGTTATTGCTCGCCGACGAGGTTCTGGTAGGGTTGGGCAGAACCGGCAGGATGTGGGCGGTGGTACACTGGGATCTCGTACCAGATGTCCTGGTAACAGGAAAAAATCTCTCCGGTGGTATCGAGCCTATTGCGGCTATCCTGGGCACCGAAGAGGTAATGGCGGAAAATGAAGCGCACTCGGGAAGTACCTTCGCCGGTTCTCCCGCCGGCTGCGCCGCAGCCCTTAAAACCCTGGAACTCTTCGAAAGAGACGGGGTGGTGGAATATGTACGCCGGATGGGTGAAAAGGCCTTGCAGAGGATGCAGAAATGGCCCCGCATGTTTGAAATAGTCGGCCAGGTTCGGGGGATCGGACTGCTTCTTGGCGCTTCCATCGTGGACAAGGAGACCGGTAAGGCGGACAGGGAGATGGCGCTTTCCGTTTACTACGAGGCGCTCAGGCACGGGGCCTGGCTTATAAACGACAACGAGGCGAACATAAGGCTCTACCCTGCGCTGAACATAGAGGAAGATACACTCGAATATGGCTTAACCGCGGTGGAGGAGGCCCTTGCGGTCCTTGGCAGGGAACGCAAGGGCTACCGTTGTTCAGCCTACCCGACTTTCGATTGAAACGCCGGGAGGAATTGGAACCTGAAGAGGAGGTGAAGAGATGAGAGTAAAGAGAATCGTTATTACCCTTACCGTTGTGACAGGATTGCTTTTCGTGGATTTTTTATTTGCAGGCGGTAATAAAGAGGAGTTTCCTGTTAGTCGTAATCTTCCTGCGATTACAGAGGGAACCTTAGTGGATGATGGGGATGGAGATATCAGTACGGACCTGGTGGAAGAGGGGAGGCTCCTGGTCTACTCATACGAGGAAACCGTTACAAGGTTTTTTCTTGCAAAGTACAAGGAGAAGTATCCCCAGGTAAAATTGAAAACTGCAGTCTATGGGGAGCTGGACGAGGCTGTCGCTAAACTGCGGGGTGGTTTCCATGCCGATGTAATCAACCCCTGTGTCGATTATCTTCCCATTCTTACGAAACTGGATTTCCTTATACCCATAGACACCAGGTATATTCCCAGGTGGGATGATCTTATGGATTACTTCAAGGACCTCCCGGAGATCCAGGCCGGTGAGGGAAAGGTGTGGATGGTCCCCTCCGACGCCGGGCTCGAGGGGATTATGTACAACAGCGATAAGATCGATCCGCCCCCTACTTCGTGGAACGATCTTTGGAATCCTAAGTACAAGGGACACATTGCCATGCAGGACTATGCCAGGAACTCCATAGCCGTGGCTGCATTGGCGCTCGGCTTTGAAGAGCCGTTCAAACTCGACGATACCCAGCTGGAAAAAGTAAAAGAATACCTGATAGAGCAAAAGCCGCTTCTCCTCAAATACTTCGAGGGAGACGAAGAGATAGACAGTCTGTTCAGGGAAGACGAGGTCTGGATATCCCTGGGGTGGCAGTCGGATGCCAACTCCCTTACCGACGACGGTACTCCTGTTGAATTTCTGTCCCCGAAGGAGGGTGCATTTTCCTGGATATGCGGTTACAGTATTCTCAAGGGGACGGCTATGCCGGTTGCAGCCCATGCCCTGGTCAACCACTACGTACGTCCGGAGCTTCAGCGGTTCGAGGCTGTTGATTTCGAGTATTTCGTACCGAACGGTAAGGTTCTCGATCTCTTGAGTGACGCGGAAATAGCTGCGGTCGGCCTGGATAACCCTCAAGCCCTGGAGCAGGCCCATGTTGAGATCATTCCGGACAATTATGATAAGTGGCTGCAAATCTGGGAAGAGGTGAAGTCGGCCCGTTAGGCTGTTGGGAATAGCCTGGATTTACAGAAGAGACCGGGAGGTACCGATGCCTGCACAAGCTGAATCCGCACAACCAGAGGCCGGACATCCCGGGACTGTCCTTGAAATAGAAAACCTTTCGAAAACCTTCGGCGCTTTAAGGGCCGTGGACGGAATAGATTTCTCCGTGGATGACGAGTTCTTCGCATTCCTGGGGCCCAGCGGCAGCGGCAAGACGACGACCCTGCGCATGATTGCAGGGCTGGAAGCTCCAGACTCGGGAAGGATTGCCCTGGAGGGCAGGGAGATAACCTTTCTTCCCCCTGAAAAGAGAAACATACATACCGTTTTCCAGAGCTATGCCCTGTTCCCCCACATGACGGTCGCGGAGAACGTGGCGTTCGGTCTGAAAAGGAAGAGGCTTTCAAAGCATTATATAAGGGAGGAGGTTACACGCTTTCTTGCCTTGGTGGATCTTTCCGAAAAAGCGGAGAGCCGTCCCCGGGAGCTTTCCGGGGGGGAGAAGCAACGGGTAGCCCTTGTACGGGCACTCATAAACAGACCTAAGCTCCTCCTCCTGGACGAACCCCTGGGAGCCCTGGATCTTAAGATACGGCAAAAGCTGGCAATAGACCTGGTGAACATCCGGGAAGAAGTAAATATCTCTTTCGTCTATGTAACCCACGACCAGACGGAGGCGCTTACCATGGCGGACAGGATTGCCGTGATGGACAAGGGACGCATACTCCAGGTAGGCGGACCTAAGGAACTCTACGAGAACCCCTGCTGCGGTTTCGTTGCACGTTTTATCGGCAACACCAACATACTCGAGGGCCGGGTTACTGAACGGGATGGTAAGCTCGTTAAGGTAGCACTGCCGGGTCTTTCGGATGTGTGGGGGATGCATGCAGGCAGTGGAATCGCCGGCAGGAGCAGGGTAAATGTTTCTGTAAGACCGGAGAAGATACGGATATCGCGTACATCTCGTAAGGAGCCGGGTTACAACGAACTCCTGGGTGTTGTAAGGGAAATCATCTACGTCGGTCCCAGTACGGAGTTCCTTGTAGAGTTGAAATCGACGGATTGTAATCAATCGAAGGAACGGCCTCCCGGTGCACCTACAGGATCTGACTGTTTGTTCCGGGTTTTTGCACAGAATACGAGCCCGGAAAACGAAATATGGAAAATAACATGGGACGAACATGTGTACCTTTCTTTCAGGTTCGACCGTACCCTGGTTCTCGGGAACTGATACAGATGTATACATTGGAAAACGGCTTAAGGGGCCTGGAATGAAAGCTTGGATAACAGGAATGCGAATCAGGAAGAACATGGCACTAGCCTTTACTATTTTTCCCTCCTTCATCTACCTTTTGCTGCTGTTCTACCTGCCCATGGTGCTGCTCATTGTCATCAGCCTGTGGAAATCAGGTTTCATGACACTCGAACCTGTTTTTACCCTGGAGAACTACAGGCAGTTCTTCAGCAATCCCAGTTACCTGAAAATTCTTTGGAACACCATTATTATCACTACCGGTACCATGGGTATGCTGATCCTTATAGGCTACCCCATCGGGTACTACCTGGCCCGGGTTGTAAGGAAGTACGGTTCCCTTATCCTTTTTCTCATGATAGTCCCTGTCGAAATAGGCTTCCTGGTAAGGATATACGCGTGGAAGATCGTGCTTTCGAAATCCGGCATAATATCTTCCCTGCTTCTGTCCCTGGGGTTGATCGGGGAGCCGACGCGCATTCTCCTCTACAGCAGGGCTGCGGTGATCCTGGTCCTGGTTCATGAATGGCTGCCTTACGTGGTAATACCGGTTACGATTGCACTGAAGGGGATAGGGCCGGAGATACTAGAGGCGGCCAGGGACTTAGGAGCGGGCAAGTGGGATATATTCAGGGAGATCATCTTTCCCATGAGTATTCCCGGCCTCTTCGCTTCCTTCGTTTTAATCTATATACCAATGCTCGGCGAGTTTGCCATTCCCACTATAGTGGGAGGCGTTTCATCCCACATGCTCGGGAATGTCATTGACAGCCAGTTCATGGCTGCAGGCAACTGGGGTGTAGGCTCCGCTATCGGGGTTATCCTCCTTTTCTTCAGCGTTCTCCTTATAGGTATAGTCATAAAGGTGAGCGGGCTGGAAAAATTGATGTAGGAAGGAACAGGGAGTGGAAAGGAGAAGGACAGGCAAGAGGCTCACGAATGCAGGTTTATGGAGAAGGCTCCTTGGCGTATACACCTTCCTTGTGATCATCCTCCTCATATACCTGCCGATAGTGGTGCTTATAGTTTTCTCTTTCAACGATTCCAGGATACCCGGGATGCCGTGGAGGGGTTTTACGCTTCACTGGTACAGGCAGATCGGAGAGAACGATGTACTTGTCCGTTCCCTGGTCAACTCGGTGATTGTGGCCCTCGTAGTGACCGTGGTAAGTCTTGTAATCGGTCTGCTTGCAGCACGGGGGATGACCAGGTTTCGTTACAAATTGCGTAACACCTTTACGGGGTTTGTTTCAATACCTTTCGTGATGCCCTGGATGCTTATCGGTATTGCGTTGCTCCTGCTCTTCAATCTCGCACACGTAAGACTTTCCATGCTCACCGTTATTCTGAGTCACATAAGTTTCGATGTCCCCCTGGTGGCCGTGCTGGTAAGTTCACGCCTCTCCAAGTTCGATTTTTCCGTGGAAGAGGCTGCCAGGGACTTAGGGGCTTCCCCCCTTTCCGCTTTCTTTCTCGTGACTCTTCCCATCATAGCTCCCTCGCTTTTCGCGGCGGCTATCTTCGCCTTCTCCTGGTCCTTCGATGCCTTCTATATAACCCACTTTGTGAGTGGATCAGAGGTTTTCTTTCCCACGTGGGTATGGTCGGCCTTAAGGTATCCGAAGAATCTTCCTGTTATAAACGCCGTTTCAAGCCTGGTACTCATTGTGGAGATTCTCATAATCTCCGTTGCGGAACTTGTCAGGGTGAGGGATGAGGATGCTTCGGAAACTCCTTTCATGTGATTCGATTTATCTACAGTATCCAAGGAGGAATATCTATGAAAAAACGGGTAATGGTAATGGGTGTTGGTGCCCAGGGAAGTACGATAGCCAAGAAGCTGGACCGGGAGCCCGGTGTGGCTGAAATAATCTGTGCGGATTACGATATGCGGGCGGCAACGGACCTCGAGGATACTCTCAGTAAGGCCCGGGCCGTACAGGTGGATGCCGGGGACGGGCAGGTTCTAAAAAGACTCGCCGGGGAAGTGGACCTTATCGTGAACGGTTTGCCGCCGGAGTTCAACATGACGGTAATGGATGCCGCACTCGAAAACGGGTGTCATTACCAGGATATGGCTTCAGGTCCCGTGGAGGGTACCGCCTTCGTCGACACGGTAAAGCTCCAGCTCGGGAGGAACGATGAGTTCCGGAAAGCGGGGATAACCGGGTTGATGAATACGGGTTCCGCACCGGGGTTTGCGAACGTAGTAACAAGGGAGATACTGGACAAGCTCGATGAGTGCAGCAGCATAGAAATTCTCGTTTACGACGGGATATGGTCGAAGAAGTTCATACCCTTCTGGTGGTCACCTGAGACGGCCTTCGGGGACATGGCCTCAAGGCCTGTGATCTTCGAAAATGGAGAATTTCGGCTGGTTGAGCCCTTCAACGATCCTACCATGGAGAATTTCCGGGACCTGGGAATAAGAAAAATGGTAGACCATGAACACGAGGAACCGGTTACCATGGGGCTCCTCTCCGGACACGAGGCCATGAAAGGAGTTTCGACTGTACGTTTCCGCTACGGGGGGCCAGCGGTGGACCTGGCAGAATACTTCTACAAGATGGGACTGCTTTCCACGGAACCCGTGGATATCAAGGGTACTGAAGTGATACCCATGGACCTTGTTTCGAAACTGACTCCACCTGCGCCGAAGTATCCCGGAGAGATAAGGGCAGTAATAGAAGAAGGAATGATCTCCGAGGAGGGTGCCTTCCTCGTACGGGTTACCGGTAGGAAAGATGGAAGGGAAGTGAAGCACGAGTGCTATGTTGATGCGCCTGGTTTAACGGAAGCGTATGAAAAGGCCGGTATCACTCACGAGTCCTACCTTACCGGCCAGTCGGCTTTCATCTTCTCGAAGATGATAGTAAACGACGTGCTCGGGGAAAGGGGGGTTTTCCCGCCGGAGATGCTGGGCCCGGGGGAACGGACTTTTTTTCTTAAAGAGGCGGCTGAACTTGGAATAACGGTGGAGGAAGTGGTAACTACCAAGTGGTAGCGCCACCCTCCCTGGACACGGGATAAAATTTGTTGACATATTAAATATAATGTTAACAAGATATACGCAATGCTTGACAATACAAACTCTTTGTTGATAATGGTAGTACTGTAACAGGAGTTGAAAAGTGAAGCGTTCCGGCAGGAGTACAAAGAAATCCGCATACATTATTGCAGTTGAGTATCTCAGGGAAAAAATCATTCTTAAAGAGTATAAAAGCGGTGATTTCATCAGTGAAGCGGATATTGCCATGGAGCTTTCCATGAGTAGAGGTCCGGTACGAAAGGCGCTGTTGATCCTGGAGAGCGAAGGATTGGCGGAAATCAAGGAAAACGGCCGAACAAAGGTAATCGGTCTGACCCGGCAGTATCTTTCCGATATGTTCGATCTCCGCCTGCTGTTAGCGAAAGAAGCGGTAATCAGGATAACAGCCCAGGATTTTACCGATTTTTCCCCGGTTTTGACAACGTTTAAGCAGATGCTTCTTATTTCCGAAGAAAACAATGTCTCAGATCAAATATCCGAAGAGAACCGGAAGCGGCTGGTGGAACTGGATTACACTTTTCACAGTGATATCATGAACCTTTCCGAAAACCGGGCACTTTTCAATGCGTGGAAGACGGTAAACCCCCTCATGAAAGTATTGATGCTTCAGAATATCGACCGTATATCAATCGAGATAGAGCGCCATAAAAGCATACTTGATTCACTTATGCGGAAAGAAGAAAAATGTCTCGAAATACTGCAGGATCATTTGCTGAGCGCTAAAAATGATTTGCTTAAAATTTACTATGATTAAAAATACCTGGTTTTCACGGCCCGCCGAGATTGGCTGAAAAACCGCCATCCACATATATCAATTGTCCGTTTATATAATCCGAGGCCTTGGAAGATAGAAAGATAACGATACCTTCAATATCTTCCGTGGTGCCCCACCTGTTCGCGGGAGTCCGGCCGAGAACCCAGCTGTTGAATTCCCGGTTTTTAATGAGGGCAGTATTCATTTCAGTAGCGAAGTATCCCGGGCCGATTGCGTTTACCTGGATATTGTATTGTCCTAATTCGGTTGCCATGGACTTAGTAAGCATTTTTAATCCGGCTTTTGAGACAGAATACGCGGAGATTGTTTTTCTGGCAAAATCCGATGTCAAAGAACACATATTTATGATTTTGCCTTGTTTTACTTCCATCATATCAGGTATTACACATCTGCTGATCCAGTAGGGTGAGTTCAGGTTAACATTCATAACTGAATCCCATTTCTCAGATGGGAACTGCTCGATTGGCGCCCTGTGCTGAACCCCGGCGTTATTTACCAGGATATCGATAGGACCGTTCCTCTCGATTATCTCCCGGATAGCAGTCTCAGATTGTTCTCTGTCGGTAATATCAAAGGGGTAACCTTCACAATCAAAATTCATCTGTTTCAGCTTTTGAGCCGCCATATATACGGCATTCCTGTTCCTCCCGTTGATGATTGTTTTAGCGCCTCCCCGGCATAATCCCCTGGCAATACCAAAACCTAATCCCCTAGTTGAACCTGTAACCAGTGCGATTTTCCCTTTTAAATCGAATAACGCGCTAACCATACCTGTCCCCTTTTTATCATTTACATGACAGACTAGTATTACAATTGTTATAAAAAGTCAACATAAAAAATGTTTGGTTAACAAAAGCAAATTTGAAAATAAAAAACCAACAGTTATCAAGCTTGAAATGTTAACATTTTATTATTTTAATTAACAAAAATTGTTGACAGTTAGCCAATTATGATTTATGGTTTACAAAACAAATGAGGAGGTTCGTTATGAAACGAATTGTCGGTGTATTGTTGATCTTTGCCTTCCTTGGGTCGGCAGGGCTGGTATTTGCCGCAGGAAAGAAGGAAGCAGAGAAACCGGTATTAGGTCTTGTTATCTGGAACAAGTATCATCCTGTTGTTCAGATAATGGAAGCGGGTTTCCTGGCCAAGGCTGAAGAACTGGGCTACCAGGGAAAGCTTTACGCTTCCGAGGGGTCGGACCTGGCCGGAGCTATTGCGCTAGGGGAACAGGCTGTTGCCGAGAAAGTTGCGGGACTGGCTATATATCAACTCGATCCCGGGATTCGGCCTTTAATGAAAAAGGCTTCAGATGCAGGTATCCCGGTTGTTGTCCCCCACAGCATGATAACACCATCAGAAGTACCGGGGCCGATAGGCTGGGTAACTAACGATAATGTTGCATTCGGAATCGAAGCCGGGAAGGCCCTGGCGGAAGCATTGGGCGGAAAAGGTACTATTGCCATTACCCAGGGCGGATTCAATCCCCAGGAAAATCCTCCCGCAGAGGCGCTTACCGCATTCATCAGGGATAACTATCCAGATATAAAAGTCCTTGATCCCATCGAAGAAGGCTTTGACATGGCTGTTGCTGAATCGCGGATAACGTCTCTTATCCAGGCGAACCCTGATATATCCGCAGGATTCGGTACAACCGGTAATAGCCCGATCACATGGTCCAATGCATGTAACAATATTGGCAGGGATGACATCCTCATTATCGGGATGGATTACTCCCGCCAGAATGTCGACCTCGTTAAGAACGGAAAAGTATTCGGCATTGTGGCGCAGCCGCTTTTCGAAATCTTTCAGGAATGTGCCGTTATATTGGACGCCTATATCAAAGGTAAGCCATATCAGTATGAAAATCTGCTTCCGTCTCCGGTTGTACTGAAAAAAGACATCAATACATATGACGCCATTCTTAACCAGGTAGAAGAAGCATTCGCAAGTATTAAAAAATAATCTACACTTATAATAAAGCGATGGAGATACAATTCTCCATCGTTTTCAATACCAGATGTAAGGAGCACGTACGTTGGTTTCCCAGACGAAAAAAGCCATGAATAGAAATTCCGGTTTGACCACAAAGATTGTTCTGAGGAGAATAATAGAAATGCGCGAAGTGGGTATACTTATCCCCTTTGCGATAATGATCATCATTGTAGGTATTATCAAGCCGGTGCTGTTTGACCCGGGAACCCTGAAGGCGATGGCAAGAGGATACGCTCTCTTTGGCATTGTCGCTATCGGTGAGTCACTGGTCATACTCACCGGTGAATTTGACGTATCTGTCGGTTCTGTTGCCGGTTTTGGCGCGGTCCTTACCATGGAACTTGCGAATAACGGCAACGTACCCCCGGCGCTGGCATTGATTGTGGCTGTCATTGCCTGTGCCGGAATTGGATTCATAAACGGGTTCGTTGTGGTAAAGCTGAAGATACGCTCCTTTATTGCTACTATCGCCATGCTGTACACGGCCCGGGGACTATGTTTCGTGATGACGAAAGGGTATCCCCTTTATCCGTTACCCGGCTGGATGCAGAAATTGGGACTCTTGGAACCCCTGGGAACTTCCTTTGGATTCATCTTGTTCCTGGTTCTTATACTGGTTTTTCAATGGATACTCTTAAACACAAGGTACGGAAAGCACCTGCTGGCAGTAGGAAACGATGAAAGGGTGGCGAACCTGCTGGGAATTAAGTCCGATCGGATAAAAATCGGAGTATTTATGATGAGCGGTGTCCTTTCCTGTATCGGGGGGTTCCTGCTGGCATGTCAGATGCAGACTGCCATGGCTGATATCGGGCGGACCTGGGAAATGCGGGTTATTGCCGCCTGTGCGATAGGCGGGATCAGCCTTGTAGGAGGATCCGGATCGTTTATCGGAACATTTATTGGCATTTGTTTTCTTGCCCTGATCAATAACGGTCTGGTACTGCTGAATATATCGACTCATTGGCAGGATGTTGTGCTGGGAATCATCTTGATCCTTGCTGTCTATATGGATTTGTTTAAAAAGAAGCAAAGCCAGGTTGTGAGGGTTAAAAAATGACCAGTAAAGTCATAAGAATGTCAGGCGTTACCAAACGGTACGTCGGGACAGTGGCTGTCGATAATGTGGATTTGGAACTTTATGAAGGTGAAATACTGGCTATAGTCGGCGATAACGGCGCCGGTAAATCAACTCTGATAAAGATGATTTCAGGAGCCGTAATCCCTGATGAAGGGAGTATTTTTGTGAACGGGGAAAAGGTGAATATCAAATCCCCTGCGGATTCCCTTAGGCTGGGTATAGAAACAATTTATCAGGATCTTGCCCTGTATCCCGCTATGGATCTGACCACTAATATCTTCAGCGGGCGGGAGTATATCAAACACAACCTCTTTGGCAGATTATTCAACGTGGTTGACAAGAAGAAGATGAAAGAGGAAGCACAGAAAGCTCTCTCAAAGATCTCTTTTAACATGCCTTGGATGAAGGAAAAAGTGGAAAATTTTTCAGGTGGTCAGAAACAGGCAATAGCGATTACACGAGCGAACATATTCAGCAAGAATGTACTTATTATGGATGAACCCACCGCGGCTTTAGGGGTTCAAGAAAGTGTGAAAGTACTTGAGTTGATCAAGGAATTCTCGGTTCGAAAAGCTGTGAAATCCATTATCGTTATAAGCCATAATATGGAACATGTTATTGGCCTCGCCAACCGGGTAATTGTCATGAGGCGGGGCAGAAGAGTGGGTGCTATCGATATAGATGAATACAAGAAGCAGGATAACATGGTGAAACTCCAGGGTAAACTTGTTGCATTGATAACCGGATTGGAGTTCGATTAGGGGATAATAGAAATGAAAAGCGGCATGATATCAAAAGAGGAAGCTCTGCAGCTGTACAGAACCATGTTTCTTCTTCGGGAATTCGAGAACAACGTATCAATATGCTACAGACAGGGGGAAATACCTGGGTTTGTGCATCTCTACCAGGGAGAAGAGGCGGTTGCTGCAGGAGTCTGCGCGCATCTGACGGCGGAGGATATTGTGGCGAGTACCCACAGAGGGCACGGCCATGTGCTCGCAAAGGGATGTGATATCAAGGGTGTCATGGCAGAGTTGTATGCCAAATCCACGGGCCTAAGCGGGGGCAGGGGAGGAAGTATGCACATGTACGATAAGGCTCATGGTCTTGTCGGAACCAACGGCATAGTAGGCGGCAGCATTCCCATGGCCCTTGGGGCCGCCCTGACATTCAGGACCAGGGGCGTGACCGATGTAGCCGTCGCTTTCTTCGGTGACGGGGCGAGCAACATGGGAATTCTATACGAATCACTCAATCTTGCTTCGAAGCTTAACCTTCCGGTCCTCTTTGTGTGTGAAAATAATCTGTATGCCACTTCCACCCCTTTAAGCCGTGTGGCGGCGAATCCCGAAATCGCAACCAGGGCAGGGGCTTTCGACATGCCCGGGATCGCTGTTGATGGAAACGATGTGAAGGAGGTTTTCTTAGAATCCGGTAAAGCTGTTGAGCGGGCGAGAGACGGAGAGGGGCCGACCTTGATTGAGGCCCGGACATACCGTCACCATGGACATCATGAAGGTGACGAGCTGTACGGAACGTACCGGACGAAAGAAGAGGTTGATCACTGGAAGGAGAAGAGGGATCCCCTCGCTCGTTTTCGAAAGTGTCTCCTGGATGAGTATTCGGTTAACGATGAAGCCTTAAACGTGCTGGAAGACGGAGTGAATGGCCTAATTCAGGAATCCATCGATTTTTCCAGAAAGGGTGAATCCCCCGGGCTGGATACCCTTCGTGATTATATTTTCAAAGGATAACAGCAGATGGGAAAAAAAATAAGCTACATGATGGCCATACGGGACGGAATTGCCGAGGAGATGCGAAGAGATCCGACAATCATTATCATAGGGGAAGGGATCGGGGATCGCGGCGGCAGTTATGGTCATACAAAGAACCTGTGGCACGAATTCGGAGAGCAAAGAGTAATCGATGTCCCTATCAGTGAAAATGGATGGGCCGGTATGGGAGTCGGTGCCGCAGCATCAGGTCTTAGGCCGATATTGGATTTGATGTTCGCGGATATCCTTTTTGAGATAATGAGTCCCATTGCTCACCAGGCAGGAAAACTGCACTACATGTCCAATGGCCAGTTCTCGGTTCCCCTGGTACTGAGATCCCAGATGGGTGCCCGGACCACGGGGCCCCACCATTCGGGAGCGTATTATCCTATGCTTATGCACCTGCCCGGTATAAAAATAGCGGTTCCTTCGGATGCGTATACTGCCAAGGGTCTGATGAAAACCGCGATTCGTGATGAAAACCCGGTACTGTTCTGTGAGGATAAGTTTTTCTTTCACAAGAAAATGGAAATCCCGGAAGAGGAGTATACCATCCCCTTCGGAGAAGCTTCAATTATTCGCCCGGGCAGCCAGGTAACCATCGTAGCCGTCGGTACAATGCTCCAGCGGGTTCTCGATGCCCTGGATTCCATGGAATCGAAAGTAGATGCTGAAGTAATCGATCCCAGAACGGTTGTTCCCCTGGATATGGAAACCATAGCCGGGTCGGTTGAAAAAACAGGCCGCCTTCTGATCGTAGAAGAGGCTCATCTGACCTGTAACGCCGGAGCGGAAATCATCGCCCTGATCTGTTCCATGAATCCAGGAATATTGAAAAAGAGTGACCGGGTGGCAACCTTTGACATACCCCACCCGTTTTCCCCGGCACTTGAAGGAGAAATGGTGCCCAATAAGAAAAGAATTATAAATTCCATTGTACAACTGGTACAGGAATAACAAGGATGAAGTGAGTTTTAAAATGAAAGTAGATGTTCTGATTCCCCAGCAGGGATTAACTTCAGAAGAAGTGGTGATTGTAGAAATTTTTAAAAAGGTGGGGGAAAAAGTAAAAACAGGAGAAGAAATTCTTCAGATGGAATCGGAGAAGGCGAATTTTCCCCTGGAATCCCCTACTGACGGAATAATCGTAGAAATTCGGGTGAAGGAACAGGATGAGGTCAACATAGGTGAAGTCGCCCTGGTGATAGAAGAGGACCGGTAACGTGGAAATTGACAAACTCTTTTCCCTTAACGGGAAGACTGCGGTAATTACCGGTGCCCTCGGGGGATTCGGAGAAGTTGTCGTGCCGATGTTGGCTGCCGCCGGGGCGGATGTGGCAATGGCCAGCAGGAGGGATCGTGCCTGCAGTGTACCGTTGGTGGAGAAAGTTGAATCCCTCGGAAGAAAGGCGGTTTTCTACCAATGCAATATCCGTGATGAAAACCAGGTTATTACTTTCGCTGAAAAGGTCAAAGAGGATTTTGAACAGGTTGATATTCTCATAAATAACGCCGGATATGCGCAGCTGGTTCCTCTTGAGAAAATGAAGGGAGATCAATTCAAGGACACAGTGGAAACAAGCTTGATGGGAAGCTTCTACTGTACCAGGGAATTCGGTAAGCATATGATCCGGCAGAAAAGCGGGCGGGTCATATGTATCGCGTCCATTGCAGGGCTTATAGGTCTGCCGAGAGGGACAGCTCATCATGGAGCGGCAAAGGCAGGTGTTATGGGTTTTGTCCGGACTGCTGCGGTAGAATGGGCCGGATACGGCATCACCGTCAATGCTATCGCTCCCGGTCAGATAGACACCCCGCCTCTGCGTGCAGTTATGGAGGATCCCGGTTTCGCGGCGGATATAGTAAGGGGTATTCCTTTAGGGAGAGTGGGGCGTCCCGATGAAATCGGAGCTGCTATTATATATCTTGCGTCGGATTCTGCAGCATTTATAACCGGCCAGACACTGGTTGTGGATGGGGGAGCGACAATATTTTGAGTATGCGGATAGGATTAACAGGATGCGGCTTTATTTCGACATATCACTATGATTGCCTCAAACGGGTATACGGGGTGGATACGGAAGTTGTCGGGGTCTTCGATGTTGTCCGGGGTAAAGCTGAAACATTTGCCTCGGAAAGAGGCATGAGGGCTTTTTCAAGCTTGTCCGATCTTCTGGACAATGTTGATGCCGTCACTGTCGGGACACCCCCGGCGACCCACGAAAGTATCATCCTTCAAGCTGCGGAGGCGGGAAAGCATGTAATGTGTGAAAAGCCCCTTATCGGATACGCCCCGGATCCTGGGGAAACAGACTTCAACGGTCTTCTCGCGCCTAAAGAACCGATGCGGGATGCCGTTTATCAGAGCCTCGATCGGATTGAGCGTGCGGTACATCACAATGATATTCGTTTCTGTTATTTCGAAAACCTGATCTACTCCCCTTCTCTTCAGAAAGAACGGGAGGTCATCGAGAAAACCGGGGCACAGGTTCTAAGAATGCTCGGCGAAGAATCCCACCGGGGAAATCATGCTGCTTATTCAAGCCAGTGGAAATACGCATGCGGAGGGTCCCTTATCAGTACCGGAAGTCATCCTATCGGCGCCCTTCTCTACCTTAAGCGGATAGAAGGGTTTGCCCGGGGAGACGGACCGATCAAGCCGGCAGGTGTAAGTGCCCGGATACAGTGTCTTACCCGGAAAGGGTCTTACAAAGATAAAGGCTTTCTACGGTCCGACTACCAGGATGTGGAAGATTACGCCTGGATTCATATCGATTTTGAGGATGAAACCGTCGGGGACGTGATAACCGGCGCTACCGTTTTAGGCGGAATCTATGATTATGTAGAAGTCTTTGCGAATAATCACAGATCCCGTTGCCGGATGAATCCTGTCGACACTCTGGATGTTTATAATCCGGACGCCACCGGTTTCGACCAGGTGTATCTTGAATACGGATTGACTACAAACAAGGGCTGGTCCCATGCCGTTACCGATGAATACTGGGTGATGGGATACCAGCAGGAAATGCAGGATGCCGTTGCAAGTTTCACGATGAACCGGAAGCCCATAGCTGACCTGGATGTAGCGGTAGATACGACGAAAGTCATTTATTCTGCATATCTATCTGCGGAACGGGAAGGAGCGAAAGTCCTGTTGGGTTAACGCAGATGAAGGAGATGAACATGAATAAGGCGAGTAATGTGAAGACACCGATTCCGGGTCCAAAATCCCGGGAATACATAGAAAAATGGCACTCCTTTGAAGCGAATAAGACAGGTTTTCAAGCACCCGTCGCTATTCAAAGCGGAAGGGGGGCGGTCCTGAAAGACGTGGACGGCAACACGTTTATCGACTGGACAAGCGGTGTCCTTGTAGCCAATGTGGGGCACTGTCATCCTAAACTTGTTCAGGCGATTCAAACAGCGGCGAACACGGTTCTCAACTGTTATGAATATCCTACTCCTCAAAGAGTGAGCGCGGCAGAGGCATTGGTAAGGTCGGCGCCGCTGCATCTCGATACATGTTTTTTTCTCTGTACCGGGGCAGAGGCCACGGAGGCAGCGGTTAAAATCATGAAAAAAGCCACCGGGTGTTACGAAATTATCGGCTTCTTCGGAGGGTTCCATGGAAGGACCCATAACGCAGCCAGTGTCGGAGGCATGCTGAAAGCAAAGAAAGGGTACGGTCCGGCTGTCCCTGGAGTAATCAGGCTCCCTTTTCCCTATTGCTACCGGTGCCCCTTTTCAGCATCCATCGACTCATGTGGTATGATGTGTATCGATTATTATGATCAGGTCATTCTCGCCAATTCTACCGGCAGCATTGCCGGAATTATCGTGGAGCCTTACCTGGGTACCGCCGGCTTTATATTCCCTCCTTCCGGATGGCTAAAAAGACTCGAAGCCTGGGCGAAGGACAGAGGTTTTCTCTTTACCCTGGATGAAGTGCAGTCGTCTTTTGGCCGGACCGGTACAATGTGGGCCATGGAGTGGGAAGACAGTAAACCCGATATTGTGGCCGTGGGAAAGGGAATCGGCAGCGGTATAACAACATCAGCCATTCTGTTAACAAAGATCCTGCTCGAACATATAGAACCAGGAGACCTGGGAAGTACCAACGGCGGAACGCCCATATCCACCGCGGCATGTTCGGCGGTCCTTCAGATTCTCATGGAAGATAGACTGGTGGAGAACAGCCAAAGTATGGGAGAGATTATGAAACTCCGTCTCCAGGACGTGCAGGAGAAGAGTTCCATCCTGGGTGATGTCAGGGGGAAAGGCCTGGTTCTCGGTCTTGAGCTGGTTAAGGATAAAATATCCAAAGAGCCGGCCCCGGAACAAGCCAGGGAACTGGTGTTGCGGTGTGCCGAGAAAGGCCTCCTTATTGGTATTGTCGGATCTTGCGGAAATGTGATCAGGGTTGCTCCCCCCCTTGTGATTACAGAAGAGCAGGTACACGAAAGCCTTGATATACTGGAAGGAGCCTTGCTTGGTATAACATAGGTAGGTGTGATCCTGTTGTGAAGATTGGCACAAGCATAGAACAGAAAACGGAGCAGTTTCTTCTGGAGATGATTTCCACCCCTTCTTTGAGTGGACGGGAAGGGGGAATGGTCGAGTTGTGTTCGGAAAACTTCCAGGATGTCTCTGATACAACTGAAAAAATTCCAATGCCCGGCACGATTACAAACGATCCGTACTACTGTTCCGTTCTTAAAGATACCGACTATAACGGCAGGCACAATCTACGAATTACCGTGAAGGGAACCGGCAGTTACAAACCGATTATATTCAATGCGCATCTTGATGTAGTCCCCTCATGGGACGATGAAGGGACCGGGTTTTTACCCGTAAAAAAGGGAAAGATTGTCTACGGCAGAGGAGCCTGTGACGACAAGGGGTCAATTGCCGCCCTTTTTGCCATGCTTTTATTGTTAAGGCAGCGGAGGGCGGTTACGGCAGCGGATATAATTATTCATCTGGTTTGTGAGGAGGAAGTGGGAGGGAACGGAACTCTGGCAATTCTACAGGATCCTCTCGAAGGGGAAGGTGTGGTCAACATGGAGCCCACGGATCTTAAGATCAGCCTGGGACACCGTGGTGCTGTGTGGTTTAATATAGACTTTTGCGGAAAATCCGGGCACAGCGGAATCTCCGGATCCGTACGAAATGCGCTTGTTATGGCAGCAGATTGTATGAGCCTGCTTAAAGGATATCACGATTCCGTACTGGAAGCCTCCCGGAACCTCAAGCCTTTCGATGTGTTTGACAATCCCATGCCCCTGACTTTCGGAAAGCTTCACAGCGGTGACTGGCCGGCAACCGTTCCATCCCGGGCAATACTGGAGGGGGTCTTCGGATTTCTTCCTGATATGAATACCGAAAACATAACAGCAGGAATTATAAATGTGTTTGCCGGGCATTTCGGCCGGAACTGGAATAACGCTATTACGGTTGATTTCCCTTTTAAAAATGAGCCGTACATTGTTAACACGAATGAGAAAATCGTTCATACCATGAAAAGCGCCTGTGCCTCCATTGGCTGTGCCGGAGAGGAAACGGTGCTTACAAGCTGTGCCGATTTGTGGCGTTACAATCACATGTATGGTATTCCGGGGATTCAGTTCGGTCCGGGAAAACTCGATCACGCGCATGCTCCGGATGAGCAGGTACATATGGATGATATTTTAAAGGCTGCAGAAATTATGTTTCATCTGGTAACGGAATATTGATTTCCGGCCCGGGAGGTTATGAATACGTCGATGGATTTTGTTGCCCGTTTTAAGCACGAAAAGCCCGGGGGAAAAGGGTTCACGATTTTCTGGATGGGCCAGGCCGGTTTTATCATTAAAACCGGAAAGGGAGAGGTGATTGGAATCGATCTCTATTTTTCCGATCTCGTTGAAAAACAGCTGGGCATCGAGTTTAAAAGAATTATGCCAACCCTTATCGGTCCCGCTGATATCAAGTATAACTACCTGCTGATATCCCACGACCATCCTGACCATCTGGACATGGATTCCATCACCGGCATGATTTCACAGGGAACCCGGGTGCTGGCTTCTATCGAGGCATATAAAAAGCTTGAAGGGATACATGGTTTCCGGGAATCGGATTTCATCCGTTGTATTCCCGGAGACAGGCATGAGTTCACGAATTTTTCAATAACGATTACTCCTGCCGATCATGGTGAACTCGCGTATGATGCGGTAGGTTTTATTATTGATATCAACGGCAGCAGGATTTATTTTGCAGGAGACACGGCTTTTTCACCGGATGTACTATCTGATGTTACCGCGGCGCGCCCGGAAATATCGCTCCTTCCCATAAATGGCGAATTCGGTAACATGGGTCCCCGGGAAGCCATCGCCTACGCAAAGGAACTGAAAACCAAGGTTATGATTCCCTACCATTTCTGGACATTTCCGGCCCACAAGGGTAGTCCCCTGGAACTGTTGAGATCAACTGGTTCCGGAAACCTGGAAATCGCCTTGTTATCCCAGGGAGAAGCGTTCAGGATGGCTCGATGTACAGGGAAATGAAGTTATGATTCGGCGGTATATCACCTGGAACAAGGATATGTGTACAGGTTGTCTCTCCTGCATGATCGTATGTTCGGAAATCCATTTTGGAGAGAGCTCACAGCAGTTGGCCCGGATCCAGATTCAAAAGGATGACTTGAGCGGACAGGTACAGTCCCGGTACTGCAGGCAGTGTAAAAAGGCTCAATGTGCGGAAGTCTGTCCAGTCGGTGCCATCACTTTCGATTCGGGACTCGGTGCTTGGCGGATGGATATGTCCCTTTGCACCCTCTGTGGTGAATGTGTTAAAGCGTGTCCCTTCGACGCACTCAGGATGATCGGGGAAAAGACCCTGAAATGTGATCTGTGTTCCGGCAAGGCATATTGTAAAAGGGTCTGCCCCACCGGCGCAATAGTGGTGGTACGGAGATGAAAATGAAATACGGGGGATGGACAGGCAAACTGCTGGTTGTCGATTTAGGAGAAGCGAAAACAGAGGTTTTAGAAACCCTGGTTTACGGCAGGGAATTCCTTGGAGGACGGGGAATAGGTGTCCGAATCGCCTGGGATGAAATCGGCAGGGGCATTACGCCCTACGATCCGGCAAATCGTATCTTTTTTTTAACCGGTCCACTTACAGGAACGTCGGCTCCGAACTCAAGCAGGACCACCATATGCTCCTTAAGCCCCCAAGTGTATCCCTATGAGTGGTTTACCTATTCAAGCATAGGCGGTTTCTTCGGACCTGCATTGAAATACGCGGGGTACGACGGAATTATCGTCAAGGGGATATCGCACAAACCGGTCTACCTCCTTATTGTCGACGAGAAAGTGCGTGTCATGGATGGGAGTAAGGTATGGGGAGAAGGTATTTTCCGGACCCAGGAAATCCTGAAAAATCTCCATGGGGAGAGCTGTAGGGTTCTGTCCATCGGTCCGGCAGGTGAAAGGAAAAGCAGAATAGCTATTATCGGTAACAGTACCGGATCGGCAGCAGGCCAGGGCGGGTTTGGCGGCGTTATGGGCGCCAAGAGGCTCAAGGCTATCGCGGTAATCGGAACCGGTTCGATAACCCTTGCAGACCCGGAGAGGTTTACCGAGTGTACCATCGGTATTTCAAAGGAAATTGAAGTAACCATGGGCATGCCGAAACCTCCTTTTATAGATGGAAGTAAAAAAGAGTTCCAGGAGACATTTTCCGCCTGCGGGCAGCAGTGTGCTGCGCCAAAGTGCCATATCACCCAGCAGTATTGTGACGTTCCGGGGGTTATATTTCCCGGGCGGAAATACAAAGGGATCATTATGTGTGAGAGTAAACTTTTCCAGGGATTTGAAAATACCCATTACAACTGGAAACTCGGTTTCAATGCCGGGTATGAGATAGCACAGATCAGCCAGGACCTGGGTATAAATCACTGGGAACTCGGGCTGGGCCTGGTACCCTGGTTGCGGCTCTGTCATCAGTCCGGGCAGCTGGAGGATATAGACGGCATGAAATTCGACCTCGATGATCCTGAGTTCTGGTATGCCCTGGTGACAAAAATAGCCTTCCGGGAGGGAATAGGTGATGCACTCTCCGAAGGTGGACCGAGGGCATCGGAAATTCTCGGTATTGGTAGGGAGTACGTAAGCAACTACTGGGCTGCCTGGGGTTTCGGAGGGCACTGGGACGGAAGAGGGGACAAGATCAACAAGATTTTCTATCCTTTCTGGATCGTGACTGCCCTGCAGTGGGCCCTTGGTTCCAGGGACCCGTTGTCCAGCGGACACGGATACGCCCAGAACGTGATGAACTGGTCTAAAGATGTAAGCGGTGATGACGGACTTTCGTGGGATACGATACAGGAAATCGGGCGGAAAGTGTACGGCCACCCGGACGCGGCGAATATTTTGAGCGGATACGAGGGGAAGGTATCCCCCGCGATATTTCATCAGCACAGAAGCGTACTGAAGGACAGTCTTACGTTATGCGACCAAGTCTATCCCATGATCTACAGCAGGAAGGATCCCGATCATATTGCCCGGACAAGGAACGGACTTCCCGGTACCGATTTTGAACGAACTATGTTCAACCTCGCCACAGGTCTGGATATGGATACAGATGAGTTTGAAGGGGCGGCGGAAAGAATTTTCAACCTGGAAAGGATGCTTCACGTCAGAAACTGGAAACGGGACAGGGAAACCGACGAAAAGGTCCTTCCCTATTTCGGGAAAAGGGAAGAGTGGGAAAATCCGCTGACCTGTGAAAAAAAGGCTTTGGATACCGGAAAATTCAGGCACCTACTGTCGGAATTATATAAAGCCAGGGGGTGGGATCCTGAAACTGGAATTCCTTACAGGAAAACGCTCATTGATCTGGGTCTTGAATTTGTTTGTTAGGGTGTAGTGAATTGTCTTAAGAGAATGAATGACAGTGCATTACACTTGTCAGACTCGGACTGTTCATTCAGCGTATAACCCTTCCCGAAGCATCTCCGGCTAGCAGCATCTTTATTTCATCCAGAGATACAAGGGGAAGATCTCCCGGAACAGAGTGCTTGAGGCACGAAGCTGCTACCGCGAAATTGAGGGCTTCTTCATCATCGAAGTTGTTCAGACCGTAAATAAGGCCCGCGGAAAACGAATCTCCTCCTCCGACCCGGTCGACTATATCGGTGATTTCATATTTTTCAGAAATGAGAAACTCGTTCCTGTTGTTCAGTACGGCTGACCATCCGTTGTGATTCGCGCTTCTGGATTCCCGCATGGTAACAGCGAGTTTCTTAATATTCGGAAATGTTGCCAGAACACTGTCCGTGAGCTCCCGGTACCTGTCTGTGGAAAGTTCTCCCTTCTGAACATCGATATCCAGGTTGATCCCGAGGGATTTCTGACAATCCTCTTCATTGCCTATGACGATGTCCATCATTCCTGTCAGTTCCCCCATGACTTCGACCGCTGATTTTCCGTACTGCCACAGTTTTTTTCTGTAGTTCAGGTCCATGGAGACTGTCAGCCCCATTTCTCCGGCCTTTCTTACGGCTTCAATGCTTAACTGTGCTGCGGACTCTGAAATAGCAGGAGTAATACCGGTGATGTGGAACCACCCACCACCGGCGAAGACAGAGTTCCAGTCCACATCCCCGGCAAAGGCAGATGCCATGGAGCTGCCGGCCCTGTCATAAATAACTTTACCCGGACGCTGGTTGGCCCCGGTCTCAAGGAAATAAATACCAAGCCGTGACCCCTGTCTCACTATAGAGGACGTATCGACACCCTGCTTTTTTAATTCCTGTATACATGCGTCTCCCACTGCATTGTCGGGGATGAAACTTACGAATGAGACGTCCAGCCCCCACCGGGCAAGTCCTACCGCTACATTGGCTTCACCTCCACCGAAGGTAGCTTCAAGCCGGGGGCTCTGGAAAAGCCTCTCATATCCCGGAGATTTCAGACGGAGCATGATTTCTCCGAAGGTAATAATACGTATCATGGTAATAAACTCCCGTATTCGTTATTATGCGGACGTTATTCTGACTCCCCGGGATAGCCACCCCGTGCGGCGAAGGTGGTTTACCGGAGAACCTCTTTGTTAACAGGGTAGGAAGGGTCGTCTCCCTTCAGTACTTCCAGAATATTCCGTGCTGCTTTAGTTTTCAATTCCACGATAGATTCTTCACTGTACCACCCTGTATGATCGGAAAGAATTATATTATCCAGGGTTCTCAGCGGACTGGCAGCATCGAGAGGTTCAGTGTGATACACATCAAGTCCCGCGTAAGCAATACGTCCCTCTTTTAACGCCTGGAAAAGAGCTTCCTCAACTATTACCTGCCCCCTGGACGTATTGATTATAATCGCACCCGGTTTCAGTTTCCGAAGTGCCTCATTGTCGATAAGGTTTCTCGTTTTATCATTCAGCGGGACGTGGATGGATAGGTAATCCGATGCACGAAGCAACGTTTCCAGGCCGGTGTTTACCGCGCCGGCGTTACTGATTTCACTCTCTGAGACATACGGATCATACACAAGTACTGTTTTCAACCCCAACCCGGACGTTTTTCTGCAGAAAGACCGGGCAATATTCCCGAACCCGATGATACCGAGGGTTTTCCCCTGTATCCTGTAACATCGCTGTGTTGTGTGAAGATTCCATTCACCTTCGCGGATTCGACGATCCTTATAGGCGATTTTCCTGACACATCCGAGCAAAAGGGCCAGTGCTTGGTCGGAAACATCCTCGATTGAATAATCCGGAACATTCGTTACGAGTATCCCCTTTGCCGTGGCGCTGCCTAAATCCACATTGTCGTACCCTACTCCGTACCTGGAAATGACTTTACAGTTATTCATTCGCATGATGATTTCCCGGTTCAGCGGAAAAAGATTACAGAGCACCCCGTGGGATGTTTCCAGAACGGGTATCGCCTCTGCGGAGCTCCTAAAATCGTGGACTTCAACCTGTATACCCAGTTCAGACAGCGTACGATTTTCCTCTTCGTAACTACCATACCGGTCATCCGTAACTACAACTCTGAACTTTTTCATGAGGCACCGCCATTTCGAGAAATCTGTTATGACCTGTGATAACGTATTGTACCCATGGTATCGAAACAATCGAGCTTAGTCAACACATATTATAAAATGTTAACATTTTATAATGAAACGTAATGTCCAGGGACAATGCTTGTAGATGAAAGTATTCCGCTGTCTTCTGAAATACCGGCTGTTATCTTTTACCTTTCGGCTTTGCCATAAATCTTGAATACTTTTTCTTAAATACAAACATGACACGTTCCCGGTATTCTCTTTCAATGTCAAGCCCTGAATAATCATCGAAATAGAGTCGCATACGGTATTTGACTGGATCCAGGTTGTAGATGCGGATGTTCTTATTCAACGAGGACAACAGTTCCTCTACAGCCCTTTTTATGTTCTTTTTCTCCTCTTTATGAAGATCCGGATGTTCATTTTCATACCGCGCTATCGTCCTCCTCACGATCTGATCCGTAAGTACAAACGCAAACATGATAACCACCGGTGTGATCAGGAAAAAATAATAAAGGTTCTCATTCAGTATTTTGAAAATGCCTAGTTTGATTAAAAGAGCCAGGATAAAAGAGATAAAACAAAGAGGGAAAAGCTGCCGAATCACTGCTGCAGCCTTGATAAGGTTCGGCACCCCGGACATTCTTTCGGGTACGAAAGCAATGCTGTCCAGGTCCGGTTTAATACGCTCGAATAAAGAACTGTATCCCTCTGTCATGAAGTGATTTCTGAGTTTCTCCGGATCGGACCGTTTGAAAGCACGAAATTCGTCGAGTTTTTGAATAAGAAATAAAATAGTTGAAAACTTATCGGTTTGTCTCGCTTTCACTCAGTTTCCTCTGAATTCTCGATCACATCCCACTCATCCACTTCATTGTACCACCTGGTTTTTGTACCGATCACGGCCCTCGATTTCCACTTGAAGGTTTTCGGTCCGGCTTCTATCAGCCCTTCCAGCTCCTCGATTCTTTGCGATACGATCTCTCTGTCATTCTGCTTCAACACATCGTATTTTTCAAGAGATGCTTTAATCTTCTTAAGATTCTCTTTTGATGTGTGACAGAATCCCCAGTCGGATAATAATGGATGTATCACTGCATTTGTATTGATCATGTTCTCATCGGATTCACCGATCTCATGGGCCCTGAGCAGGATAATCGCATCCTTGATATCTTTTTCATTCATTCTGACCATTTGAAGCTTCTGTAACAGGAGTTCCGCCGCCGGCAGAGTAGGCGAATCCATTTCAAGCCGCTTCTTGTAGGAAAGGGTATGATTCATTGCCAATTGGTCGAAAAAGATTTCGACCATTGGAATTTTCGGTCCATAATAGATCTGCCGTGTTTTTCCATAATGATAGAGAAGCCGCTGGTTAATCGTGTACCCCCGCTTCTCAAAAAATTTTAACAGCTTTACCCTGTACTTCCCGTGACTGACCAGATCGATGTCTGTGAAGACTTTTTTTCCCAGACGGCCGAGATTTTTCCATAAAGTCTCAACTTCCCGGCTGTGAAGATATATTGCCATGCCACCCATAATACGGAGAACAAGGTTTTCCTCTGCTGCTGCGGCAACCAGGTCTTTTGCTTCCCGGATAAATTCCTCCGGTTTCGGCCATTCTTCAACCGGTATTTCCGAGGGGAGCCTGAATTGTCTTTCTTCCATAAAATGTTAACCTCTATCCGGAAATAAACATGAAATCTTTCATTTTTCCTTTCTTCAGCATTATTATAACACCCCGGAGGATTCCCTCCGAGTATTCGCTTCCAGGATTCAGACAGGATGTCCTTCCTATTTTTACTATACCACGGGATTCGTGGATGTGCCCGTGAAGACCAAGCATCGGTTGATATTTTCTGATTATATCGGATACGGCCTTACTGCCTGCCGGGATCGTTTCGTCGGTGGAAGGGACCAGTTCTTCCGACAGCTTAGGCGCCTGGTCGATAAGAGTGTTGTAAGGAGGTACATGAAAATTAAATATACTGGTCGACGGGTTTTCTACCTGGGATGCCAGCATCTCCAGCTTCTGTCTAAACTCCTCCTCGGGACATTCCCTTTCGGTATCCCAGGGAGTAGGATTCGACCAGGATGAAGAAATCATTTCGAACTCGTCCTTGATAGTTACTTTATTGCCATCAGCATGGGTTATAACGGAGGACCTGTCGATGAGACCATCCAGTTCCATAATATCGTCGTTTCCCGCCCCCATGTAAACTTCGATACCTGAGCCCGGGATCCTTTCTTCAGCAAGTTCCATCCAGTATTCCATTCGCTCCAGAACGAGTTTCTTAAACAGATCATCTATTTTTCCGTCACTTAAGCTGATATTCGCAGCCCTTTCATCGATCCGTCCCTGAATGCTTTTACCTTCGGCCTTAAGGATATCCATTTCTTCAGGTGTCGTTCGGAAAGAGTAATTTCCCGATGCTGCAATTTCATTTTCAATCTTGACAAGATTCTCCTCTGTTTTTGCACGACTGTTCTGGCCGAGAACCGTAGCATGGAATGTTCCATCCGGCTGTTTAACAATCGGGTTGATCATTTTACCGCAGAGGTCACCCATTATTATACCTACATCGACTTTATACAGTTTAAGGGCGTTCAAGAATTTTTTATAACACGTGTTCGAACCATGAATATCTGCAACATACAGGATCTTGATCATATAAATTCCTCATGAAGAACATAAAGATACCCCCGGCTGAAGGCCGGGGGTGGAAATCCAAATTCAGTTTACTCCGGCGGGATTTCTTTAAATGCCAGGGTTACATCGATTCCATCCCTCTTACGTATACCTTTCCAGATGTAGTACCAGGATATTCCAATAACCCAGACAAGAATGTAGATCAGGCTCCACCATGTGTGCATAAAGGCAAAAGCCTCATTGATATAATACGAGATAACCAGGAGGATAACAAAGGACAGGGCGATAAAACCGGTTACTGTTGCTGTCGGAATGCCTAAGAATTTCCAGTCTTTGTAAGGTGAAGCCTCCCAGATATGTCTTACCTTTTTCACATACGGGAAAATCATAGCTGCTACCGCTGTAAAGCCGAATACCGATACAAGCTGCATTACTTCAACGGAAATCGAACCCAGGACTTCCGGATTAAATGCATACTGGGTGATCGCAATCTGAGATGCGATCAACATTGTCACTAACAGTTTTACCGGCTGGTTGAACCTGGGAGATATATCTGTGAACCAGCGCGGTCCCAGCCGGTCCATACCCCAGGCGAAAGCTGCCCGGCTCCATGCTATGTAACTTAAGACCACCCACAGGAAGTCCGCAACAATGAAAGCTCCCGCCATGATGAATCCAAGGATCTTGTTGAACCCTACTATCATGGAGGCAAAACCGATATATGTCGCCTCGAAGGGGAAATTGTACCCTTCCAGCCCTTCCTCGCCGATCCAGGCTACCGCGTGAATCCCTTCCCAGCCGAGCATCTTTTTATAGGCCAGACCGACCCAGAGAAGGAATGCAATACAAACGACTGCATTCAGGACCTGAGCCAGGAAAATACTCTTCCTGGGACTTTTCACCTCCCCTCCGATAAAAGTGATGATGTACCCGTAAACGGCAATCCAGCTGATAGGAAGCATCAATCCAAGGGTTGAAGTCCAGTTCCAGCTCTCAGGCACACCTCCCATGGCTTCAGAAGCCGCGGTGACCGCCCCGGTAAAATCGAGAGAATTGTACTGGGTAGCATAAGAGTTCCAGAGTTCAACAAATTTATCATGGGATGTCACACTGATAATAATTCCTGCAATGACCGCTCCGATGATGCTCCAGGTAATAAACACCTTTTGGATTTTAAAATAGAATTTCATCCCTGCCAGGACTACGAGAAACGCACCGACGTTGATAATTGTAGTAATCAGGTACAGTCCCCAACCGGATGTCATCCACGCTACCCCGGACGGATCGAACCCAAGGCAACCCGCCATTATCGGGATGCCTACTTCTCCAACCCATGGCGCAAGTACCCAGATCCACGACAGCATGACGAATCCACCGTTGCAGAAACTGACCCCCAGCCCGATGACGGGGTGAAGGATCCTTGAGTTGTACACATAACTACCACCGCTCCGGGGCATCGACCCGCCCAGGATACCCCAGACAAACGCAAAACCAAGCACCGTTAATACAAGGGTAAGTAGGGACGCAATTGTCAGGTTTGCACCGGGCAGCCACGCAAAACCGGATAAGGTAAGCCAGAGGGAAACAGGAATAGCATTATTCATGATACCGAAATAGGTGGCATCAAGAAGACTTGCTTCCCTGGTAAGACCGCTGGCCTTTCGGGCAAATACTTCTACATTGTCTTTCATCCGTTCTCTTCCTCCGTTTCGAGATTAGTTTACTTTTTTGGATAACGCTGGTTGTATCATCGATTCCCTTTACCGGGAGATTGTTTTACAATCAACCGCATATTTCATTTACAGCCTCCCCGAAGGCTCCCAGGCAGTAATCTGCATCTTCATCCGAATGGGAAGCGGAGATGAACCAGGGTTCCCTTGAATCACAGTCCGGCATAATTCCTTTCGTGAAGAGTTTCTGTATAACTTTTTCATACAGGTCATGATTCGATTCGGCCCAGTCGCGGTATTCCAGACAACCTTTATCGGTGAATACGATACCCGGCATGGAAGGCGGTCCCTGGATGACGTGGGGGACACCGGCTTTATCGAGAATTTTTTTCCATCCCGTTTTCAGCTTGCTCCCATGAGCATTCACCTTATCCAGAGCACCGGCTGCTATCATATCCAGAACTGCATCCGCGGCAGCCATGGAAGCGACATTACCTGCGTATGTTCCTCCATGGGGAATTTTCCCCGGCCCAATCTCCCCCATAATTTCCTTTTTTCCACAGATTGCAGCCACAGGGAATCCGTTGCCGAGGCTTTTCGCATAGGTAACAAGGTCCGCTTTTACGTTGAAATACTCCTGTGCACCGCCAGGTGCAATCCTGAATCCGGTTTTTACCTCATCCATGATCATAACGATTTCATGCTCAGAACAGATTTCACGGATAAAATCCATAAAGCCGTCCCGGGGCATAATCGAGGCTTGATTACCCAGAAGCGGTTCAACGATGATGGCTGCCAGATCTCCCCAGTTTTCTTTAACCTTTTTTTTCAGAAGCTCTTTATCGTTGAAAGGAACAGAAAAAATGTACTGGCTGATGCCGGCAGGTATTCCGGATCCCTGGGGAATAAGAACCGGTGACCGTCTGTATCCTGTACCAGGGATAGGCGGATAGGTGTTCCAGAGGGAATAGTCATGAAATCCGTGGTATGCACCTTCAAATTTCAGAATCTTTTCTCTTCCAGTCCAGGCCCTTGCGACTCTGATTGCGCCCATCGTGGCTTCTGTACCGGAGTTGGCGTACCTGACCATATCCACCCCGGTCATTTTTCGAATTTTTTCCGCCACATTGATTTCAAGCTCATTAGTCATTGCAAACGTATTACCCATCTTCAGTCCGTCTGCAACACGATCAATTACTTCCTTATACGCATGTCCCAGAATGACAGGGCCGAAGCCCAGGCGGTAATCGATATACCGGTTGTCATCCTGATCCCAGATATATGCCCCTTCACCTTTTTTCACCACCAGGGTACGGTCATCACCCCAATACCGAAAATTTGAAGTAACTCCACAAGGCATCGACTCCTTGGCTCTCATGAACATGGCCCTGGTTTTAGGTCCGCTCTTCATTAATATTCCTCCGTACAAAATTACTCGGTGTTTACAAGCCGGACAGTTACATTTTTAGTCTATGCCTCTGTCATGGATCAATCATTCAGGTGATATATCTCTTTCATTTAAGTGAAATTGTTTATCAATGCAGTCTTCGGGGCTGCTCTCTTTTCATTTATATTGACCAAAAGCATAATAAGCTCTATTCTCCTGGTTTATCCATGGATCAAAACAGCAGGATAATAGGAATAAAACCCGGCAAGTTCGTTGGTGTAATAAAGCGATTCAAGCCGCCTTCTTTGCACAAAATAAAGCGGAAAGAACATCTACTGTCTTTTTTAGAGAAAAGGAAAGAAAGAAAGGTCTTCCTTTTCCATGGAAAAGCGGGGCAGGGAAAATCTGTTCTGGCAGGAGATTTTCTTACATACATCAAAGCGCCTTTTCTCTGGTACAGGCTGTACAAGGATGATCAGGATCCTGTAACCTTCCTGAATCACATGATGGAAGGAATTGAGTATGTTTTCAGTCTACCGGAAAGAAAAAGTGAAGATACTATTACCGGCAATGCCACAGCCCCGCTGGAGGAGAGGCTCCGGCTCATAATCGATACACTATCTAAAATAGCAGAGACACATTTTTTTATTGTTTTGGATGATTTTCAGAATATTAACTCCAGTGAGACCTGTTGCGATGTAATTAATCTTCTTATTGATAATTTACCTTCTCATATACACATAGTCATCATTTCCTCCACCTATCCTCATCTTGATTTTACCGGGTTCAGATCAGAGAAAGAACTGGTAGAATTGTTTGACCGGGATTTTGGTTTTTCCCATGAAGAAGTAAAGGAGTTGAGCCGGGAAATCTATGAAATCAATATGGATCAGAATACCCTGAACAGGTTGATGGAAATCAGCCGGGGTTGGATAACCGGAATTACCTACCTGCTGGAGCATCTGGGTAAGATGAGCATTGATGAGCAAACTGAGTTTCTCGAACGATTTTTCCAGTATAAATATCTTCAATCAATAGATGATTTTTTGAGAGAAGAGGTTATCGAAGTCCTGAAACCCGACATTGCATCCCTGCTCATCCGCACGTCCCTTTTCGATGAAATTACACCGGAGATCCTGTATTTATTTCGTGGAGATGAGGGAGCTGAATTATTTCGTGAAATAATGGCAAGCAACACGTTTTTGGAATCCGGGTCAGATAATAGTGTAAGCTTTACGTATTTCCCGCTTTTCTCAACGTTTCTGGAAAGAATGTTTATGGAACTTCCGGAATCCGAGAGAAACAACGCCCACCTTATCGCAGGGAATTATTATTTCAGGAGAAGCGATATAGAAAAAGCAATCCATCATTTTTTTAAATCGGGTCATAGGTCTCAGGGAAAGGAAATCTTTATCGGCTTTGCAGACAAGCTTCTCGATAATGGTGAATACGAAGCGACTCAGCGATTGCTGGAATATTTTACTAAACAGGAAATTGTTCAGAGTCCTCTGCTCTCCTATTACGATGGCCTCGTGATGAATTTGATTACCCCCTTTTCAAGCAGGAAAAATTTACTGGGGCTCCTTCCGTACTTCAGGAAAAAGAAGGATTATCTGCGGGAAGCGCGGATATATACGGAATTATTATCAAATTATCTTTTTTATCTGGAGAGCGAAGAATCCGTAAATGAAATAACGGATATGGCTCTGGAGTTTCTTGAATATGCAGGCCAAGCCCTGCCGGCCGAAAAGGGAGAAATACTGAATGCCCTTGTCACCCTCGGCAACTGGTGGACTGATCAGAATGATAACCACCCTTATGAAGCTGCGCTTCGAGCTGAAGAGACATCTTTCAAATTCCAGAATGAGGAGGCATTGCTTTGTTCCCGCCTTGTCCTCTCCAAGATTTATATACATAAAGGTGAGTTTTCCGATTCTCTGCAACTGCTTTTGAAAACGGAAAAGCTTTTTAAAAAATACCCGGCAAAGCACCCTTTCCTGGCATTAATCCGGTTTTTCCTGGGAGACTCTTATTTCTATCTTGGAGAGATTGAAAAAGCTATCAAAGAGACGGAAGTTGCCTTAGAAAGTTTGCACGAAGGCTTCGCTGTGACCAGGTTCCTGAAATTGAACCTTATTTTCTATTATCTGTATACTGATGAATATGAAAAAGCAGAAGCGATTTTTGAATCAGAAAGGGTGAAAGAAATTGGGGAGAACCTTTATCTTCAGTATTTCTGGGTCTATTTACTGCAAATGCTCATTGCTTACAGAAACGAGAATGCCCCTAGAGCAGGATACTATTGCACCCGCCTCATGGAAAAAGATAACAGCTATATCATGAAGCAGGACTACCCCTTCAGCTATATAACAATAAGTGAAATCAACATCTATATGGAAAACTATGATGCAGCTGAAGAGTATCTCGGAATTATTCTGGATGATAAGATGGATAAGGAAAACCCCTATGTGTATGCTACTGTTTTTTCACTGCTCGGTTATTTACACCATCTGAAAGGGGACCTTGCTTTAGCAGAGCAATATTTTAGTAGAATGGAAAAAATTCTTGAAGAACACCGGTGTAGAAATCTTGATATCTGTGATCCTAAGCTTCTTCAAAGAATAGCTAAGGTCAGTGGTTGCCGGATGTTTGAATCTTTTCCACGTCTAGGGGTTATAGAAGATGACCTTCAACCCACGGACAAACAGGAAAAACACGAACTTGAATTCCAGACGTTAGGGGTGTTTCGGATATTTATAAGAGGAAAGGAAATAGAACAAGCTACACTTGCACGACAGAAAAGAGTTATCGATCTGCTGATGTATATTCTTGTATTTCGGGAACATGGCATCAGTAAAGAAGTTGTATACGAAACGTTCTGGCCGCGTTATTCATATAAAAGCGCAAGGGACAACTTAAATACTGTCGTGTATCGTTTACGAAAAATACTTGGTGAAGGAAACGATTTTATTGTCACTGATATGAATATAATAAAACTGAAAGAAAGTGCTTACACTGTAGATGTTGATTTGTTCAACCGGTACATTGCTCTGGGGAAGGCAGCGGAAAGTAAAAAAGATTTAATAGCTGCTTTGAACCACTATAGAAAAGCACAAGCTCTCTACAAAGGCGACTTTCTTAAAACCGAACCTTACCTCGATTTCATCCGGGATGAACGGGAAAACTTAAAAAACACATACAAGCAACTCCTTATCACGATGACAAAGCTGTCCCTCGATACAAAACAATATATAGAATCGCTTGATTGGGCCAATAAACTGATCAGCTTAGATTCGCTGTGCGAACCTGCCTACAGGCTTCTTATGATCGCCAGCGTATTAACAGACAACAGAAGTGAAATAACAAGGATTTTTAACAAATTGAACACTACCCTGATGGAAAATTATAATATTAGTCCTGGTGTAAAAACTGAAAAACTGAAACAGACTCTCCTTACACAGGCAACACCTGTGCCGGAGTTTTGGCGGAACGAAACTATCATATGATGTTCCATCCGGCTCGACACGGGCCTGGATTCCTGTGTTGAGATAGAAATCCAGGCCTGTGTTTAAACTTATTTTAGTTTCGTTTTGAGTGTTGTAAGAAGTGTGTTGGAATCGATCGGTTTCTGGAAAACGCCGTTTAACCCGAGTTCGGCAAAGTCGACGTTGGAAGCAAGACTGTCCCCTACCGAAGAAAGCATGTAGATCGGTGCCTTATTCCCTAAGAGCTTGAACTCCTTCACCAGGTTTTTACCGGCATCTACCGATTCCATCATCAGGTCTACGATGATGAAATCCGGGCACTCTTTTTTATACACTTTGAGGCCTTCTTCCGCTGAGAATGCCTGGGCTGTAAGATAACCGTTTTTCTCTAGAACCGTACGAAGCGAGAAGAGAACATCCTCGTCATCGTCGACACACAATATCAAGTATTTTCCATCTTTCATATTCTCCCCCTACAGGTTTTTCATGATACACTAGGTACCGGAAGTCTGACTGAAATTCCCCGTTTTGATAACGGGTATGAGAAAGTTTAATGCTTTACCCATATTTTCAACAGCCTTATTTGTCATTTCCTCTTTAAACATATCAAAAGAGTATCCCCGAATCCCTAAGATGTAAGCTTCCGGATTCGCTCCGAAAAGCTGTTTTGCCATTCCCACTACCGTTTCCGGTTGTACCGAATGGGTACTGAAGCTTTCATCAAGGCTGGGGATCACCTCCTTAAAGGTAAAGGGTTCTTCGCAGTCTAAGCTCGCATCAACGAATACAACGGTGTCATGATCTGCAACTGTTGCTGCATCTTCGACGGTGAGCTGATAATCCGAATCCACCGTCACATTATTCAGGTTAAGCTCTTCGATCACCTCTGCTGCTGCAGGACCGAGGCCGTCGTCTTCTCTGGCGGGGTTGCCGTACGCTAAAAGAAGAACCCTTTTCCCCCTTCTCTCTGTCAACCCTTCACTTTCCTGTCTACAAGGTCACCGTCAGCATCGTACAGCTCAACGATGAGGGGCATCTGGCCCATGGCATGGGTAGCACAGGAGAGACATGGATCGTATGCGCGGATGACGACTTCGATGTGGTTCAGAAGTCCTTCTGTTATTTCCGGTTTCCCGGATAGATAGTCCGCGGCTACTCCCCGTACCGCCCTGTTCATGGGCTCGTTGTTACTGGTGGTAGACACAATCAGGTTTGCCATCTCGATCTCGTCATTCTTGTTCACCCTGTAGTGATGGAACAGCGTTCCCCTGGGCGCTTCGAGGAGACCTACACCTTCTTCCCTGCGGTCACCGGTTACCATGAGGTCGTTTTTCTGCAGATCCGGATCGTGGAGAAGCTCCTTGATCTTTTCCACCGAGTGGAGAACCTCTATCATTCGTGTCCAGTGGTATGCCATGGAGATGTTGTTCGGTTTTCCATTGGTAACGTCCTTGAACTCTTTCCGGGCGGCTTCCGCCTCGGGCGTGTCGATAAAGTCACATGCATTCACCCGTGCCAGGGGCCCTACCCGGTACCACCCTTTTTCAGGCCCGATGGACGTGATAAAGGGAAACTTCATGTACGACCAGTCCCGTACTTCTTCCGAGATGTAGTCCAGATAGTTCTGATAATCAATGTCGTCGATGATTTTGTTTCCATCAGCATCGATCGCCCGAAGCCGGCCGTGGTAAATGTCCATCGCTCCGTCTTCACGAACGAGAGACAGATGGCTCGATTCGAAGGACCCGAAACCTTTAACCATTTCAAGGTGCTCGACGGTATAGTCCCTGGCGATTTTAAGGGCCCCCCTGGACCATTCTATCATCTGGTCCAGATCCTTCAGGAAAAAATCTCTCTCTTTAATCGAAAGATTTTTATTAATTCCTCCGGGAATCGCTCCGGTTCCGTGGATCTTCTTGCCTGCGGTAGCTTTAATGATTTCCTGTCCGTACTTCCGCATCATCACACCCTGCACCGCCAGGTCGGGATATTTCTTTATTACTCCAATGATGTTGCGAATAGCCGGGTCGGCATCGAAACCGAACAACAAGTCGGGAGATACCAGGTGAAAAAAGTGGAGTACGTGGGACTGGAAGAACTGTCCATAATGCATCAGGCGGCGCATTTTCTCAGCTGTAGGTGTGAGTTTGTCGGCGCCGACAATGACATCCATCGCTTTAGCTGCGGCAAGATGATGGCTCACGGGGCAAATGCCGCAGAGCCTCTGTACCAGGACGGGAATTTCCCAGTAGGGCCTTCCCTGGATGAATCGTTCGAATCCGCGGAATTCCACTATGTGGAGCCTCGCCTGCTCGATTTTGTTATTTTCATCCAGCAGGAGTGAGACTCTGCCGTGTCCTTCGACACGGGTTACCGGGTCTATGATTATCCGTTTAAGATTATCGTTTGACATAACGTATTCTCCTTACGCTTCAAGTATCAATCGTACTTTATCAGCTCGTACGGCAGATCGATCGGTTTGTCGCTCAAAAGCGCAACCAGACATTCCCAGATCGTGTCTGCAGGGGGTGGACATCCGGGAATGTGGTAGTCCATTTTTACAACTTCCTGACAGGGAAATACTTTGTTCAACAACAGAGGAATTTCCTTGTCCGACGGGATCTTCCCGCCGGGATTATACACCGACGGACCGTTTATGTACGCTTCTTCCAGGCATTCCCTTAAGGGGATCGTGTTTCTCATTGCAGGAAGACCTCCCATGGTGGCGCAGTCTCCAAGAGAGATCAGGATGTCACAGTTCTTCCGGAAATCCTGCAGAACGTGCACGTTTTCCTCGTTACAGCATCCGCCTTCGATAAGTCCTACAAGGCAGCGTCCGGAAAAGTGCTTGATGTCATCAATAGGTGATTTGTCGAAATCCACCAGCTCGATAAGCTTCAGGATCCTGTCATCTATATCGAGGACTGACATATGACACCCAAAACATCCCGCTAAGGAAGTTGTTGCTATTTTTGGTTTTGCCATCTCGTTAGCTCCTTTTATTCATTATTTTCGGCTTTCGATTTCGGAGCCGATGGGTTTCTTATCGAACAATCGCTCACCGATGGGAATTTTGTATCCGACCCGCTTTTTCAGGAGGGCCCCTACCGGACAGATATCCACAGCCTTATCGGTGATATCTGCAGTAGTATCCTTCAGTTTTGTCCGGGCATTGACGGCAATTTTTTTCTCGTGTCCACGGCCTGTAAACTGGAAGACGTTTTTGCCGTCCAGGTCCCGGGAAGCACGGACACACCGGGCGCACAAAATACATCGGTTGCGCTCAATAAAGATATCGGGATGAGTCATGTCGATGTCCCGCTTCGGGAACAGGTACGGCAGGGTTGGAGCGAATATTCCGAACCTGTAAGCCAAAGCCTGGAGTTCGCAATTCCCGCTTTTCTCACAGAACATGCAGAAATGGTTTCCTTCCACGAAAAGCATTTCTATGATGTGTTTGCGGATCTTTCTCACTTTTGGGGATTCACTCTCTACCACGATACCCGGGGCAACCGGCTGGGTACACGCTGCCTGAGGCCGTCCGTTTAAGAGAACCGTACAAACCCTGCAGCTTCCGAAGGGCTCCAGGTCCTTGTGTGCACACAGCCTGGGTATGTAGATTCCCGCATCTTCTGCGGCTTTCAGGATGGTTTGCCCCTTTTCCGCCTCTATTTCGACGCCGTCTATTGTAAATGTAATCTTATCACTCATTGTTATAACCTCTTTTAAGAATAGATTGCCGACCCGCGTCCGGCAATTTCCTTTGCATCAGTAGTGGACGCGCTAATGTCGAAATCAGGCTTGAATCCATCTTTATCCTCTTTCACCAGGGCATCATATTCGGACCGGAATTTGGCAAGAGTTGTCAGGATAGGGTTCGGGGATGTCTGACCAAGACCGCATCGGCTGGCGAGTTTGACGGATTCGCCGATTTCTTGCATGGTCGCAAGATCTCCGGGTTCTGCTTTCCCTGCCATAACGTTTTCAAGATATTTTTTTAACAGCACATTTCCCACTCTGCAGGGAGTACAATAGCCGCAGCTCTCTTCCACGAAGAAATCCATGAAGTAATCGACTACTTCGAGAATATTCCGCTGAGGGCCGAAGACCATAACCGATCCGCCCGTTGCCAGGTCGTCGTAACAGATGGTCCTGTCAAAATCTTCCTTGCCGATCATCTGGCCCGAGGGCCCGCCGATTTGGAGCGATTTCGCGTCTTCCGCACCTGCTTCAGCCAGGAGCGCTTTGATGGTAATACCGAAAGGAAACTCGTATACACCAGGACTCCGGCAGTCTCCGGAAATGCTCAGGAGTTTTGTTCCTGCGCTTCCCCTGGAGCCAAGTTCGGCAAACCAGCCCGCGCCCTTATCCACAACAGCGTTTACAGCAACAAAGGTTTCCACATTGTTTACCGACGTAGGCTTGCCCATATATCCCTTTTGAGCAGGAAAAGGAGGCCGGTTCTTCGGGTCGCCCCTAAGACCTTCACAGGAGCTGATGAGCGAGGTTTCCTCGCCGCATACATAGGCGCCTGCGCCTATCTGTATGCGGATATCGAAAGAAAAGCCCTTCTTGCCCATCACGTCGCCGCCGAGAAGTCCGGTTGCTCTTCTCTCTTTGAGCACCTAGACCAGATATTCGTACAGGTACGCATATTCGCCCCGTAAGTAGAGGATGCCGTTAGCCGCACCGATCGCATAACCTGCGATAGTCATACCTTCGAAAATTCTGTGGGGGAGCTCGGTAAGAAGCACTCTGTCTTTGAAGGTACCGGGTTCGCCTTCATCTGCATTACAGATGATGTATTTACCGTTACCATCGGCACCTCTGGTAAATTCCCATTTGATACCCGTGGGAAAGCCTGCACCGCCGCGGCCCCGAAGCCTGGCGGTCTTTACTTCGTTGATCACTTCCACAGGACTCATTGCCAGTGCCTTCTCCAGGGCGATGCTGACGGTTCGGTTGTTCTGTGAAAAGATTGCATCGCCTCTTTTCCGGATGTTGTTCTGTACCATCGATTTGACCAGGTAGTTGCCGTTGTTTCCATCACCGAGCCGTTTGACCAGTTTTTTCGGTTCCCCGGATTCTTTTAGCGTTTTGACGATGTCTTTCACCTTGTCGGTAGAAAGCAAGGTAACTACTTCATCATTTACCAGTGCCGCAGGAGCCTGATCGCACATCCCGATACAGGGAGTATGTTCCAGGGTAATCCTGCCATCGGGTGTTGTCTCGCCGAAATCGATACCCAGTTCTTTCTTCAGAGCATCTGCAACAACGGCATAGCCGCTCATCTTGTCGATGATGTCGTTGCACAGCCGGACAACTACTTTCCCCTTAGGTTTCTTGGAGAGAAACGCGTAGAAGGACACCGTACTCTCAACCTCGACACGAGGTATACTGACTTCTTCGGCAATAAGGTCGATTGCTTCATCGGACACACACCCGAACTGGTCCTGGACCGTTCTCACGATATCCATCATCATGCCGGCATTCTTGTCATACAGAGAGCAAATTCCCTTGATCGCGCTTTGTAGATTAGTGCTCATTCCTCACCTCATCCATGTGTTTAATATGTTTACTTCATGTACATGCTTCAAGTTGTTGTCTTCTATAAGTATGCACGGTCCTGAAATAAAATACAACCCATTAATAATATATTACCAGAAATAATAATATTTTTCATTTTTTTATTGACAAAACGATGTATTTTAAATACAATATACGACAGTTTATGTGATAATCCTCACAATAAAAAAGGATATTTATGGACAAAAAACTACTTTTGCGATTTATTAAGTATAAACGAATTTTGAATCAACTAAAAGCCCTGGGGCTGGAAAGGGTGTTTTCCAATAATCTCGGTGATGCTCTGGATATCACCTCCACCCTCGTGCGGAAGGACTTTTCCATTCTCGGCATTCCCGGGAATAAGCGGGGGGGATACAACATTGATGAGGTGATCGCGAAATTCGATGATAAGCTGGGAAGCGGTAAACCGATCAAGGTAATCATAGTCGGATGTGGAAATATAGGCCGGGCCCTGTTGCAATACACCGGATTCGAAAAGGACGGTCTGAAAGTTGTGGCCGGTTTTGATAAGGGTGTGGATGCAGTAAGTAAGGACAAATCCATTCCTGTGTATCCCATGGAAGAACTCGATTCCTATGTAAAAAAGCACCATATCAAAATCGGCGTTATAGCGGTCCCCAGCGCAGAAACAACCGGTGTTTTCCAGAAAATGATGCAGGCAGGCGTCCGGGGCTTTCTTAATTTTTCCCCGGTAGAACTCAAGTGCACAAAAATGCTTTCCGGACACCCGGCAGGTCCTTCAAGCTGTACTGTTCATAATATCAACATCAGCCCTGAACTGGAGAATCTCTTTTACCTGGTGAGTATGAAGGAACATATGGGAGGGAAATGATTCCCATAAAGACCGGCAACCCTGTACTGTACGGGTCCTGGGGGCATTACCTGAGCTGAAACCGGAAACCGGTACCGGTATTTATGTAACCGTCCTGATAACGTTCATTTCATCATCAAAAAGGACGAATTCCGCCTTTTTCCCCGGTGCAATGCTCCCTTTTTCCTGATCGATCTTCAAGAGTCGGCAGGGGTTGAGGCTGGCCATTTTTACAGCCTGATAGAGGGGAACACCTGTGCAGTCCATGAAATTTCTGATTACTTTATTGATACACATATTCGACCCTGCCAGAGTATTGCTGTCCCTGTACCGGACACCATCCTTACCTGAAATGACTTTCTTACCGTAATACTCATATACGCCAAAGGGCAGTCCGGCTGACACCACTGCATCGGATATCAGAATACTCCGGTCCGGATCAAGGGAAGAGGCACACACGCGAAGTGCGTCGGGATGCACATGAATGCCATCGCCGTTCAGTTCGTAATTGATGTCCCTGTTCAGAAAAGGAACCATGGCGAGTCCCGGTTTCCTGTGGGAAAACCCGGACATTGCATTAAACAGGTGGGTGATAGTGTCGAATCTGCCGAATCCGGCCTTTCGCAGGTCCTGAATGGAACAATCCGAGTGACCTGCACACACGAGGACGCCTGCTTTGCGAAGGATGTCTATTACAGCTCCGATACCGGAAAGTTCCGGTGCAATGGTCATGAGTCTGAGAAAGCCCCTGCTCAGTGTTGTAAGCCGGGATAAATGTTCGATATCAGGGTCCCTGACGAACTCCGGAAGGATGCCGCCGCGTTTGTCCTTGTTTACGAAGGGTCCTTCCACGTAGAATCCTGGAATCGTGCAGGCAAGGTCAAAATCGTAAGCCAGCTCGGCTCCTAAGTTCCCGATCAGTTCCGGGTCTGCCATCAGGGTCGGAACGAAGGTTGTAACACCGTATTTCAGAAGACGATCCTTCATCCTGTGGAGTACACCATCCTGGTGCAGCGCATAGTCTACACTCACATCTTCACACCCGTGAATGTGGAATTCCACCAGCCCTGGTGAGACATACTGATTGTCAGCATCTATTATCTGAAGAGAAGGATCTAAGGGACCTTCTTTTTCAATACTGTGTATACGGCCATCCCGGACAACGATGCAGACATCCTGTTCAACGCTGTTTTCCAGTATGGCACGGCAGTTTTTAAGGATAAAATTTTCCATACTTCATTGTACGTATGCCCTGTGCCTAGTGCAAGATTCCGGGAACCCGGGCCCAATCTTGATTCTTCAGGAGAAACTATATACAGTTTACCCTCTTTTACCATGAAGACAGAGGTAAACCGGTGATACTGAAAGCCAGGCGGATATACCGCAGTTTAAGGGTAGTCCTTCGCATTCTTCTCCGAATATATGTGCGTATCCGGTGTGCCGGTGCGGACATCCTTCCCCGGGGCCCCAAAATTTATGTTGTCAACCATCCTACGGTGTACGATCTCTTTCCTATCATGGCATTCGCCCGGACTGATTTCGTTCATGTCCTCATCGAGGAACAGATCTGGTCCTTCCCTCTTGTGCGTTTCCTGATGCACATAACCAACCAGGTATGTCTGAAGACAGGAGACCGCTTTAACAAAACCCTGGAAGATTCACTGTTTCTCCTTCGTTCGGGACACTCGATCGTAATGTCCCCCGAGGGTGGAAGGACCCATCCCGAGGAAAATGTCCGGGCCCGGAAATCGATTGTGCGCATGGTGATGGAATCACAGGTTCCGGTCCTGCCTGTTGGGGTATGGCTGCCGAAACGGAATATCGTCATCAAAGAGGTTCATTACGATTTTCAGAATCGTCATTACGTGGACCAGGCCCACTTCCCGAAATTCCGGTCTGCCTATGGAATAGTTTTCGGAGAACCCATTGACCTGTCTGAGTATCATGGAAGAGAGTTAGATCCCCAAACATATCAGAATCTTGCGGACAACATTCTTTCTACTGTGTATACCCTGTCGGAAAAGGCAAAAGAGCTGGTGAACCCTTCCCCCCGGTCTTCCTTTTAATTTTCCAGGATTTCAATATCCGCTGTTTCAGCCAGTTTCTGTGTCAGCGCCTCTACAGCCGTATCCTGCTGCTCCTGAGCAAGATACTTTTCGATGTCTCCGTATACTGATTCCAAAGGAACAGTTTCCGCTTCGGTCCTGTCGAATACCTTGATCAGATGGAGACCGAACTGGGTTTCCACGATACCGCTGGTTTCACCGATCGGCAGAGAAAATGCGACGTCTTCGAACTCCGGTACCATTTGCCCGGGGCCGAAAAACCCGAGGTCGCCTCCCTGTTCATTACTGGGTCCCTGGGAGTATTCCCTGGCTGTTTCAGCGAAATCGGCGCCGTTTTCCAGTTTCTGCTGAATCTCTTCGATCTGTCTGTATGCTTCTTCCCGTACGTTCTCTTCCGCTTCGGGTTCCAGGAGAATGATGATGTGACTGGCCTTTACCATTTCCGGCTTAAGAAATTTGGATTCATTTTCAGTGTAAAACCGTTGGATCTCTTCTTCCGGGATTGTTATTGAAGAAAATACCGTATCTTCCAGCATATTCTGGATGGAAAGACCTGTTTTCAAATCTTCCGTCAGCTGTTCCTCCGTCAGGTCCTGTGCCGCCAGGGCCGTAGTGTACTGTTCCTCATCGGAGAACTGTGCCTTTATGGCATCAAGCCGGGCCTGAACTTCCACATCAGAAACCGTGTACCCTTTTCTTTCGCTTTCCTGATACAGGAGGATCCTGTTGATAAGTCCCTGCCTTACGATCTCCCGGAGGTCCGAGATATCATTATTCATCGTTGATCTTCCCATGCTGGAAATCTGGTCTGCATACCTGGCAAAAGCGACGTCGAAGTCCTTCTTCGTAATGACCTCATTGTTGATACGGGCTACGATGTTTGCGTCGATAGGCGTTTTTTCCGATGAAATTGTTGTTTCAGCTGTTTCTGCAGGGACTGATTGTCCCTCTGCCTGTGAAGGTGACTCTTTATTCTCCTGTTTCCCTCCGGCAAAGATGAGACCCGATGCCAGGAGAAAGAGAATGACTATAAAGGTGATTCTTATGCTTTTTGTTGTAGTGTACATTCCAATTACCTTATATTATACTTAAGATATCAACAAGTACCAGGCAGAACGATGATACAGGGAAGTGTCTCAAAAAGCTGGCTTCACAGGGAAGGTGGATTTACCTTTCCGGAAGCCTACTATTTCGATCCGGTCCGGCGGTGGGAGGAGGACAGGGAAATAGCCCGGTATCTGGACAAGCGTTTTCCCGATTACCCTATCTATAATATGGAATCTAATCTCGTTCAGGCGGAATTTTCAGATCCGGAGATGATTCTGGTAGGGGGTATACAGCCGAATCTCATTCTGGGCGGGATCCTGGGGGCGGAATTTGTATTTCCTGAAGGAAACGACGGAGATATCCAGGGAAAACCCCTGGAATATATTTCTGATGGAAAGGAACTACCGGAGGTCAATGCACTTTTAAACCACGACCTGGTCCGGAGGCTGGATGACCAGATACGCATGTTACAGGGTAGATACCCGGAACGACGTATTGTACCCCCTTTTTTCTGGGACCTTTCCGGCAGGACTTCCGTCCATGGTATCATTACCTCTTCCTTCAAGTTTGTCGGAGAGAGGATCTATATCCTGCTGTTCGAAGACCCGAAGCTCGTTCAGGATATCCACCGGTGGATCCTAAAGACCTATAAGGCACTGGTAGGCCATTTTTCCGGGCTTGCCGGACTCCCAGTTACAGGTGTACATATTGGTGAATGTTCCGGCGCCATGATGTCGGCGAAAGATTTCTCCGGGTTCGTCAAACCTTTTGTGGATGATCTGGGAAAAACCTATGGAAATGTGAGATTCCATTCCTGCGGAACTTCGAACCACCTTCTCGAAGAGATAAGCCGGATTTACCGTCTTTCGTCCCTGGATACCGGTTCAGACACATCTGTCGCGGATGCGCGCCGGATTCTCGGAACAGAGATGCTTCTTGAATTAGCGCCGCCTGCGGAACTGATGATGGAAGGAAGGGCTGCAGACGGACTTCTTCAATGGCTGAACCGGGTCTTAGAGGAAAACAAAAAGGGCCCTCTTAAACTCGGTTATCATCTCGAAGCGGGGTATTCCCTTGACAATATCCGGAAACTCCATGAGGAGCTCGTTGGAAGGGGGCTTGCAAAGCCCGGCAGATTAACAGTTTAGCGAACATATACACGGAACTGAATAATCACTTGCTATTGTTCAATTAATGAGACTAGTGTATAAATAATTTTCGGGTTGAATGGATTAATGATGATGAAAAAACTAGTCTTTAAACATGCAGTAATAACGGGCGGATCCAGCGGGATAGGTTTCTCCCTGGCAAAAAAGCTTGTTCAGTCCGGCTCTGATCTCCTGATTATTGCACGGGGCAGGGAGAGACTGGACTCTGCGGCACGTGCTTTGAGGGAACTTACGGTTCGCCAGGGACAGGCTGTGAGAGTTTTCTCTCTGGATGTATCCCTGGACGGGGGCAACCGGGAAATCATGCGCGATTATTTCGAAACAAAGGGTGCTCCGGACCTCCTGATCAATTCTGCTGGTATTGCCCGGCCCGGCTGTTTCGAAAACATATCAAATGAGAATGTACGTACAACAATGGACATCAATGTGTTGGGTGCCTGGAACATGTTGCAGGCGGTTGTTCCGTATATGAAGGCGAATGGCAGGGGTCACATCGTCAATGTGTCTTCCATTGCCGGTTTTCTCGGGCTGTTCGGGTATTCAGCTTACTCCGCCTCGAAATTTGCTGTAATCGGCCTTTCCGAATCGCTGCGGAATGAGCTGAAGCCGGAGGGCATCTCGGTTCATGTACTCTGCCCTCCGGATACAGACACTCCCCAGTTGGCAGAGGAAGAAAAAACAAAACCAAAAGAGACTAAAGTAATAACTTCAAATACCAGGGTGTATCATCCGGATGAAGTAGCAGACGCATGTCTGAAGGGGATACGAAGGGGGTCTTTTATGATCCTGCCTGGTGGTAAAAACAAATTGATCTATTTCATGAAGCGGATCTTTCCGTCGATCGTCTACGCGATCCTTGATGGGGACGTAAAAAAGGCAAGGAACCATGAATAAAGCAATCTCCACCTCACCGAATATATTTTCCAAATGTTATGAATATAAAGAGGCGGAAAATGCCAGGAAAGCAGGGCTGTACCCGTTTTTCCGTCCCATCGAAAGGAGTGAAGGGACGAAAGTGATCATAGAAGGCAGGGAGTTCCTTATGGCCGGATCGAACAACTACCTTGGTCTGGCCCAGGACCGCAGGGTAGAAGAGGCAGCCCAGGAAGCCGTTCGAAAGTACGGAGCAAGCTGCTCCGGATCGAGATTCATGAACGGTACCCTCAAGATCCATGAAGAGCTGGAGGAGCATGTTGCGGAATTTGTAAACCAGGAGGAAGCCCTCTGTTTTACCACGGGATACCAGACCAATCTTGGGGCAATATCCGCTCTTGTAGGGAAGAATGATCATATCTTTTCTGATAAATTCAATCACGCTTCGATTGTAGACGGAATTTTCATGGCCACCGGCATCAATAGAACGGTGCATACCCATAGGTACAAGCACAATAATATGGATGATCTGGAAGAAAAGCTTAAATCGGTTCCCCTGGAAGCATCTAAGCTGATCGTTACCGACGGTGTATTCAGCATGGAAGGGGATATCGTGAACCTGCCGAAACTGAATGACCTTGCCAGAACGTACAATGCCGGTGTATATCTCGATGAAGCCCATGCCCTGGGCGTTGTGGGTAAGACCGGGCGGGGCACCCTGGAGCACCATGAGATTCACGAGTCTGAAGATGTGGACCTGATTATGTGTACCTTCTCGAAATCCCTGGCGTCTATCGGCGGGTTTGTAGCCGGTAAGAGGGAGGTGGTGGATTATATCAAGCACTTTGCCCGGCCGCTCATCTTCAGTGCCAGCATGTCACCGGCCAACCTGGGTGCAGTGATGAAATCTCTGGAAATTCTCGAATCCGAACCAGAGCGGGTAGAGCGGCTGCATGCTATTGCGGAGAAGATGATCAGCTCATGTAACGATCTGGGTTTCGATACCGGCACAACGGAGACACCCATCGTTCCCCTGATTACCGGAGATTTTGAACGGACTTTTCTCTTCTGGAAAGCCCTGTTCGACCGGGGTCTCTACGTGAACCCGGTTATCCCCCCGGCTGTACCGCCTAACCGGTGTCTTCTCCGCACATCCTACATGGCGATCCATACAGACGAAGAACTCGACCAGATCATAAATATACTCGGGGAAGAGGGACGCAAATTCGGTATCATCGATCCCTGAAGAATTCTGATAGAATGATACCCATGGTTTCAGAAAACCCGGTTTGCACCAGGTGTTCCGGATTCCCGATTGCTGTTTCCAGATCATCGTCGTAGGGCAGTGAGCCCAGGAAAGAAATGTTGGTTTCTTCTGCAAGCCTCCGGACAGATGAACTGGAATTCGTATCTCCTTGGGTCATGTTTTCTATCAGCCCTTTAACGTTCATACCCAGTTCCAGGAACATAACCAGGAGCCTTTTGACAATCTTAACAGATACACTGGAAGGAGAGGACACGATGATGATTTCGCTTCGTTCCATGAAACGGATCAGATCGAGTACTTCGTCACCGATTCCCGGGGGCATGTCTACGATTAGATAATCCAGTTCACCCCAGATGGTAACCGCAAGAAGCTCGAGAATTGCATTCGTTATATCATATCCCCTCATGGGAACACCGTGCTCACCGGTAAACACCGCAATACTCATAAACTTAAGGTTGAAGGCCGTTTCCAGGGGGAGAATGCCGAATTCCTCCTCCGGGAAGTGCAGCTTATTTCCCAGAAAAAGATGATCCGATGCACCATGAAAATCGAAATCCAGAAGGCCGGTCCGCTTTCCGGAGCGGGCCAGTAGGAGGGCGGCGACAGATGAGCAGCAGCTCTTTCCTACACCCCCTTTCCCGCTGGCGAAGACGAGAATGTGCTTAATCCGGAACAGTCGTTTTTCGATGATGGAAATCCTCGGATCTAGCCTTAAGGATTCCCCGGTCGGCATGGAGATCATGTTATGCTTCAGCCTTTTCTATTTCAATTGACTGAATGGTGACGCCCCTGCCCTTTACGACCTTGAAGTCCGCACTTCCGCAGTCAGGACACTGGAGATAGACATGTGCGGCTTCAGGCAGGAAATGGATGGATTCCCGTTCATCCTCACCGAGATTGGGGAATGCCTTCAACGTAAACGAAGATCCGCACCTGTTGCACAAAAAGGAAGCTTCCTCTATGTGCATGTGGAATACGTCGATATCGAAGGGATAGTCCTCAAGGAGCTGTGCCAGCCCGGACTCGAAGATCTCCGGGTCCACGTCTTGTAGCTCACCAAAGAGTACATTCACCACTTTTACGTTTTTAAGGTCCTGTTCACCTGTATTCTGGCGGACTGTTTCGAGAACAGCCTCTGCCAGGGCCCACTCATGCATAGCTCAAATTGATAGTATATTTGCTTAGGTAGGTCAAGGTGCAGACCGGAGAGGAACCGGGATTTCTGCCTTGCCCTTTCCATCCGGTCCGCCACCTTGACCCATCCCGGCTGAACGTATATGAAAGGGAGATGTCTCGTTTAGAATCGAAACCGGTCAAACGGCGCCGGTATACCTTCCAGGGGATCATTCAGGGTGTCGGGTTCCGGCCCACGGTGTACCGGGCAGCTGTATCCCTCTCCCTTGCAGGATTCGTACAAAACCGCAGGTCCGAGGTCGTTGCGGAAGTCGAAGGGCCGGAAGACATGCTGGACCGGTTTCTCACGAAACTGGACGAACTCCTGCCGGAAGCTGCGGAAATCAGGCAGACGGCAGAGGAACCCCTTGAAACCGCGGGAGACCCGGAGTTCCGGATCATCGGGAGCGTCTCGTCCGACTACAATGTGCCTCCTATTCCTCCGGACCTGTCCATCTGCCGGGAATGCAGGGAAGAGCTCTTTAAGCCTTCCAACAGGCGGTATCTGTACCCCTTTATTACCTGTACACAGTGCGGCCCCAGGTATTCGATTGTAGAAGACACCCCTTTTGACCGGGACACTACTTCCATGATCGATTTTCCCCAGTGTCCCGACTGCCTTGGGGAATACACGGACCCCATGGACAGGAGATTCCATTCCCAGACCAATTCGTGTGGGGTGTGCGGCCCTGAATTGACCCTTACAGATACTGCAGGCAGGATTGTTCCCGGGGACCCGGTGACCGCGACGATACGCCTTCTTTCAGAAGGGAAGATCCTGGCAATCCAGGGAATAGGAGGATTTCACATCGCTGTGGACCCTTCCCGTTCCGGGGCGGTTGAGACCCTGCGGAAAGACAAGGAACGGGAACGGAAGCCATTTGCCCTGATGGTCCGGGACTTAGGTGAAGCCCGGAGGCTGTGCCTTATCACCGGGGCAGAAGAGAAGATATTGCAGAGTCCGGAGTCACCTATCCTTATCCTCCCGGAACAGGAGGGAATTCCGGAATACCTTAACACAGTCTCTGATACGGGGACCTTAGGGATAATGCTTCCCTATACTCCTCTCCACCTGCTGCTGTTTTTCCATCCTGAACGGGACATCCCCTACCGTCACCTGATCATGACCAGCGGAAACAGGAAGGACGAACCTATCCTCACGGATCCGGAAGAAGCGAAAAAAAAGCTGGCCGGCAGGGTCCACTATGTGCTGTACAACAACAGGCGGATCATCTTTCGGAACGACGATTCCATACTGCGGTCGCTCTCCCTTCCAGGAGACGGTGAGGCACGGGAGCCGTACCGGGACACCTGTATTCTCCGCCGTTCCAGGGGATACGTTCCGAAAATCCTCCGTATCTCCAGGGATGCCGAAACCACGACCCTTGCCGTCGGGGGAGACCTGAAAAGCGCTCCCGGGTTTGCCAGGGGCAGGGATATGTACCTCTCTCCCTACATAGGCGATCTCGGGAATGCTGCAACCTTCCACCAGTTTGAAAAACAGATAGAAAAGATCCTCCGCCTGTACGGTGTTCAGCCCGGGAGAATTGTATACGATCTTCATCCTGGTTACCGTTCCACCGCGTGGGCTGAGAAACAGGATGTAGACCATCACATCCAGGTACAGCACCATCACGCGCACATCCTTTCGGTCATGGCTGAACACGACCTGGAGGAGGTCCTGGGGCTGTCCTTTGACGGCACCGGATACGGCCCGGACGGAACGGTCTGGGGCGGTGAGTTTCTCCATGCGACCAGGAGGGGCTTTAAACGGCTGGGACGATTTGCGCCGTTTCCCCTTCCCGGAGGTGACGCAGCTGTACTGCACCCGGCACGTACAGCCTATGCTCTTTTTGAATCCCAAGGGCGGGGCGGTGAATTGAATGAGAACCTGTTCAACCTTCCTCACAGGGAGGTTCTTAGGGAAATGATACACAGAGGGATTAACTCACCCCTTACTTCCTCCCTGGGCAGAATATTCGACGCTGCTTCTGCGATTCTCGGCATCGTTGACGAGGTAACGTTCGAAGGGGAAGGTCCGGTACGTATGGAAGGGTTCGCTTTACAGGAGTTTATCCGGGAAGGACCGAACCAAAACGTTCAGGAAGAGTCGTACCTGTCTGCAGTCAGTGTTCCGGAACGGGATCTGCTGTTTGAAATCGATCCCCTTCTTCTGCTGGGTCCCCTGGTGAATCGCAGGGAAAGTGCCCAGGTTTCCCCATCGGCCCTTTCGTTTCACCGGGCAGTTGCAGAAGCTGCCTTTCAGGGAGTAGAATGCATGAAACGGGAAACCGGAATCACCCATCTTGCCCTCTCCGGCGGTGTGTTCCAGAACATGCTGCTCAGGATGCTTCTTGTGTCCAGGCTCGAATCAGCGGGAATGAAGGTATTTGAAAATGTAAACATTCCTCCTGGAGACGGCGGAATCGCTGTCGGTCAAGCGTATATTGTAGAATAATCGGAGAGGGAACGATGAGAGAAAAAGTCGAAAAGCAGCTAAAGCGATTCCTTGAGGATCTGGATAGGGAAGGGGGAGCGCTCCTCTATGAGCTTACCATACCGGAGGCGCGCCAGGCGGATGATGATTTTCTGTACAGTATCTGGGAGGAGGTGCCGGAGATACGGGTAAAAGGAACGGAAGACAGGGTGGCGGAAGAGATGGGCTGTTCCGCTGTTACTGCGAACCTTTCGGCAGCAGCGGGGGTAAAAACGGTACTCACCCGGTATCCTGGAATGATTCACGGGTTTTTCGAAGTGGCCACGGTATCCGGAGCCGCGGCAGAAGCCCGAAAAGAAATAATTCAGACCATTAAAAAGATCGGAACCTGACGGAACCCAAACGGGGAACATCAGTTTTTCCGGGTGTGCTCCTGATTGTCCGAAGAGACGCGTTAAGAGGATGAACGTATGTGTTTAGCAATACCTATGGAGATCAAAGCAATCCTTGATACAGAATCCGCCCTGGCACGGCAGGGTGGTACAGACATGGAAGTAAATATTTCCCTGCTGGAAAATCCTAAGCCCGGGGACTATGTGATAGTTCACGCGGGATTCGCCATCGAAACCCTGGACCTTGGGGAAGCAGAAGGACGGATAGAACTGTTCAGACAAATGGAAGAGCAGAACAGTACGGGGGAACCTGCTGATGATGCCTGACAGGTCCGGAAAGGACGCCGTTCAGGCGAAAGGGGTGCTGCGGGAAATTGCGTCCTTAGCAGGTACCATCGGGAGAGAAGTGAAGATCATGGAGGTGTGCGGAACCCATACCGTATCACTTCGCAGGGCCGGTATACATTCCCTTCTGCCGGAAAACGTACGTCTTGTTTCCGGTCCCGGGTGCCCTGTGTGCGTTACGCCGACGGGTTACATCGATAACGCCCTTGCTCTCCTGGAAGAGAAGGATGTAATCGTTGCTACCTTCGGTGATATGCTGAAAGTTCCCGGATCGAAAGGGACAGCCCTGGCACGTTACCTGGGTACGGGAAAGGTGCGGATGGTCTATTCACCGATGGAACTTATTACCATCGCGTCGGAAACTGATAAGCAAGTGGTGTTTCTCGGCATCGGCTTTGAAACAACGATTCCCGGTATAGCCGTCACCTTTCTCAAAGCCCGGCGGAAGAGGATACCCAATCTTCTCCTCTATTCGGCGTTCAAGACCGTACCTGCCCCGCTTACCGCACTGCTGAACGACCCGGACCGGTATTTTGATGGATTTCTCCTGCCGGGACATGTATCGGTGATCATCGGGTCCGCTGCGTACGACTTTCTTCAGCAGCCCGAATCTGTGCCCGGGGTCATTGCGGGGTTCGAACCCCTGGATATGCTTAAGGGGATCCGTACCTTGCTGTGGTGCATAGCTGAAGGACACGTCCTGGTGAAAAACGAATACCCCAGGGCCGTCAGGACCGAAGGTAACCGGAAAGCCCGGGCTGTAATGGAAGAACTTCTTACTGTCTCTGATGAGAAATGGCGGTCCTTGGGAACCATTCCCGGGAGCGGCTTATCCCTGAAGCCTGAATTTTCTTCTTTCGATGCCGTAAGTGTGTTCGCTATGGAAGAGCCGGAAGACCGGGACAATCCGGGATGCCTCTGCGGTAAGGTGATCCTCGGCAAAGTGACTCCCCCGGAATGTACCCTTTTCAGAGATGTGTGTACCCCGGATCATCCTGTGGGTCCATGTATGGTTTCGTCCGAGGGCACCTGCGCCGCCTATCTACGGTATGGAGAGAAATGACCATGGACATACTATCAAGGACCCCCTTTATCAGGCTGGAACATGGAAGCGGCGGAGCCCTTTCCCGGGAACTGGTGGAAGAGCTGATCTATCCTATTCTAAAATCGGATACGTATACGGAGCTCAATGATGCAGCCTGTATTTCTGCAAAAGGAGACCTGTTGTATACCACCGACACCTATGTTATTGATCCTCCCTTCTTCCCTGGAGGAGATATCGGGAAACTGGCGGTGTTCGGTACGTGCAATGACCTTGCCGTGTCCGGGGGAAAACCGGATTTTCTCTCCGTTGGACTGGTGCTGGAAGAGGGATTTCCCCTGGATCAGCTGAAGAAGATCCTCAGATCGGCCTCCTCTGCTGCAGGAGAAAACGGTGTTTCCATCCTTACAGGGGACACAAAAGTCGTGCCTCAGGGTAAAGGAGGCGGGATTTTTATCAACACCTCCGGCATAGGGGAAAGGCGTTTCCCCGGGGACCTCTCGGTTTCCCGCATCACTCCCGGGGACAGGATCATCGTTTCCGGACCTGTCGGGTCCCACGGCATTACGGTCCTTGCCGCCCGGGAACACCTCTCCGTGGGAAACCGGCTGGAGTCGGACTGCGCCTTTCTCTTTCCCCTGTGTGAATCGCTCTATCCCCTGGGAAAGGGGCTCCGGTTCATGCGGGATGCCACCCGGGGCGGCCTCTCCGCCATTTTAAACGAAATCGTGTCCCAGGCGCCTTTCGGTATCGAAGCGGAAGAGGTGAACATCCCTGTCCTTGATCCTGTGCGGTCGGTTTCGGATATTCTCGGCCTGAATCCCCTGGATGTTGCCAATGAGGGAGTGTTCGTCGCCGTAGTTGCTCCTGATGCAGCAAATTCCGCGATAGAGAAACTCTCCCGCTTCGAAACAGGAAAACGGGCTGCGGTAATAGGGAGGGTGATAGAAGATCACGCGGGAAAGGTAGTCCTTGGAACGGAGATAGGGGGAACCCGGATACTCGATTTCCCCCGGGGCCTCCTCCTTCCCAGGATATGTTGATTACCGGTATCGCAGGGTGTAGTAGAGAAGGCCGATGTATTCTTTAAGGGCTGTATGTACCCCTTCTAAAGCGCCCATGGTGGGAAGAAAACTGCGGATCGAGTAGGGTCCCCGGTTTGTCCGGTAGTCCGTAGGGGCGGGAATACAGTCGATTCCCTGCATGGAAAAAGCGTATACACTTCTTGGCATGTGAAATGCTGAAGTAACCAGGATAATTGTATCAGGCTGATAACGCTCTTTGACGAACACGGCGTTTTCCCATGTGTTCCGGCTTCTGTCCTCGGTTAACAACCGGGTTTCGTCCATTCCCAGGGCGATGAGGAACCCCTTCATCACATCCGCCTCCGGCATGGATCCTGAGTTTCTGAACACGATACCTCCGGCCAGGATCACCGGCAGTCCGGTCTCTGCTGCAATCCGTCTGCCGTAGACCATCCTTTTGAGTGCTCCACCGGAAGGACTTCCCCTTCCTCCCTCTTCAGGAGAGGAGACGGAAATTCCCCCTCCCAGGATGCAGATATACCCGGCCTTCCGGGGCGTACCGGGTCCGGTAGAAACGACATGATAGGGGGGGTACCTGTTTTCCAGGGGAAACAGGAGGGCATCCTTTACCGGTTCTATGGACGCAAGATAGAGGAGAACAATCGAAACAACCAGAAAAACCTGGAATAGCCTCGTTTTTTTCATCCGGAAGAACACGTACGCAAGAATCAGCAGGATGATGAAGGTTCCAGGTGGAAGAAAAAGGTAATCCACGAGCTTAGAAATAAAAAACACCTGATATTGTATGAATGCAATCACGGATCCTGTCAATGGAGACATTTGACTTTGCGGGCAAAAGCCGCCGCCTGTGTGGCGGCGGTTGAAATTCTCAGTGAAAAAGGTATCCAGGTAATCGCTTACAATGACTTGATATTGTACACAAATAAGTATATATTATGTACAATAGAGGTGGTAGTATGACTTATTTAAGTATAGAAAAAGATCTAATTTCACTTTCCGATTTTAGGGCTTCTTATAAAAAATATATTACACGGCTATCAGAGGAAAGAAATTCCATTGTCTTAACTCAAAATGGGAAAGCAGCAGCGGTTTTAGTTTCACCAGGAGAGTATGATCAACTCACAAGAAAGAATGATGTTCTTAATTTAATTGCTTCCCGTCTACAGGAAATTGCTAATAGTCAATTTGTGATTGATGAAGATGCAATGTGGAAAGAGCTTGAAGAGGAAAATTAAGTTTCTGGTCTCTGCAATGGAAGATTTAAAATCTATTAAAGCCTTTATTGTCAAAGATAATCCAAAAGCTGCAGTAAGAATGATTAGAAAGATCAAAGCAGCAGTAAAACATTTGGAGGAGTTCCCAAATAGCGGGAGGATAATTCCGGAAACATCAAATCCTCAGCTTAGAGAAGTTATTATCTCTAATTATCGTGTTATGTATCAAATTTCTGAATCATCTGTAAATATCTTTGCTGTATATGAAGGCCACAGGCTGCCCTCCTTATAAAATCAACAAGTCATTGATCCCCGACTTGTCTGCCGTAAAGTGTTTGTCTCATAATTCCCTCTCCATAGAATTTCTGAATCTTACTATCTTTAACATAGAATACATGCCTGCTGCTTCAAGCTAAATGTATAAGAAATTTAATGAATATATCATCGTTTTGGGAGTATTTAGAGTATTTTGTGGCTACTTAAAGGGACTTTTGGTATGGCTTCCTCCGTCCCTATGGGGCTCCGGCAGAATATCGCCTGTCTAAATAAGGTTAGCAGAGACTAATGGGGTTACACAAATGTATTGATAGACCCTTTGATATTATACTGTGAAGTCGTTGACTTCTTATTTTTTGGTCTTCACCCTGCATGAAATTTGAAACCGGTGGAAATCTGTAATTTCATTCCAATGTTGAAACTAATATATATTCGCTTTGTTATTATCTATTACAAGGTTTAATCCTTATTGTTTTTAAGATTGAGATTTTTAAATGTTCCACTTCTTTCCTAATTGTGTCAGTATATTCACTGCCTTATTCTGCTCGTTCAATAATCGTATAGTAATCAGCTTCAATTTGTGGAACTTCATTTTCTGCACCAAAAATAGTCTCATACCTATAAGTACCAATATATTTTCCCATTGCTTCGATTATATCCCCTTCGAGAACTTTCACGGTATCTTTGAAAACCAGCAATACTTTATCATCGATATACCCCAACCATTCATCCTTTTTAGTATCAACAAACAGAACATCTTCTTCCGGAATCTGAAAGACTTCTCCAATTATCTTAATTCGAGTTCCTTTTTCATATTCTTCAAACATAGCTTTCCGGTAATCCATCTCTGTACTATTTTTTAATAACGTATTAACGGCATAATCATAATATGTATGTTCTGGATTTTGTTTTTTTAGTAAATTATATGAGGTTTCGTATAAGTTTATTTCAAATCCATTTACTTGCGTATTACAATATGCATACTTATACCAAATAACTCCGTCATTAGAACCTGAGTCTATTACTTTTTGGTATTCGGAAAGTGCTGCTGCATAGTCATCCCGGTCATATGCTTCATCGCCTTTTTTTATTATTTCCTCAATATTTTCTGTAACAGATTTTTTTTCAGTGGATATGCTTGATGAATTGTCCCTTGTTGTATAATTACTTCTGCTACTGCCACCAGTGGGAATTATCATTACATATATAATAATGAAGAAAATTGATAGTAATAATCCTATTAGTCCTGGGGTTTTTCTTTGTCCACCCTTAGCTAAGTTAACTATTCCTATAATAACACCAACAATTGGTAATATGATTGCCCAAATAATGGCACTAGCCCATATTTTACCTGTTGCTTTTTGTTCTGTTTTCTCACTACTTTTTAAAGACTTTTTCGTTTCTATATTTTCCGTAAGAGGTTTACCGCAAGAAGAGCAAAACTTCTGTACTTCAGCATTTTCTTTCCCACAGTGGGGACAATATTGCATAATAGATGACTCTTTTTCTAAAGATGATTGTAATGCAGACCTTTCTTCCTTTCCTATCTCATCCCATTCATGAGCTTTTAGTCCATT
>JAJSAL010000063.1 GCA_024274705.1 Spirochaetota bacterium
ATAAATGTTTGTAGGTCAGATATTATAGTAGGGCACAATCCATTTGATTGTATACTTCAACAATTTTATCAAAATGCGAATCGCAGTGTTCAATTGAAGTCTTATGTAATATTGAACAAGCTGCAATTACAATATCAGTTGAGGGAATCGTATATCCCCGTGCTCTGCACTCCCGTGCAAGTGTATCGGAAAATTCCCATACTTCAGATGTAGTTGAGATACAGGGAATAGATTCTTCCAGCTCTTTTAATTTTACCTTCTCATAATCTCCCTGAGCTCGGTTCCAGAGTTCAAGAAGAACCATATTGCAGAAAACAACTTTCCCTTCCATTATAATTTTGTAGACCCTGTCGCGAACCTCTTTTCTCCCATCCTTTCGCAGAGCTTCTATCCAGCTGGATGTATCAACAAGCGTTGTTTCCATCAATCCTGAGCTCTCATGATCTTGAGATCTTCTCTGTTCATAAAATCTTCAAATGTTCCAAGCATCTCTGTAAGATGGATCATTTTATGTTTTTTGTTGTATTCCCCTATTGCCTTTAATACAGCTTCACGTTTTGTTTTCGCATGAGTAAAATTCATAAGTTCCATAATCGTAGCATCAGGAATATCAATAGTCGTTTTCATGGTATAATAATAAACCTAAAATGGAATATATTCAAGTGAAATAAATATTATTATAGAACGCTATTTATAATACAGGTGTAGATCGGATTCATGCTATTGTGCAGAAAACCGTGAATCATCAAAAGATTTTGCTATTTATTCACGATTATGTTGGCAAAACCGTGAATAAAAGCATAATTATACTATATGGCAAAAATACTGAGTGTTTTCAATAAAATCAAATCTCTTCGTGAGAGATATTATGAGGCATCTATTGGTAAAGATAGTTTACTTAGGCTCATTGCAGAAACTGAAGTTTCTGAACAAGTTTATAATTCAAATATAGAATGTCATTGTCTGTATACCGGATGAGGTACTCTTCCTCTTCGACTCCGCAGAAACAGGTCGTATAGAGGTGGTCTGTTTCCAGACATCGCTGAATCAATTGAGCATTCACAGGGAAGGACCTGATTTCGGCAACCGGACGGTAAACCGGGTTTTCTGGCCCGGGCTGCTTTCGAAAGACAGTGCCCCGTTGTGCTCCTTCACGATCTGTCTGCATATCGAAAGACCGAGACCGGTATTTTTTTTGTTTATTTTCGTGCTGAAAAACGGATTGAATATTCGGTCCTGTACATCCTGAGGGATCCCGTACCCATTATCAGCAATGGTAATATCAAAATATTCATCCCCATTGTTCAGCACAACCTCTATGGTACCGCCATCCAGGACAGCTTCGATACTGTTCATCAGCAGATTGAGAAAAAGCTGTTTGAGCCTGTTTTCATCTCCGCTTACTTCCAGAGAGTCCTGCCCCCATTCCTTAAGGAGGTGTATCGATTTTTCCCCAATTGCATGACTGACCAGGAGAGTCACCTCTTCTAAGAGTGATGATATGTTCACTGTCCTGCCGGGAATCGTTTTAGACCGTGAAAATGAAAGAAGGCTCCCTATAATCTCCACGATCCTGCCCAGTTCTTTCTCGATTTTTTCGAAATCGTCTTTCCCTGTACTCTCCCCTGTTTTGATCAGTTCCAGATAATTCTGAATGATGTAGAGAGGGTTGTTGATCTCATGGGCAACACCCACAGCGACCTCCGCAATGGAAGCCATCTTCTCACTTTCGATGATATATTCCGACATGTACTGATCCAGAGAGACATCCTGCAGGAAGAGCACGGTCCCACGGAACACATAGTCATCATCATGAAAAGGGAACACATCAATTCGAACAGAATTTCCGTCCCCTGTCTTAACTTCTTCCCAGGTGTACTCCTGCCTGGAGGTGATATGCCGTTCCAATTCCTTCTGAACTGTTCCATCGAAACAGTGTACCAGGTCTTCGATACGGGAAGGAGTTGATCCATCATGAAAACACAGAATTTTCATAGCAGCCAGATTGTACACCTGGGGACAACCCTCCTGATTCAGAAGAACTGCACCGATAGGGATATGGTGTACAATATTTTCCACATACCGTTTGAACAAGTGGTACTGGATATTTTCCTTTTTCACCTCTTCCCGGTCCAGAACAAACGAGTAGGTAAGCTGGAACAGTCGGTATTTGTCCAGGTCATGGATGTACTCGGTTCCTCTGCGGTAACCGTTCTTTAGTATCGTCACCCTGTCGGCCAATCGGAGAATTTCGTCCATATCGTGGGATATATAGATAACACTTTTTCCTTCATCCTTGTGATTCTGGATGATCCGGTAGATCGTCTTCATTTCCGTTGGGGTAAGTTTACTCGAAATCTCATCGAGGATTATTATTTCCGGATCGCTGATGAGGATCTTTGCAACCTCCACCATGTGTTTCTGACCTTCTGTGAGCAGAGACAGTGGTGTGTGCACATCTATATCCAACTGGAGTCTCTTAAGAAGCTCCCTTGTCTTACGTTCCATTGCCTTCTTGTTCAGGAACAGAGAGGGATTCCTTAAGGGGCGTCCGGTAAATATATTCTCCATAGCACTTAAGGTTTCTATGATGTTCGAGCTTTGATAAACAATGCCGATACCCTTCTCAATAGCTGTTCCCGGCCGGAGGTAATCATACTGCCTCCCTTTTATCGCAATTTTCCCCTGGTTTTTCCGTACTGCACCGCTCAACAGCTTGACCAGAGACGATTTCCCGGCCCTGTGCTCCCCCACCAGGGCATGGATCTCTCCCGGGTAGAGATCGAAATCCACACCGCAGAGTGCTTTTACCGGGCCGTAAGAAACGTGGATATCTCTCATTCTGATGATGGGCTGTTTAGGGGTTTCGTTCATTTGATATTCAGTTTTTTCATTCTGTTGTACAGGGTTTTTCTGCTGATGTTGAGGATCCGGGCAGCGTCTTTCCGGTTACCTTCACTCTCCTTGAGAGCATCGAGTATGATTTTCCGAGACTTTTCGTGATAATCTGACAGTATAAGCCGGTACTGTTCAGGAATGATGTCAGTACGGATTATATCTTCATCAGTGAAGATTACTGCCCTTTCGATAAAGTTCTTAAGCTCACGTACATTACCAGGCCAGTCGTAAGCACAGATCACCCGATCTACTTCACCGGAAAAACCGGAAATGCGTTTATTGTACACCTCGCAGAAGTAATCCAGGAAATACTCCGCCAACAGGGGAATATCCTCTTTCCGCTCACGTAAGGAGGGAATGTTCAAGGTGATTACCGAAAGCCGGTAGTAAAGGTCTCCCCGGAATTTACCCTGTTCTATTTCCGTTTTCAGATCTTTGTTGGTGGCTGCAATAATTCTGCAGTCCGAATGTATAAGATGGGCCCCTCCTACCCGGGAGAACTGTTTTTCCTGAAGAACCCGGAGCATCTTTGCCTGGGTCTGGAGACTCATATCACCGATTTCATCGAGGAAGATCGTTCCTTTCGTTGCCTGTTCGAATTTTCCGATATACCGGGATTTAGCATCCGTGAATGCTCCCTTCTCATATCCGAACATTTCACTTTCGATAAGGGACTCCGGAATTGCGGCGCAGTTGATCTTGATATAAGGCGCATCTTTTCTCCTGCTGGAATGGTGCAGCACATCGGCAATCAGTTCTTTGCCTGTTCCGCTCTCACCGGTTATGATTACTGCAGCATCAGTAGGAGCCGCCTTCCTTACCAGGAGGAGTAGTTTTTCCATTTCACTGCTCCGGGTGATGAACCTGCCGGATGCCCTGGCAATCCCCTTGTGTTCTACGTTCCGCGCAACCTGTCTGATCTCACCCAGAAGCTTTTCATTGTTCACCGGTTTCGTGAATATATTGAGTACCCCGTACCGCATCGCCTGTACAGCATCATCGATCGTAGCAAAACCGGAGATGATAATGACCGGGATGGAAGGAGCCTCTTTTTTCAGGATCTGCAAAAGATCGATGCCGTTTAAATACGGCATCTTGATATCCATGATGATAAGATCGATCTTTGTACGTCCGATGAAGGGAATAACCTTCCTCGAATCAGTTTCTGTGAACACCCGGTACCCGTTGGAGGCGACTATCCGTTTAAGGGATTCACACACTTCCTGCTCATCATCGACGATAAGGAGGGAAAAATTCATACTCAGGTAGTATAACTTCAGCACAGGAAAAGAGCAAGGAAATGGAACTGCCCGGGTAAAGGATGGGTAATATTTGGGTAACTTGTGTACACCCGTGCCGTGGAAATTTCCTGATGTGCCGCCGGAGCATACCAGCTATTTCATTACCTTATAAGACAATAATAACTACAGCCCTGAAGGGCCACAACTTGGCACAGTATTAGCAGTATAAAGAGAGAACATCAACATTCAATCCCTAATTAAGGACTATACATGTCAGCACAGGCTACAGCTGTATCGCCCCTCGTACGGATGAAAGGTATCGTAAAGCGGTTTCCCGGCGTACTTGCCCTGGACAATGTGGATTTTGTCCTGAAACCGGGCGAAGTACATATGCTTCTAGGAGAAAACGGGGCAGGAAAGAGTACCCTTATCAAGATCTTAAGCGGAGCTTACACTATGGATGAGGGGGAAATCTTTCTGTCCGGCCGCCCCCTAGAAATCAACAGTCCTCAGGAACCTCTGGATAAGGGATGCAGATTCATCTATCAGGAACTCAATCTCGTTCCCGAGCTGGATATCGCCAGAAACATGTTTCTCGGAGCCGAGCCCCTTCGTTTCTGTTTAGTAAAAAAGAAAGAGCTCTATGAAAAGGCTGCGTATTATCTCAAAAAATTCCACATAGACCTGGATCCCTACGAAATGGTCGGACTCTTAAGCGTTACCCAGCAGAAGCTCGTGGAGATCGCCAAAGCACTGGTTAAAGATGCCCGGGTGCTGGTACTGGACGAACCTACGGATGTACTGGAGGACCGGTCCAGGAAAAACCTTTTCGATGTCATCCATGAGCTTAAGGTGAGTCACAATGTAGGCTTTATCTATATTTCCCACAGGTACGCAGAAGTCCATGAAATCGGGGACAGAGTAACAATCTTAAGGGATGGTAAAAATGTGGGTGTATACAACATCTCCGATATCAGTCTGGATGAGATTTTAGAGAAGATGATCGGCCGTAAGATCGAAAATCAGTATCCACTTTTAGGGCAACCACAGGAAAAGGAAGCGTTGAAACTCGTTGACATCAGGCAGGGAGAAAAGCTGAAAGGGATTTCCCTTAACGTAAAAAAAGGAGAAATCGTCAGTATTACCGGACTGATGGGAGCAGGAAAGACCGAGCTTGGAAGGGCTATCTGCGGTATCGATCCCTGTGACAGTGGAGATGTGTATGTAGACGGGAAGAAGATCAATTATTCGTCTCCCACAAAGGCGATAGATGCCGGGTTATCCTACCTGACGGAAGACAGAAAGACACTGGGTCTGATTCTGATCCACAGTATCCGGGATAATTACGGACTGCCCAATGCAAACAGACTTACCCGTTTTGGTTTCATCGATCATCGGAGGATGAGTCTTGAATGCGAAACATATATGGAAAAACTCAATATCAAAGCACCAACTAAGGAAACAAAAGCGGGACAGCTCTCCGGCGGTAATCAGCAGAAAGCAGTAGTGGCCAAGTGGCTCGGAACAGAGAGCAAAGTTCTCGTCTTCGATGAACCTACCAGGGGTATCGATATTGCAGGCCGGGCAGAGGTATACTCCCTCATGAGCAGCCTACTGGAACAAGGGATCGGCATCCTGATGCTCACATCGGATTACCAGGAAGCTTTGGAGATGGGTCACCGGGTTGTTGTCTTATATCACGGCACCATTGTAAAAGAATTCAAACGGGGCGAAGCCAGAGAGGAAGACATCCTTCGAGCGGCAATCGGAGCACATTCGGAATAAAAGAGGAATACTATGGCACTTGCAATCAGCACAACAGCAAAGTCACAAATGCGGAAGGGTTTTCAATCCCTTCTGGGACTGATCATCATCTATGTCATTTTTTCGATCATGTCTCCCACGTTCAGGTCTTTCGATACCTTCAAGACGATCCTTACTCAGGCAGTCATCCTGGGGACCCTTGCTGCAGGACCGACTATCGTCCTCATCTCCGGAGGTCTGGACCTCTCCATCGGGTCTCTCTTCTGCCTGGTAGCGGTTTGCGTGGGGTGGATGCTTATCTCCGGTATACCCATATTCTGGGTTGTAGTCTTCGCTCTTGCCATCGGCGCTGCTTGCGGGGCCCTCAACGGCTTGCTCATCGTGGGGACAGGGATACCGGCTTTCATCGGGACCCTGGGTATGATGAAAGCGTTCCGGGGACTGGCGGAAATCCTCGCACGGAATAAAGACATGTCCCAGTTTCCCGAATCCTTCCAGATGATAGGAAGCGGGTATCTCATCCCTATCAGCATCATGGCGGTGACATTCATCCTGGTGTATATATTCTTAACCAGAACCAAGCTGGGATTCAGTTGTTACGCCATCGGCGGCAGTAACGAAGTCGCCCGTCTGGCGGGAGTACCGGTGAAGAAATACTACTTCATCTACTACACCCTCGGCGGATTATTCGCAGGGCTGTCCGCGATTATCCAGTCTTCCAGGCTCAATTTCACCAACTCTTCCTGGGGCAACGGCATGGAACTCAATGCCATCGCCGCGGTCATCATCGGAGGAACGAGCCTTTCCGGCGGTATCGGCGGTGCAGGCAGAACGGTCATCGGTGTACTCATCATCAACGCACTGAACGCGGGGCTGAGCCACATGGGGGTGAGCTCATCCTGGCAGAGGATAAGCATCGGGCTGGTCATTATCTTCGCTGTATGGCTGGACTTCATGCAACGCCAGAGAGAATCAAAGGCATAAGCCCGTTTGTAAAACGGGAAAAAATAAAAATGGAGGAGAATAATATGAAAAAATCCATTACCCTCGCACTTCTCATTCTTAGCATGCTTCTGCTTACCACAGGAACAGTATTCGCAGAAGGAGCCCAGGAAACCGGCGATTCCGGCGAAATCACCATCGCCTACGTCGGCTTTCCCCACATCACACCTTTCTGGGTGCAGATGGCGGAATATGTAAAGGAAGAAGCAGACGCCCAGGGTGTCAAACTTCTGGACATGACCCCCACCGAAGCTGATGCGGCCATGCAGAAGGGTGCTGTAGACAATGCCATCAACAGGAATGTGGACGGTATCATCATCGGCGCAGTAGACAACCGTGCATTCGGCGAATCCCTTAAAAACGCGGCTGCGAAAGGAATCATCTGCGTAGCCGTGGACACGGCCATCGATGACCCGAATGTAACCGCTCTTGCACAGACAGACAACCTGTCATCCGCCCGGGTTATGGGACAGTATATCGTGGACAATACTTCCAAAGGTAAGGTTCTTATTCTAGGCGGTACGTTAGGCCATCAGACAGGTGACGCCCGTCGGGATGGTGTGCGCCAAGTCGTTGAAGCCAACGGGTACGAAGTAATCTACCGCGCCTGCGACTGGGACGATGGCAAAGCCTACGAAACGGCCATCAATGAACTTTCAGCCAATCCGGATATCACCGCTGTGTTCGGGGCATGGGACCCGGGCGCTCTGGCCGGACTCGCCGCAGTCAAGGAAAAAGGGCTGCTGAACAAGGTCAAAGTATTCGGTTTCGACGGTCTTCCCGGAGCTCTTAAATCGATCAAAGACGGTGAACTTACCGGCACCATCAAACAGGACAACAAACAGATGGCCCAGGTCATCGTCCGCAGTCTTATCGCCCAGATCAATGGAGAGAAAGGCGTAAAGAAACTCCTCATCGACGGATTCGTAATCGACAAATCCAACATCGACCAGTTTATGTAATTCCTGCTCCCAGGCAATTCCACAACCCCCGGCGACGGGGGGTTTTTTTTATGTGCGCCCGGCAGGGGCGCACCTACTTGGAGGTGAAAGTCCTCTACAGGCCCGGCAAGGGGAACTGTTAGCTGGACGGCAAGGGTGTCAGGGGTGACCCTGAATCTGAAGGAAGCCGCAGGCAAAACGCTGCCTCGA
>JAJSAL010000064.1 GCA_024274705.1 Spirochaetota bacterium
CCAGCATTATGCTACGGAATATATGTTCAATGACCTGGTGGACCAGGGCGAGCTTTTTACCGAATGTCTTAAGTATTATGCCAACATCCTAACACCCTTCAGTTCTCTGGTGACGAAAAAAATCGAAGAATTTCTCTCGCTTAAGCTTCCTCTGGATATCATCTGCACCAGTCACGGCGTTATATGGCGGGACAATCCTGTGCAGATCGTGGAGAAGTATCTTGCCTGGGCGGACAATTACCAGGAGAATCAGATTACCATAGTATATGACACCATGTGGAACGGGACACGGGTGATGGCGGAAACCATAGCAAAGGGCATCCGCTCTGCAGATCCGGAGGTAAATGTAAAACTCTACAACAGCGCCAAGACGGATAAAAATGACATCATAGCTGAAATCTTTAAATCTAAGACCATGGTATTGGGATCCCCGACTGTCAATAGAGGGATCCTCACCTCAATAGCCGCAATCATGGAGGAGATCCGGGGACTCGGGTTCAAAGAAAAGAAAGCCGCTGTGTTCGGGGCCTACGGCTGGAGTGGAGAGTCGGTGAAGATTCTTAAAAGTCTGGCTGAAAAAGCGGGGTTCACCGTACCCCGGGAGGGAATCAAAGCACTCTGGAATCCCGACGAAGATGCGAAGAAAGAGAGCTTTGCATACGGCGAGGCGCTAGCCGGCCTGTAATTTCAAATACGGGCGAGTCCGAGGAACACTGCGTGGAGGCCGATAATCAATGCAGCATACACCGGCCACACATCTCGTTTTGAAAAGAGGGGTTTCATTGCTATCGCACCCTCGTTACACACGGAAATACAATCGCCGCAGAGGGTGCAGTTCCACCCCGCTGTGCCGGATGTTATGTGTGCTTTCGAGAGGGCACCATAGCGGCACGACTTGCCGCACCTCCCGCAGTCGGTACAGGTGGTCCGGTCTATACGGAACCTGAAGGGGTAGAGCTTGCCAAGAAGGGTCGTTACCCCCCCTATGGGACAGTAGGCGGTACAGTGGACCATCTGCCCGCGATTTCGGGACAAGAATACCGATACCGCGATACCGAACACCCCGAACCCGGCGGCTATCCAGAGGGGAATGCCGGAACCTGTACCAAATGCACGTAACAGAAACGCCGCCGCGACTGTCAGTGCAATAGCCAGGTATTTCCAGACATACGAAATCGGCCTGTCCGTCACGGAACCTTTTTTCCGCTTCGAAAAAAAATCATCCATAGCTCCAAAGTAACAGAGGTGGGAGCACCAGCCCGGGCCGGTAAGCACCAGGGTACCACTGAAAATGAAGAGCATGATAGAGACTTCGTTTCTGTAGATCGATCCACCGATGATCAAGGCAGGAACCGGAAGATGAAGCTTTCCGGTCATGAGAAAGATGGAAGACACTGATATACCCAGGAGAAGCTGCAGGAAAAAGACGAAGGAAAAAAGCCGCCAGTACCTGCTCCTGACTTTGCTGATTGAATCGGTCTTAAGAAAAGCCCTGCTTAAGAGTATCGCATACACGGTAAGCCCGGCAATTTCCACCCAGCCCCCTCCCGGGAAAAAACGCTCCAAAAGGAGCATTTTTGTGTCCATGGCGATATTGATGGGCACCAGGAATACAAGGACTATTCCGGCGCTCAGAAAGGAATAGGGAGATATGTTCCGTATAGAAATACTTGTGTCGGCCATGCCGGATATATACCACAAAAACGGCGATTGTACAATATTGGTTGAGTTTTCCGGCGCATCCCGCTACACTGCCCAGGGGGGCTGAACAGCATGAAGTATGTACCATTGGGTAAAACAGGTCTTAAGGTAAGTGAAGTAGCCTTAGGGGGGATACCCATCCAGAGGCG
>JAJSAL010000065.1 GCA_024274705.1 Spirochaetota bacterium
AAAAATAACCGGGCTCCTTATTTCCCCGAACCAGGATGCCCCGCCTTTTTACCCATACATTCTGTGGAGGCAGGATTACGTCAAGCTGCCCCCACGGTTCCTGCTGCTTAGTAATCTTGACACCGGTTCGGAAGTTTTATAATATTCTCCTGCGATTATCGCCCGGATGGTGAAATTGGTAGACACGCTAGGTTCAGGGTCTAGTGGCCGTAAGGCCGTGAAGGTTCAAATCCTTTTCCGGGCATAAAAAGAGTCGGTTGCTTCCGCGGCCGGCTCTTTTTGTGTCAGTAGAAGAAAAGGATGTGAAACGAGTGAACGCGCCCTAAAGGGCGGAAGAGCCACAGGAGGTGGCTCGCCAGTGAACGAGGCGGGCTGGAACACCGAAGCAGGACGCTGAGGTGTGAAAGCCAAATCCTTTTCCGGGCATAAAAAGAGTCGGTTGCTTCCGCGGCCGGCTCTTTTTGTGTCAGTAGAAGAAGAGGATGTGAAGGAACGGAAGTCTGGCAGGATATCCCGGCCCTGTGGGACAATTGTGAAGCTCGGCTTAACGATAGGCGGTATTTCATTATCGAAACATTTTTTCCCAAAATAAACTATTTGCGAATTGGCCTGAGTATGTCTATATTTATTGTATGACTTCAGCCATGGAAAACTACGAGTTCTTTCAGTGGAGAGGGAAGGCGTATACAGTTCCCCCTGATGAATTGCTTGTATACGAAATGGTGGAAGACAAATGCTTCTATTTCAGGGGTCAGATAAGCACGTTTTTCCACGAAGCAGTACCTATTTCACGAAAAGAAGCTTTTGAACTCGCCAAAAACAACAAACTGATAGAATGGCTTAAACTGGAAAAGGAAACTCATTTCGAATCAGAAACGGTACTGTAAAAACGAACCGCCGTAAAAGCCTGTTTACTGTTTATCCGGTCCTGATTTTCTGACGTTCGAAGTTTGCGATATCGTAAGGTAAGCAGGCGCCCCCGGGAATAGGATCGATGTACTCCCTGCGGAACTCAGGATGCTGCATTCGGCAGTAAGTTACCCGTTTCTTATATGCCGGATGGCCGATCATCTTTTTCCAGATATCCTTAAGCTCTTCTTTCCTTATATTGCCGAAAGAGAGGGGGGTGAAATCACAAGGTGCGACATCTCCATAGGCGGAAACATAGTACTGAATGTTCCCGGCAAGGCATCCGATTCCAGCCAGGTAACCCCCGATGGAATTCTGCCAGGACTGGGAAGAGAGTGTCGGCACGATGCCGTTCTGGAAAATGTTCTCCGAATACCTGGCAATTTCCTCCCGCTGTTCCGGGGTAAGCATCTCCCGGGTATCTTTAAGCAGCGCTCCCGTCGGGACACTGTCGAAGAGCATTACATTGTGCAGACCCAGTTCCTTGGCCAGGTTATAGATGTTCTTGTAGTCCCCCCGTTTTGTACCTGTCCGGGAGGCATAGGAAGAGAGGGACACCAGGACACCCCTGGATTTCATTTTCAACAGCCCATCCACTGCTTGTTTGAAAAGACCGGGTGATCCTCTTAAAGAGTCATGTTCCTCCGGGTCGGTACTGTCTAAACTGACGAAGAGAGAATATAATCCGGCTTCAGCCAGTTTATCCACATTGGTATCGGTGAGGAACTGTCCGCTGGTGAACATGATGGGCATGGCTTTCTTCTGATTCACATGTGCAATCAATGTGAATATATCTTTTCGAAGGAGGGGTTCCCCTCCGGTAAAAGCGATAATGGTGACTCCCATGTCCAGGCTGTCATCGATCAGTTTTTTCGCTTCTTCAGTTGTCAATTCCGGTACATCCGTCCGGTAGTGGTTAGCTGCACTGCAGTGAACACATCTGCATTGGCATTTGTACGTTACGGCAAAGGTCATGGCAATGGGTGATGGTCTTCCAAAAAGATGGGTTTTTATCAGACCCTTTAACGCACGGAATTGAGGCCCGGACCCCACAGGGGGAGCAAAGGAATTTGCAACACGCTTTCCCCTATACCGTCCAAGGTTTTTGTACCTGGAATAAAATTTCCCCTGTAGAATAAGCATGGTAAAGAGGCTCAGTTTGTCAAGAAGGGGGTTCAACAAGCCGCTTCCACGGATTTCTCCATGAACGCCCCGTTTAAATGACACCAGTTTGAGACTGAATAGCTGCAGAATAATCTTTTCATCTTCCGTTGTCATTCCAAAAACCCGGGGTATTATACCATACAATCAAATCCGAATCGAGTTAATTGAACGCTTTAAGGAAATATTCAGTTATTTTGGAGGTGCTTCAATATATTTTTTCACCGAAAGGAGGGAACGCCGGACCCCTCCTTTCCGAAACAGCTGCTGCAGCACCTCGGGTACTGTTGAAAGAAGCACGCTGCTTCCGTACCGGCCCAGGGTTCTGTCAGGGCCGTAGGTATACAGCCTCCAGTATCCTTCCATGTGAGATACTGCATCGCTGGCTTTTGAAGGATCCAGACGCCACAGCAGAGTGTACTTCCGGGGGTCGAAGTCGATAACAATATCATATTCAGCCCGAAAAGAGAGGAAGCGGATGACATGTGTTTCAAAAGATTGACCTGCGGTCCTGTCTCTTACCCGGACTTCTTTGAGTTCCTTAATATACTTCCACTGATCCTCGGTCACCGAGATGATATTCCAGGTGGTGTCACGGTCTGTTTCAAAAATGACTGCGGCTTCAATACTATCGGGCTTCGAAAACAGCAGAATCCCCTTTTTCTCCAGTATGGTTCTATCTCTTTCGGATAATCCGTCCAGCCCATCAGGACCGCTCCCTTCTGGACCTCCGAAGACAGCAGAACTGATCGAGAAAAAGAGAATGAGGAGAATAGACACGATGGAAGTTGAAACACCCGGCTGCATCAGTTCTCTTCAAGCCCGTCGACATGCCGCGGCTCCGACCGGTACTGTTCCGCTACATCACGAAAATCCATCTGCCGGGTAAAAAAAGCATCTGCCACATCAGGATCGAAATGAGTTCCTCTTGAACTGTTAATGATCTCTGTTGTTTTTTCGTGGGTAAAGGCTTTTTTATATACCCTTTCCGATATCAATGCGTCGTACACATCCGCCAGCGCCATAAGCCTTCCGGACAGGGGGATATCCCTCCCTGCCAGTCCCTGGGAATAACCGGATCCGTCCCATTTTTCATGATGGGACAGGGTTATCTCCCGGGCAATCCGGAGGAAGGAGCTGGTGCCCAGTTTTTCCCCGGAGATCCTTAAGGACTCGTAGCCGAGTATGGTGTGGGTTTTCATCACCACCCACTCATCCTCATCTAAGGGTCCCGGTTTGAGGAGGATCGAATCAGGAATTCCTACTTTTCCGATATCATGGAGTGGAGCAGACTTGAACAGGAGATTGATCATCTCTTCGTCCAGGGATAGATGCTCTGCCAGAATCTTCACGTAATGCTGTGTCCTGATGATATGCTCACCGGTTTCATTGTCCCTGGTTTCCGCAAGAGATGCGAGGCTCATGATCGTAACGTCCTGGGTGATCTGTACTTCCTCGGTACGATGTTTGAGGCTGGTGATCATGTTGTTGGTAAATCCTGCTATCATACCCAGTTCGTCCCTGGTAGTAACAGGGACCTGGATGTCCATCCGCCCCCTTCCGACACCCTGGAGAACACTCCCGATCTGCAGAAGCGGCTGGATGATTATCCGCCTCATGAACAGGATGATAATAAGGCCTGTAACGATTCCCGCCAGGATAAGAATAACCGAAAGGATCAACCGTACCCGGTCAATCTGATCATAGACGAAGTTTGTGGAGATCTTTGTATACGCAATCCCTCTCAGGAACCGTTCCGTTCCATGACAACTCCGGCATTCAGGTGTGTTGATCAGAGGGTAATAGTATTCCAGGGTACGCATTATTTTATTTTCCACTTTTACCGGTGTGTTGGTATCGATAACCTCCTGAAAATAGTTGTTGTACAGAGTTTTTTCCGGATGTCTTTCGGTTTTTTCGAACTGGTATTTTTTCTGATAACTGTTCACGAAATCGATAGTTTCGTAATTAGTAAAAGCGGTGACACTACTGGTTCGGTAGATTTCCAGGTTCTCGATACCCTGCACATTTTCCAGATTCTCCATGGTACGGACAGCAATTCCGGCTTCACCGTTCAGCATGATTGCCCGTATGGTCTGGTTCAGTGTTTCTGAATTCATATTCAGGGTCCTGTCCGCAGCAGATAAAAGACTGTTTTTCTGGGTTGTAACAGCGAAAAACAGTACAGCCATGGTGGTGAGTATAAGGGAGACAAGGATCAGGGCAACGATTTTTACCTGTATGGAGACATGCACAGCGCCGGATTCACCTGCAGGAATGTCCTGACTACTACGTTTTCTCATTATTCCTGTTCATACTAAGTTGGAAAGGGTATCTCGTCAACGTTATATTGAGCAGGATGGAAGTAGTGACCTCTGATCAGGATTACCGACAATTTCCAAAGAGAAAGAGGAATTTCGCCTGGACTGGGTACGAATTATAACCGGACCCTGGACGGTCTGCTCACGGAAAGGGTTACCGCACCCAGGATCATGCCGCCTCCTGCCAGCTGAAGAGGGCTGAGGGTTTCACCCAAAATGATCAAGCCCGCAACCACTGTCACCACAGGGATAACATTGATAAACAAGATGTTTATCGTTACCCCCAGTTCCTTAAGGGAAAAGATATAGAAAAAACACCCCAGGGCGGAACTTGCAAGGCCGAGGAATACGATGTGGAACACAATACTCACAGGAATCGGCTGCCAGAACCGGAATTCGAACAGAGAGAGGGGAACCAGCAGGAGAGTACCCCAAAAGGTCTGATAACAGGTAATTGCAAGGTTGGAGTACCCCTTATGGAGGGGGCGGGTAAGAAAATTGTACACCACCCAGGCAAGAACAGCACCGCACATGAAAAGATATCCGGAAGTTTTGGCGCCGGCGCCGGCCGCCGGGGAGACTTTTGCTCCTGCTACGAGTATAACTCCGCCGAAGGAGAGTATTACACTGACAACCTGTATGACCGAGAGTTTCTTCCTGAACAACAGGCTTCCAGCCAGGAGGCCGACTACAGGGATGATACCGATAATAATCGATGCTTCAGATGCGGTTATCAGCTTCACGCCGTTGTTCTCGAAAAAAAAGTATGCCGTAATCCCAGCCGCGCCTCCGAGAAGGGTCCTGGGGATATCCTTCCGTTTCATCCTGGCCCCGGGTTCCTTTATACGGAGCCAAGCAAACAGTACCAGGGAAGCGAGGAGGAACCTCAGCAGGGCCAGAGTCATCGGCGGTAGCACCTGAACCGATATCTTAATACTGATAAAGGAGAGTCCCCAGATTACAACGGTAATCGATATGCACATCAGCGGGAGTACTTTTTTATTCGACATATTCCCTCTGTACGACCAATTATATCAACTTAATGCTGCGGCTGATCCAGTTCATGGTCCAGCGTGAAAAACTCCCTGATACCCTTCGGTCACCTATCAACCTCTTGCACAATGGAAGTAATATGAACACAATATACAACGTATGCATATCAACGTGTCTACCCGTTTACGCTCCCACTGTATCCGGGCACTGACGGAGTCCATGGAACCCCGGGTAATGACCCACATGATCCGGGAAATATTCCCCGGGTACGATATCCATGCACGTACAGGATTTCCGGAAAGCCTTTCTATTCCCAATAAGGAAGTGGCCGGGCAGATCGTGGTTGACGTTATCGATGCAGAGCGGTTTCCCACTTTTGTAGCACTCCTTATCCGTGCACACGAAGAAGGATTCATGGGGCGAAAATATCCCATATCATATTTGAGGGAAATCATAAAAGGCACATTTGAACTTGGGTTTATCTACGATTCCGTGAACAGGTTTTTTGTGGAGGACCCGAAAGTACGGCATACACGGAACTGGGGGGTCCTGCAGGAAGGCATGGAATATACCCTGGCATTTATTGCCGTGGATATCGTGGGAAACACGAAACTGGTTCGGAAATATAGCGACAAGGACATTCAGAAAACATACCAGGACATCAGGGAGATTGTTCAGGATTCGGTAATCCGGAGGAACGGACGCATATGGAACTGGGAAGGTGACGGAGGTCTGGCGGCATTCTTTTTCGGAAACAAACATATGAGTGCCGCAGTCAGTGCGATTGAAATTATCCACGAACTGTTCATCTATAACCGGACCAGATGCATACTATCAGAACCGGTCTTTCTGCGGATCGGTGTACATGCCGGTTCCTGTGAATATACGGACAACCTGGAAGATCTTAAAAAGATACAGACAGTTAAAGAAACGGCAGACCTGGAGCAGCGGTCGGCGGCAAACGCCATCACCATCAGCATCGTCATTAAAGTGATGCTTGAGGATATTATTGCCCGGGAATTCAATGTGACAGGTAAAGGGAAAAACGGTCCGTTTTCATACAAACTGGAGTTCCAGCGGTTATGAATGTATTCATTTTCACTTTAAAACCATCGATAAGAAAGCATTTTTCCTCCCTGGAGAAGGCCCGCACGGTTTCGTGTACATTCAAAGGTCCTGAAGAGCTGCAGAGTTTCCTGAAAGAACCTCCCTCTCCATGCGTACTTTATATCGATATCACTACTGTTCCGGATTCCCTGTGGCGAAAGGCCTTGAATGCAGCTCATAACACACCAGGGTTACGTATCGGGATTGTCGATCCTGCCGGATCTATAGAAGATATAGGAAGTCTCTTTCACCGCGGTGCAGTAGATTATCTGAAGAAACCTCTGTTACAGGCGGGCATTACTTCCAGGCGGATAAAAGATGTGCTCACCTTCAGTCCTGTAGATGACGCTGCACAGAATAACACCACGGGAGTGATGAACAAGGAATGGAAAATCGCTCCCGGAGGGTGGAAGGAGATAACAAGCGGGCAGGAGTACACTTTCAGTCTCCTTTACATCGAACTGGATATGGTTGAGGAATGGAAAAAAAAGTCCGGGAAATCCCACATCGACGCGATACAGAAAACATTTCATGATCATACGGAAAACGTTTTTTCACCTCTGGGAGGAAAAATATGGATGTGGATGGACCACTCGGGTCTCGTCCTCTTTCCTTTTGACGGAACATCCTGTGCCCCTCTGATCGCCTGCCTGCGGCTGGTTCTGAATAGAACGATCAGCAGCATTGAAATCTACCAGTACAACACCCTTATCACATATACCATGGCACTTCACATAGGCAACACCGAATTCAAGGGCAGAGGAAAGACCGGCGGAATCATCTCGGATACCATCAATTTTGTCTTCCACATGGGAAAACAGTTCGCAGAACCCGGGCATCTATACGTTACAGACACCATCGTCCCCTTTATTCATGAAGGTCTCAAAGATACGTTTGTCAGAGCAGGTACGTTCGAAGGGAAAGAGATCTTCGCCCTGCGGCTTCCGGAAAGGTGTTCAGGATCTTTTTAAAGAGTATTTAAGAAGAAGCTTGCTCTGTGGGCTTTTTCGCAATAGAGTATGTATCAGGAAACATAATGTATAGCAGGCAGGAACAAAAACCACTGGATCAGGAAAGTATAAAAAAAGCTAACCGGGACCGGATCCTCGACCTCCTCCATAAGAACCGGGTCCTGACCAAGCAGGAAGCTTCCCAGATTACGGACATCAGCTTCCCCACTGTCTCGAGTAATATCGATTTTCTCGTTGAATCGGGTTTTGCCGAGGAAGCAGGAATGGCGAATTCCACCGGAGGAAGGAAGCCGGTCATATACCGGTTTCTGCCGAACGCCCGTTATTCTTTTGGAATCAATATCGAACCGGGAGCGATCCGGATCGTCAGGGTGAACCTGGATATCGATATCATAGATGACTTCTATTTCCCATATAAAAAAGATCAGAAAGACTTGAATCTCAACAACCTCATCCTCTCAGCCATCGAAAACATCATCGAACGGAACAGTATCAACGCGGACAATATCCTTGGGGTGGGTATCGCGGCTTTGGGCAGTGTAAACCCGAGACACCAGATTCTTGAGATCTCCCCTACATTAAGGGTTAAAAATGTGTCCTTTGCCCCGATATCCTGGACCTTGGGAGTTCCGGTATACCTGGAAAACGAAGCGAACGCCGCCGCACTGGCGGAATTGAAGCTTGGTATTGCAAAAGGCATGCAGAATCTCATCTATATTTCTATCACCAGGGGGGTCGGGGCAGGTATGGTGATCGGTGGAGAACTCTACACCGGTGCTCACAACCGGGCTGGAGAGCTGGGTCATCAGGTCATCTATCCAAAGGGGAGAACATGCAATTGCGGAAAACAGGGATGCTGGGAGCAGTATGTATCGGAACAGATGCTCCTGCAGTTGTACATCAATAAGCGTAACGGCAGGGAAACCTCCCTCAAGGACTTCTTCAACCATCTCTCGTACCAGGATAAAATAGCTGTATCTGTGTGGGAGGAATACCTGGAGCATCTCTCTCTGGGCATTCATAACATCATTTCCGTGTATGATCCCCATTACATCGTTATCGGGGGAACTATTGCAGCTTACCCGGAGCATCTCCTTCCGCCGCTTATGAAAAAAGTATTCGGCGACTCTTCTCTTTATATAAAAAATGATACCTTTATCCTCACTTCTCAGCTGGGAAAGGATTCCTCTGTCCTGGGAGCCGCGCTTTTACCTGTCAGATCCCTCCTCTCTTTCGGTTGAATCACCCCACAATCCGGGATCGCGGTTCCACCTCCAGGGTTTGTCCGGGGATGATCAACATGAAAATCTCTTTTTTTCCTTGCTTTATTGGAGAAGGTGACATATAATTTTCCTAGTTTTTAAACTGGTTTTAGTAAGTTTAAACGAATAAGAGAAAGGAGAGTCTATGGCCGAAAAAAATCGATCACAAAAGGGGAACGAGATCTCACGGAGAGAATTTCTCGGGAAATCTCTTAAAGCAGGTGCCGGAATAGCTGCCGCTTCGGTAGCAACCGGTTTCATCGGGTCCGGGAAAGGCGGTTTTTCCCTTTTCGCAGAAGGGAAAAAAGAAACAGCGATCAAACCGAAAGAGGGACTCGTTTCAGGAATGATAGGAGGTCCAACGGGCTTCCCGGGTGCGGAACGGTATCAGTACGGGCCGAACGAAGCTCCCGGAAGGGCTATCGAGGCACTGCGTCAGCTTAAAGGCGCGGGAAAAGCGCCGAAACAGATTGTCGTAATGATGCCCCCCGGGGCGGTAGGACACTGGGAAAAACCATTCCCCGAAGGCTCCCGGGCTGTAAAAGATGTGTTCATGGAAGAAACGGGCATCGAGATCGTTCCTGTGGACATGGTGGAAACCGAGCAGGTGACAAAGCTCGTCCAGGACTACCAGACCGGGGCGAGAAGCTACGATGTATACTCTTACTGGTCATCCGATCTTGCAGACGTGGCATCCAGCGGTGCCCTGTATCAGTTGGACGAATTCGTTGACAAATACAAACCCGATTGGACCGACCCTCAAACCGGGTATGTCGGTGGAGATGTAACCCTCACATCCGCCTCAAAACTGGACGGACATATCTACAATGTACTGATGGACGGTGATTACCAGATATGGGTGTACCGGAAGGACCTGTTCGAAGATCCGAAAGAACGGACTGATTTCAAGGCCCGGTACGGGTGGGAACTCCAGTGGCCGGACACCTGGGAGCAGCTGGACCAGCTCTCCGAATTCTTCCACAGGCCGGACCAGGGTCTTTTGGGAAGTACAGACCTCAGAAACCAGTACTGGGGCTTTACCAACTGGTACATGAGGTACACATCCTTCGCAGATCCGAACCAGTATTATTTCGATGAAAACACTGCCAAACCGTTGATCGACAGTCCGGCGGGTATTCAGGCAACAAGGGAAATAGTCAATTCCATGAAATGGCACCATCAGGACGGAATATCCTGGGGATGGCCGGAACAGTACGCGAACATGGCAGCAGGCGGCACAGCAATTACCTGCGCGTTCCCCAACATGCCCAAGTTCCTGGACAGCGCAGGCAACCCGGACAGTAAGGTTGTAGGTAAGCTGAATTCCGGTATCTCACCGGGAAGGATGGTGGGAGGAAAACTGATCCGCCGTGCTGTATGGTGGCCCAGCATCGGTCACGGTGTTGCAACGAACACCAAGTATCCCGAGGCTGTTTACCTCTTCCTCCAGTGGGCATCCAGCGGTAAGATCTATGGGTGGATGACGGGAAACCCGGCAGGATACTACGATCCGGTACACATTTCCGACTTCACCGACCCGGTTGTCGTGGGAAGTTACCACGAATATCACATTCCCAATTACATCGGCAGCATCGAACGGGCCACTCCGCCGATCATCATTCCCGGCGTCTCTGAATATGTAAGCACCCTGGATACGAACCTCCAGGAAGCACTAACAGGAAACAAGACACCCGAACAGGCGATGAAGGACACTGCCGCGGCATGGGAAAAAATCACCGACTCAAAGGGCAGAGACAAACAGATCAAAGCTATCCGGGCAACCCGGAAAGCATGGCCTTCCATCACGGACAGAGCGACGATATAGGCCTATTCGCCGATCCCGTCTACACAGGGAAGGGAGCCTGATTCTTCGCAATCAGGCTCTTTTTCATTGACAAACAGATAGAACCGATGTAAACTGCGCATTATCACTTCTTTAAGGCGTTTTAATTAGTTAAGGAGGAGTCGAATTGTCAGGTAAAGAAAACTCTCTGAAAAAAAAGAATTTCACAGATGCGGCGAAATTCGGATTTTATATGATTCTGCCGGCGCAGATCATGCTGCTCTTCATTGTTATCTTTCCCATGCTCGCGGCGATATACTTAAGTCTCACCGAATGGTCGCCCCTTACCGCCCAGGGAACCAGGTGGTACGAAGCATATAAGTACTGGGGATGGTTGAAAAACTACTGGCTCATCATCCAGGACAGGGATTTTCTCATGGCTCTTTTTCGCACGGTTCTTATCGTGGTAGTCGTGGTTCCCGTGGAATTCCTCCTGGGACTGGGACTGGCATTCCTGTTCCTGGAAAAATTCCCCGGGAAAAAGTTTTTCCACTCGCTGCTCCTGATGCCGATGATGATCGTGCCTGCGGTCGCAGGGTTCACCTTTTACATGCTGTTCCAGGGAGCGGGACCCATCAACGCAATCCTCTCAAAAATCTTTATGACCGATGTATCCATACCCTGGCTCACGAAGAGCGGATGGGCCATGGTAAGCATCATGATCGTAGATATATGGGAATGGACACCCCTTATGTTCCTCATCCTGCTGTCGGGTCTCATGTCCCTGCCGGAAGATCAGATTAACGCCGCCATCATTCTGGGGGCTTCGGGTTGGCAGCGATTCCGGAAGGTGGTTTTTCCCCTTCTGAAGCCTGTTATCACCATCGCCCTTATCATCCGCGGGATGGAAGCAGTGAAGATCTTCGATCCTATCTGGATCATGACCACCGGCGGACCGGGAACGGCAACGGAATCGATTTCCGTGTACATGTACAAGCACGGATTCAAATATCTTAAGTGGTCCTGGGTGGCGGCCGGCGGTATTCTCATTATGATCATCATCAGTATTATTTCCGTATACGCGCTTAAACCGATTAAGGAACGCGAGGAACAGTCAGCATAGAGGAGCGGAAGGAGAATACAATCATGGAACAGAAATTATATGTCAAGATATTAAAATACGTGCTCATCCTTTTTCTTGTAGTACTTTTCTTTTTTCCCATTTACTGGATTTTCACCATGGCTTTCAAACCATACGCGGAATGGACCGCTGCCGCGGGAACGATCTACTGGTTTCCCAATAATCCGACCCTTGATAATTTCCGGTCGATTTTCACCAGGCAGCTTGATATGAGTGCCATTGCCGGAACGGCTATCAGGCCTATTATAAACAGCCTTATCGTATCCGTCGTGGGAACGGCAATTGCGATGATCATGGGGGTCATGGCATCCTATGGAATTTCCCGGTACAAGGCCGGTGGGCAACTGCCGTTCTTTCTCCTGCAGCTCAGGATGTTTCCGCCTATTGCCATCATCATTCCTATCATGATCATGTGGGCTTTTCTTAGAATGATCGACACATGGTACGGTCTGGTCATTATCTACGGCGTGGTAACCCTCCCCTTCTCCACCTGGCTCATGAAAACATTTTTTGACGACATTCCCAAAGAACTCGATGAAGCGGCGATTGTCGACGGCTGCTCGAACATAGGAGCTTTCTTCAAGGTTGTTCTTCCCCTGGCGAAGGGAGGAATAGCGTCAACCGCTCTTTTTGTGTTTATCCTGAACTGGAGCGACTTCCTGATCGCCCTGGTCCTCACCGACAGGAAATGGAGCACCATCCCGGTCCACATAAGCAAGCTTCAATCGGCCCTGGTAGGCCAGTTGTACGGACCGAAAGCCGCCCTGGGTATTATTGCCGCGGTTCCGCCGATAGTCTTCGGAATCCTGATTCAGAAATACCTGGTCCGGGGACTGACATTCGGCGCGATAAAGAAATAGCGGGGAATAGATATGGCAACTATCGTACTTGAAAACCTGGTAAAAACCTTCGGCAAACAGACAGCGGTTAAGAATCTGAATCTGGAGATCAACGATAAAGAGTTTGTCGCGATCTTAGGTCCCTCGGGATGCGGAAAAACAACCACCATGAACATGATTTCAGGACTGCTGAACCCGGACTCCGGGAAGGTTATTTTCGATGGAAAAGTGATGAATAACGTTCCTGCCGGAAAGAGGGGCGTGGGATTCATGTTTCAGAATTATGCGGTGTTCACCCACATGAACGTTTATGAAAACATCGCTTTCGGCCTGGAAATTCGGAAACTGCCTCACCATGAGATCGACAGGGAGGTGAAGGCCGTTGCACATCTCATGCAGATCGAACATCTTCTGGGCACAAACGCATCAAAACTGTCGATCAATGACATGCAGAAATGCGCCCTTGCCAGGAGCATGGTAACCAAACCGCAGATTTTTCTCCTGGACGAACCCCTTTCCAATCTGGATGCTGCGCTGCGCAACATCATGAGAGCCGAGCTGAAAAAAATCCAGCAGGAACTGGGGCAGACCTCTGTCTATGTCACTCACGATCAGGTGGAGGCTATGAGTCTGGCGGATAAAATTGCGATTATGAACTTCGCCGTACTTCAGCAGTATGACACTCCCCACAATGTGTACAACAAACCGAAAAATCTGTTCGTCGCACGGTTTATCGGGAGTCCCACCATCAATTTCTTCAATGGGAGTTACGAAACCGGCACCCTGAAACTCAAGGATTTTTCAGGCGGAAACCTTCCGGTCTCCGCCGCTTACAAGACGCGGGTCGACGAGGCATTACAGCATGACCGGACCGTACTGGGGATTCGCCCGGAACATCTGAAGCTCAGTGATACCAAGGTAAAAGGGATGCCCGAATTGAAAGCAAAAATCATCAGCTACGAGCCCCTGGGTTCAAAAACTGTTGTCTATCTCCACCCGGATGCGAACCCGGATACGATCATCAAATCCGCTATGGATAGTGATTACGAGGCCGGCATCGGCGAGGTAAAATGGCTCAAGTTTGAAGAAAAGAATCTGTACCTCTTCGATGAGGTGACAACAGATTTGGTTCTCCGTTTTTCTTAAGTATACATCAAGGAAGGTACCATGGCATCAATACAATTGAAGGATGTAACCAAAACCTTTAAATCCACAACTGCAATCGATAGTTTATCCCTGGAAATCCAGGATGGAGAGTTTTTCTGCATCCTGGGACCTCCCGGAGCAGGGAAAACGACTCTCCTCCGGCTCATCGTTGGTCTGGAAAAACCCGATGAAGGGGAAATCCTGATTGAAGGTGAATCTGTTATCGACACTCATCCCAGTAAAAGGGATATTTCCATGATATTTCAGAACCTTGCCCTTTACCCGGATAAAACGGTATTCGATAATATAGCTTTTCCCTTACGGCAGCAGAAGCTGCCGGAAGAACAGATCAAGGAAAAGGTGGAAAGCGTAGCCAGGCAGCTCAAAATCGACTGGCTTCTGGAGAAGATTCCATCCAAGCTGTCCGGCGGAGAAAGACAGCGCGTGGCAATCGGACGGGCCATCGTGCGGCAGCCGAAGGCGTACCTCATGGATGAACCCCTTTCGAACCTCGATGCCCTGCTGCGGCTCGAGATGAGAGTCAGCCTGAAAGAGCTGCAGACTAACCTGAAAGAGACCTTTATATACGTAACTCATGATCAGGTGGAAGCCCTCTCCATGGGGGACAGGATCGGCATCCTGAATCACGGGGTCATTCAGCAGGTGGACAGTCCGAAAGCTATTTACCGGTTTCCGAAAAACATGTTTGTAGCCACGATTCTGGGCAGTCCTCCGATGAATTTTTTAACCTGCATCATCGGCGAGGAAAAAGGAAAGCAGGTTATCAGGCACAAAGCGTTTTCCCTCACAGGCAGCGAATCCGCATTTGTAAAGGAAATGAATGGTGCACTGAAAGCAGGTAAGGTTGTACTGGGTATACGGCCGGAAGATATAGCGATTCACACGAAGAAACCAGCCGGTGACTGTATCCCCTCTGAAGTATATGTTACAGAACCCCTGGGAAACGAAACAGTAATCGACGTGAAAGTCGGAGAAGAGATCATTAAAGTACTGACAGAACCGGATTTCGATGTGGCGTCGGAACAGGAAATATGGCTTACAATCAATGATGCAAAACTGCATTTTTTTGATGAGCAGACCGGTGAATGCCTCTTTCATTCGATAAAAGAGAACACCGTGTCTCTGGTGTAGATGACTCATTTTTGTTGACAAACCGTAGATGGCGGGCTAAACTGCAAGTACACTTTTTTAAGGCACTTTAATTAGTTGTCTTAAAAATAGATAATCTGTTTATGGAGGGTGCAGAGAATGGCAAAGACCATGGAACAGCTGTATCAGGAACGGATGGAACGGTACATCAAGGCTATGAATCTAGAAAAGCCGGATAAAGTTCCTTTCCGTCCTTTCGCAGCTGAATTTGTCGGCAACATTGCCGGTTACACAGCGCAAGAGGTTACTCATGACGTGGACAAGGCTCTGGATGCTGTAATTACGATGTGCAAAGAGATCGAAGGTATCGATGCTGCAGTAGTCAATATGGTGTACGTATGGACGGGTATGACCGAAACCTACGGTACCAAATACCTGCGGGTGCCTGGAATCGATCTGGAACCCAATGAATCGTTTCAGTATATGGAACCGCGCACAGAAGAAGACGCATTCATGAAAATGGAAGATTACGACGAGTTTATTGAAAACCCGACGGAATTCGTGGCCAATGTGTGGATGCCGAGAATATCCAAGTACATTGTGGGCCCAGGGAAAGAGAATACCTTCAAGAACAACATGGCATGGCTCAAAGGCGGTATCAGCTGCATGATGTATTTTCAGAAACTGGGGGCACAGGTTGCCCGGATGAAGGAGGAAACCGCAACTGTATCCTGTCTTGCCGGGGCACTGAAAGCCCCTTTTGACATTCTGGCGGATAAATTCCGTGGATTCAGGGGCGTTGCATACGATATACGGAGATGCCCGGATAAACTCCTCAAGGCAACCGAGGCGGTAGCCCCGTACATGAAATGGAATGCCCTTGCAGGTGCGGATCCGGAAAAGAAGGTCCCTGTGGGCCACTGGATGCATCGCGGCGCAACAGGGTTCTTTTCACAGGAGATCTTTGACAAGTTCTACTGGCCTACACTCAAGATGGTGACAGAAGAGATTTGGGAAGCCGGCCACCAGACCATCTACTATGCCGAGGGGAAATGGGGAAAAAATCTCAAGACCTTCCGTGAACTTCCCGACAAGAGCATCATCTTTCACTGTGATAAGGATGATATCTACGAAGTGCATAGAATACTTGGTGATAAATTTGCCATAAGCGGGGGTGTACCGAATGATCTCCTTGCATTTGGGGAACCTGAAGATGTTAAAAAACACGTAAAAAAGATATTACAGGATCTCGCAAAAGACGGCGGCTTTATCCTGGATGCGCAAGCAATTATGCAGCAGGATACAAAGATCGAGAATTTCAGAGCTATGGCCGAAGCCTGTACGGAATACGGTGTGCTGTAGGAAGGTGAGGAGGTTAAACAATATGGAAACCAAGAAAAATGAACCTGGAGTTGTTATATCCTGGGAAGAAAAAATGAAAGAATATGTCGAAATCAAGGGCGACGCGGAACTCGTGAAAAAATGGTGGGAAAATATAGACACTCTGGCCTGCGTATACCTGTGGTTCGTTGTAACTGGACTTTAAGAAACGAGGAGGAGTACCGGATATGGATTTACAAAAGATAACACACTATTTGATTGATCTGGAAGAGGAGAAAGTTTACGAAACGGTGGACCAGGCAATCAAAGACGGGGCGGCAGGGAACGAGATCCTGAAATCCTGTCAGGCCGGCATGGCTGAAATTGGTGAAATGTACAAACGGGAAGAGGCCTTTGTCGCCGATATGATGTTCGCAGGCGAAATTATGCGGAATATCATGAACAAGATCCAGCCCCTGCTGGAAAAAGAGGGAGGAAACAGGGAAACCATCGGAAAGGCGATTATCGGTACCGTTAAGGGAGATATACACGACCTGGGAAAAGATGTTGTTATTATCGCCCTGGAAGGGAACGGCTTCCAGGTGATCGATCTCGGCGTGGATGTAACGCCGGAAACCTTTGTGGACGCGATACGGAACAACAAGGATGCCAAAATCATCGGCATGAGTGTATTCCTGACTTCGGCTTTCACATCTACTGCAAAAACCGTAACCGCCATCAAGGAAGCGGGCTTACGGAACCAGGTGAAAATTATGGTCGGAGGTGCACCGGTTACCGATGTGGTTGTAAAAGAAACCGGCTGCGACTACTTTGCGGAAAACGCTGCGGCAGGTGTCCATTACGCACGTTCTATTTACGGTATTTAGTTATTACGGGACCGGCTGTTTCCAGCCGGTCCCCCCGGTTTCATAAAGAGACCTGCCTTGAAATATTTACAATGTATTTACCGGTAAAACGAATTGTATAAACTAAACACCCGCGAGGAGAAGCATCGTCCATGAAGATCATCGGGGAAAAGATAAACGGTACACTGAAGCTCGTACAGAAAGCCATACTCGAACGGAATGCCCCATACATTCAGAACCTGGCTGTAAAACAGGTGGAGGCCGGAGTCGACTGGCTCGATATCAATGCCGGAACCCATCCGGATAAAGAGACTGAAGACCTGACCTGGCTGATATCCTGTGTCCAGGAAGTCACCGATGTTCCCCTGTGTCTGGACAGTGCCAATCACGACCCTCTCGCGGCTGCATTAGGCATCACTGCAAAGACACCGATGGTCAATTCTATAAGCCTTGAGAAAAAGAAAATCGATACGATCCTTCCCTTGGTGGCTGAAAGCGGCTGTGATGTTATTGCCCTGGCAATGGACGAACACGGAATCCCCGGGGATACGGAAAAACGGTTACGCATCATCCGGAAACTGCTGGCCATAACAAGAGAGCACGGTATCTCCGATGACAGGGTATACATAGATCCACTGGTCATGGCTGCTTCGACGCATAATCAGAACGGCAGCTACGTTCTGAACACGATTCGAATCGCCGGGGAAGAGTTTCCGGAAGTCCATTTCAGTGTAGGACTGAGTAATATATCCTTCGGTCTGCCTCTGCGGTCCCTGGTGAATCAAACGTTTATGGCTCTTGCCATCAGTTTTGGTCTGGATACGGCTATCCTCGATCCCCTGGACAGAGATCTTCGGGGAACCATACTGGCGGCGGAACTCATCCTCGGGAGAGACAGGCACTGCCAGAATTTTTCCAGGGCTTACAGAAAAGGGGCCATCGGAACAAAAGCATGATGAAACGGTCTGTACTCATCCTCCCTCACGGGATCAACATCGAGTGTCCGGAAGGAGAAACCATCCTTCAGGCCGCCCTCAGAACCAATCTCAATTTCGGGCAGCTGTGCGGTGGTTCGGGGATATGCGGCAAATGCAGAATTCGGACTATTTCAGGCAGTTTTACAGATCCGACGGAGCAGGAAAAAAAGACCCTCAAGCGCAATTATGCCGATGCCGGCATACGCCTGGCCTGTCAGACACGCCCCCTCTCGGACTGCAGTATCAGGACCCTGGATCATATCGACTACCGGCCGGAAGGGCAGTCCTTTGTAACCCTCTATCCCCGGGAAACGGATTGTCGATACCGGTCGGTTCCTGTCAGTACGGATGCCCCTTCCATCACCGATGTGCGGGATGATGCATCCCGGGTATTACAGGCAACCGCAGAATCACTGCACCTGGAAAAGGAAGATATTACCATCGACACGGAAGTGATCGCCTGCATACCTGACCCGGCCAGGAAATTCGGATGGTCCTTTTATGTCACTCTCTTCAACAATGAAATCGTTGCCCTTTCAAAAGAGGAACCCCGCAGATACGGCGTGGCTGTCGATATCGGATCTACCAAACTTGCTGCATACCTTGTGGATCTCGATACAGGCCGGATTCCTGGTACTGCAGGCGCAGCGAACCCTCAGATCCGGTACGGACCTGATATTATCACCCGCCTTACTTTTGCGATTCAGTCGGAAGAAAACCGGAGGACTCTGGGGCACCTGCTCCGGGAAGCTGTTCAGGACCTGATCGGCCAGGTATGCGACGGCCACGATGTACGCCGGGAAGATATCCTGGAGGTAACCCTCGCGGGGAATACCGCCATGCATCACCTTTTCCTGGATCTGCCTGTAAACCAGTTGGTGAATGCACCATACGTACCGGCGTGCTCCGGCGCCCTTTCTTTGAAAGCCAGGGACGCCGGCCTGACCCTGGCTCCAGGAGCCCGGTGCTTCGTGCTCCCTAATATTGCAGGTTTCGTAGGTGCGGACCATATGGCCATGCTCTTCGGGATGGAGCAGATCATAGCCAGGGGCAACACTATCCTTCTCATGGATGTGGGAACCAATACCGAAATATGTCTATCCATAGCCGGCGCGATGCAAAGTGTTTCCACTCCTTCGGGTCCTGCATTCGAAGGCGGCCAGATCAGCTGCGGTATGCTGGCATCCGAAGGTGCTGTGGATGGTGTTTCCATCAGGGACGGCCGCCTCGATGTTACCGTGATCGGAGGGGGAAAACCGGCGGGCATCTGCGGGTCCGGGATGATCGATCTTATTTCAGAACTGTACACCCAGGGAGCCCTGGACTGGCGGGGGCGGTTCAGGGACCATCCTCTTGTTACCTCTTCGGCAGACGGAGCGCGTGTTTTTCTATCGAAACATGTCTTTATTACACAGCACGATGTACAGGAATTCATGCTTGCCAAGGGAGCTGTAGCCGCAGGTATTGCCGTACTGCTGGAAGAAAGCGGTGTTTCTTTGGGGAAGGTCGATCAGGTCATCATCGCCGGGGCATTCGGTACCCACATCGATGTGAAAAAGGCGATCGTTACCGGACTTTTCCCGGATGTCCCAACAGACAGGTTTTTCCAGGCAGGTAACGCCGCCGGGGCGGGAGCAGTAAGGGCGCTTCTTTCGATACAGCTGCAGAACAGAGTTTCAGCGATGAAACATGAAATACACTATCTTGAACTCGCGGCCGAGCCAAGGTTCAAAGAGGTGTTCCCCAGGTCGGTCTTTTTCCCGCGGAACGGGTAACGGAGAAAAAACTACATGTTCGAAACTGATTTTACCTTTGAAGTTGATATTTCCTCACTTCTTCCCCTTTTCGGCAGGAGATTTGCAAAGCTGCTGGAATCGGAACGGTACGCTCACACTATTGAACAGGCGGTCTCGGATTTTACGGCCCTCGTTTCACCGGTTCTTTTGTGGAGCCGGTACCGGATCGAATCTTTTCGTGAGCGTTCGGTAATCCTTTCCAACGGTATCGAAATCGGCGGCGGGCCTGTGGTACAGGTAATAGAATGTGCCGAGGAAGTAATAGCCGGAATCTGCAGCATCGGCAATGAAGTGGAAAAGCGGTCTAAAGAAGCGCTGAAAAACGGGAAATCGATTTACAGTTTGCTCCTGGACGCCTTAGGGTCCTGGGGCGTGGACAGCATAAAAGAGCAGTTCTACTGCGGAATACAGCAGGACCTGAAACAGAACGAAGGTTTCCGAACGAGTACGCTGCTGAGCCCCGGTGAATCTGAATGGGATATCTCCGAACAGGGCACAATCTACCGCCTTCTCGAAGAGAATCCCCCCGATTTCGGTATGACTATCACCGAATCCAACATGCTGGTACCTCTTAAATCTTTAAGCTTTCTCTTTGGAACGGGCAGAAATAAAATGGGAAGTGAAAAAGAATCGAGCTGTGCCTTCTGCACCATGGGTAAAACATGCCGGTATCGTGCCTTGAGGAAATGACGAACCGTGGAATTCTTGACAATACAAGTAAAGAGTTTATACTCAGTGGATAAGAAGTGGAACACATGACTGACCGGAAATCATCCCCGATTGTCTCGGATTCTATACACATGACATTCATAGACCACCTCAGGGAACTAAGGCGGCGTATTTTCGTTTCGGCCCTGGGTATGCTCGCGGGTAGTATCATTGCTTTTCTCTTCTTCAATTATATCATCGAGTTTCTTTTTACCCCTTTCACCATGATTGAAAACCTGGCAACAGACGACCAGCTCTTTGTGAACACCCTTTTCGAAGGGTTTCTCACTAAACTCAAAATCTCTCTGCTCGCGGGTATTATCATTTCTTTTCCCGTCCACCTTTACAACGCGGTCCGTTTTATCTTTCCCGGGCTTCGGATAAAGGAAAAGAGGGTAATCGTAATCGGCCTGTTTATGAGTTTTACCCTAATCGTGTTCAGCTTTTACTATAGTTATTTCAACATCATCCCGCTGTCGGTAAAGTTTCTTACCAGCAGTCACTTTATCCCCTTCAAGGTCGGGATGCTGCTCAATTATAATAAAAATATCTTCTATATTCTTCAGTTCATCTTCATCTCCCTGGTCATATTTCAGACCCCCATTGTGCTGGAGCTTCTTCTGGTGGCGAATGTACTTAAAAGAAAAACATTACTCAGGTTCAGCAGGTATATCATAGTAGGTATCTTCGCCCTTTCCGCGCTCCTGACACCGCCGGATTTCATATCCCAGGTCAGTCTCGCCGCTCCTTTGATCGTCCTTTACTTTCTCACCATCCTCATTGCGAAGATATTCAAATTCGGAGAAGGATGATGTTTGGTCTGGGAATCTGGGAAATTTTTTCTATCCTGCTTATCGCAATCGTATTTATCAATCCTAAGGACCTCCCGAAAATCGCGAGGACATTGGGAAGGTGGTATGGAAAAATCAGAAATATCAACAATATGCTTAAAACAAACATGGAGGGAATAATAGAAGAGGAGATAAAGAAGCCTCTTCGGGACATGGAAAAGGAGATCGAAGAACCTGTCCAGGAGGTGGAAGAAGCGATAAAAGCGCCCCTGGATTCAGACACATGGAACGATTACGTTCCGGACCTGAGCACCATTATGCCATCACGGGATTACTCCTTACCACCAAAGAAAGAAGAACCCGGGAAAGAAGAAAATAACGATACGAAAATTTAAAGGAAACCGACAGGAGGTTTATTATGTTAGGAGCTACCGAAATACTGATCATCGGCGGTGTAGTCTTTGTACTGTTCGGCGCAACAGCAATACCGAAGTTTGCCAAATCTTTAGGACAGGCGAAAAAGGAATTCCAGGAAGGTCTTAAAGACCGGAAGGACGAGAACGCCGAATCTGAAGATGAAAAAAAAGAGAAGACCCAAAAAGCTTAATTCCCGCCTTCCATCTAACCCGGAGCATTCCGGGTTAGATTTCGACGAGTCCGGGATATTACCTGTTCACCTGTTCTCATGACTGATCCCTTTCAGGAGATTTGTTCACACAGGGAACTCAGGTCTTTTTCACTCACCGGTTTATTAAAATAGCCTTTAAAACCTGGAATACCCCGGCTGTTTACCGAATCCTTGTAATCGTATGTGCTGGTGAATATAATAGGAGTATCGACTTTTTGTCCGATTTCCAGGGCAGCTTCCACACCGGTTTTCTTTCCCTTTAATCTTATATCCATAAGGATAATGTCAGGATTGGTTTCAAGGGTGAGGGAACAGGCGTCCTCTCCGTAGGCGGTTTCCCCTACTACCTCACATCCGAAACTCAACATAGCCTGCTCACTTTCAGTATCCAGGAAATATACAAAGCCGAAACCAGGTGAATTAAGGTGGATTTTCATAGGGAAATATGTATTCTTTGGTTTTTTTTGATTATTTAAGATTGATTTTAATAATTATTTGGCGTATAATGACTATACTATGCTGCCGATTCACCGGTACGATGCTATCCTGTCTGCCGTAAAAAAGGGAAAATTCCTCACCCTGGAAGAACTTTTAGATCTTACAGGGAGTTCCCTGTCGACCCTCAGGAGAGACCTCTCCCACCTGGAGGAAGAGGGAATGATCAAGAAAACCATGGGAGGGATCAGCCTGGCGGAAAAGGAGCACTCCGGCGTACTGCCCGACATGTGGACAGACCGTCAGAGTGCCCACCTGGAAGAGAAAAAACAGATCGCCCTCCAGGCCCAGCAGTTTATAGAGATTGATGACATCATTCTCCTCTTCAACGGAACCACTACCTCCCTCGTTGCGGAGTACATCGACCCTGAAAAGAGCCTTACTGTTATTACCAACGGCCTGGACGTTGTGTATGCTCTCCGCAGGAAAAAAAAGGTGAAGCTGATCCTTCTCGGGGGTATTGTGAGTTTTGACCAGCAGTATATTCTTGGACCATCTGTTGTAGCTATGCTGGAAAACCTGCACCCGTCGAAGATCATCACCGGGGCGGCAGGTATCACGGAACAGCAGGGGATTACAAACCTCGACTTTATCGGTTCCGAATACTATAAAGCGACCCTGGAGAAGGCGGGGGAAGTGATTGTTGTTGCGGATCACAGCAAGTTCGGCAAAACCGCCCTTATCCAGGCGGTTCCTTTCGACAGGATAACCACGATAGTGTCTGACAAGGGTATCGACCCGGCTATGGCCGCCGTATTCGAGAAACATAATATAGAATATGTTCTAGCATAGGCGTGTATTAGGAGAAACAATGTGAAGATAAGTAAAGAAAAACTGAACGATATGTACATGAAAATGGAGCATACCCGAAAATTCGAAGAGAAAGTGGCCTATTTTTTCAGCATGGGTATGGTTCACGGCACGACCCATCTTTCCGTCGGGGAGGAAGCCTCCGGTGTGGGAGCAACAGGGGCCCTGGAACCGGAAGATATCATTGCAGCCACCCACCGGGGACACGGTCAGATAATAGGTAAAGGCATCGATTTAGGCCGCATGATGGCCGAGCTTCTGGGAAAGGAGACCGGATACTGTAAGGGGAAGGGAGGGTCCATGCACATCGCCGACCTTTCCGTGGGCAACCTTGGGGCAAACGGCGTTGTCGGCGGCGGCATCCCCCTGTCTGTAGGCGCCGGTCTTTCCACAAAGATGCAGGGGATAGACCGGGTAGTCCTCGGTTTTTTCGGTGACGGGGCAACCAACACCGGAGCCTTTCACGAGGCTGTGAACCTGGCATCAGTGTGGGACCTGCCGGTCATCTTTTTTTGTGAGAACAATCTGTACGGTATGTCTGTTCATGTGAGTAAATCGATGAATATAAAGGATATTTCCCTGCGGGCTAAAAGCTACGGGATCAAGGGCGTAAGCATAGATGGAAACGATGTAATCCAGGTGTACGAGACAGTGAAGAAAGGGAGGGACTACGTTAAGAAGAACGGCCCCATGCTCATCGTGAGCAACACCTACCGCATACTAGGACATTCAAAAAGTGATGCCAATAAATACCGTACAAAAGATGAAATCGAAAAATGGAAAAAGAAGTGCCCCATCAAGCGGTTCCGGAATTACCTGACAGAGAACAACATATTCACTGAAAAAGAACTGGCTGCGATGGAGCAGCAGGCTATAGAGGATATCGGGAAGGCAGTGGAGTTTGCAGAACAGAGCCCCTACCCGTCCATCGATACAATCATGGAGGACGTGTACGCATGAGAGAATTAACATACGCCCAGGCAATTATCGAAGCAATGTCCCAGGAAATGCGAAGAGACGAAAAAGTGTTCCTCATGGGAGAAGATGTGGGAGTGTACGGAGGAGCCTTCGGGGTGTCCGTCGGGATGATCGAGGAATTCGGGGAGGAGAGGGTACGTGATACACCGATTTCCGAGGCGGTGATTGCAGGTGCGGCAGCCGGTGCAGCCGTTACAGGGATGAGGCCCATAGCCGAGATCATGTTCAGCGATTTTACCACTATAGCCATGGACCAGATCGTCAACCAGGCGGCGAAAATACGGTACATGTTCGGAGGCCATGCAAAAGTTCCCATGGTATTACGGACTCCCGGCGGATCAGGTACCGGGGCAGCCGCTCAGCACTCCCAGAGCGTGGAAGCCTGGTTCTGCCACGCCCCGGGCCTGAAGGTTGTGGTTCCTTCGACTCCGTACGAGGCAAAAGGATTGCTCATCTCCGCCATCCGGGATGACAACCCGGTCATGTTCTTCGAACAGAAACTTCTCTACCGGAAAAAAGGGGAAGTTCCCGAGGAGGAATACACTGTGCCTTTAGGGGTAGCTGATATAAAACGGAAAGGCAAAGACGTAACTATTATTTCTTACGGCCGGATGGTTCCCACATGTCTTGCGGCTGCCGGAGTTGTCGCGGAAGACGGAATCGATGTGGAGGTGGTGGATCCCCGGACGCTGGTTCCCCTGGATAAAGAAACCCTTATCGAATCGGTAAAGAAGACCGGGAAGGTGATCATCGTTCACGAAGCGGTAAAGACCGGCGGGTTTGGAGGGGAAATTGCAGCCGTCCTGGCGGACAGCGATGCCTTTTTTTACCTGGACGCCCCGATCATACGACTCGCAGGCCTGGACGTTCCCATTCCGTACTGTCCGGAGCTGGAGAAAAACGTTGTTCCCACGGAAGAGAAGATCATCGAAACTCTCCGGAAGATTGTGCAGTAGGGGGCGGACATGGCACACACGATTATCATGCCGAAAGCCGGAATGGCAATGGAAGAGGGGACAATCATCACCTGGTTCAAAGGTGAAGGTGATACCGTGGAGAAAGGAGAACCCCTCCTGGAAATCGAAACAGATAAAACTAACATGGAGGTGGAATCCCCAGCTTCAGGGACCATCTTAACAATACTGTACGGCGAAGGTGCGGTTGTCCCTGTTACCCGGCCTATCGGTTTCATCGGAGAACCGGGAGAAGCGGTTCCGGAAGCACCGGAAGATACTGCAGCTCCTGATGCGGTAAGGGAAAAGCAGGTAACAACAGTACCGGCGGCGGGAACCCTGGGCAGGCAGGAAGGGAACATCGCGGCGACCCCTGCAGCCCGCCGGCTGGCTCATGAAAAGGGGATCGACCTTTCGATGGTTCCGCCTTCCGGGAGCAAAGGTGAAATCCGGGAACGGGATGTTGTTTCGTTTCACCTGCCCGGGGCAACCCCCGGGGCTATAGATGCAGCTGTTAAAAGCGGGATTGATTTATCCGAAGTGTCCGGCAGCGGAATCGGCGGCAGGATACGCCGCACTGATGTGGAACTCCATATTAAGGACAGAAGCACCGCTTCTGCTTTCGGAGCAGCGGATGAGAGGTCCCTGCCGCTTTCCGGTATGCGGGAGGTAATTGCCCGGCGCATGCTGGAGAGTCATCAGACTATTCCCCCGGTTACACTGGAGACAAAGGCGGATGTTACACGGCTCCTTTCGGTTCGAAAAGAACTGAATGAATCCACCGGAGAGCATGTTACTATCAACGACTTTGTGCTCAAAGCAGCGGCAACCGCCCTGGCAGAAGTGCCTGGAATCAATGTAAGCGTGGCAGAGAAATCTATCATCCATCATGGACACATCAATATCGGTATCGCCGTAGCCCTTGAAAACGGTCTCATCGTACCGGTTATAAAAGACGCGAACTTCCGGTCGATTTTCGACCTCTCCAGGGAAGTAAAAACGCTTGCTGAAAAAGCGAGGGAAGGGAAACTCCTGCCTGATGACTACTCCGGCGGCACTTTTACCATAACGAACCTGGGAATGCTGGGGATTACCTCGTTTACACCGATCATCAACATGCCGGAGAGTGCCATTTTAGGTGTCTGTGCCATCGAAGACGTACTTAAGATGAACGGCGAGGCCATCGAAAACCGGAACATCATGACTCTCTGCCTGACCCATGATCACAGGAGCATAGACGGCGCACAGGGAGCGCGGTTTCTACAGACCATGGTGCACTATCTGGAGAACCCGGCAATCCTCCTTGCTATGTAGATCCCGGGAGTGCACTATATCGCCTGGAGATTATCCTGCTCTCTCCTCAGACGCACTACCACCGAGTCTTCGTCCAGGTCCACATCGTTCCAGGTGATGACTTCACCCTTCTTTTTCGGGTTTTTCAGTGCCGCTCCCGGGGCAAGACCGGCAGGCAGGGCGTTTGCAGCACTGGCATGTTCCTTTATATCCATCCTGCCGAAATACATGTATCCGCCGAAATCATCCAGGATCTCTCCCCCAGCCAGATCTTTTTTCGCGATGGTCATTACGTCTGCTACAGGTTCGTCCAGGGGAACCAGGGTTGTTTCACCGTTAAAATACGCCCGGGCAAAGGAGATAGGTGCTTCTAAAAACCAGAGATGGTAAGGCCGGAAGAATGTAAAGTACTTACCCTTTCCCACTTTTAAGTAATGAAGATCATCCTGTATACGCTGTTCCCGGATCCGTACGGTTATGAACACCCCGCCGGCCATGGCGCTCCCCTGGACAAAATCCACAGTCCCGGGAAATTTCGTAATCCCGCCATCCTCTTCTAAAGCAAATATCCCGCTAATAGTGGAGAGGTCCGCCTCAGGTCCGGTCATCCCGGGCTTCATAGGTCTGCAACCCACGGCATTGGCAATGGAAGACATCTCGAACATGGTTTTCGTGCCGTCCACGTACGATGCCACCTGAAAGGGGTCTTTGTCCGCCTTGACTGCGGATTCCCGAACTGTATCCGGGTTTGCATCGGGGTTCATGGGATTGTTCTTTCCCTTTCCGATTACGATCGGTTCGTACCCGAGACAGTTTACAAAATCCCACAACTCCGTAATGCATCCCGGTTCGTCCCCGGAAGAGACCGAGTAGAACCCATTCTTTCCCCTGGCCAGTTTTTTAAGAGCGGGACCCACCGTAACATCAGCTTCTATGTTGATGAGTACGACTTTTTTTCCATGCTCGATACCGGCGTATGCCACTTTCGCTCCTGTCGCAGGAGAAGGCGTAACATCGGTGACAATGTCGATAGCATCGATCTTCGAGGCCAGCGTGATATCGCCGGTGGCGACCCTTTTGCCTGCCCTTACAGCATCAGAAGCAGTATTGACATTGTCAGTAATCTCGATATCGCTCTCAGGAATTCCGCTTTGTACAAGGGCGGCATACGCATCATTTTCGTCTCTATCGGATACAACGGCCACCTCCATGGCAGGTACGTTTTTCACAGCTGAAAGAAACCCTGTTCCCATCCAGCCGGCTCCGTTGGACCCGATGAGAATCGATTTTCCCTCTTCCTGATGCTTCATAAGCCGCTTGTACATATCTCTCTCCTTTGTTCAGATGCTACATGTATAGCCTAGACTTAAAGAAAAATCAACAACTTAACGCACTAAGTTGTTTTACCGATATGGGATTTCTCCCCTGGTTTGATTTCCCCGAAGAGTATCCGGATCTATTCAATGAAATGGCAGACATGGAGGAAGAAGCGTTTCAGGATCTTTTTGATCTCTGCCTTGCCGATTAGATATCGTCAACAGGATCCGCAGTTACAGGTTTACGGATACCCAGGATCAGGCTTTCAACGAAAACTTTCCAGATACCCCGGCTGTTTTTCTTTCAGCGATCAACTCTTCTATTTGAGCGTACGGTATGCCGTTCACTTTGTCAAATTTCAGGCAAGCCCGGACAGCAGTACACCGATTCCGTAGGCTGCTCCTGCGGTTATTCCTCCGAGGGTGAACATTTCCAAACCGGATTTCCACCAGCTCATCCCGGTCACTCTCACTTTCAAGGCACCCAGGAGAAAAAGGGTTGCGCCGGTAAGGACACCTGCGAGGAGGAAGGTGTTCTCCATACCGGGAATGAACCGGGCGATAACGTATGCTACGACAGGGATAAATCCAAAAACAAGGAAGGAGACGAAAGTAATAAGTGCGTTTTTTACAGGGGATACATCATCATCGACAAGACCCAGTTCTTCCACCATCATGATGTCCACCCATGCTTTGTCGTTCTTCGAAAGGATATCCACGATGGTTTCCGCATCCACCTGATCCAGTCCTTTATCCACATAGAGTTCCACCATCTCCTGCTTTTCTCCTTCCGGATAGTAATTCACCTCCCATAGTTCCCGTTCCCGTTCCGCCCTGCTGTATTCCTGTTCCGCCCTGGTGCTCAGGTAGTCGCCGATGGCCATGGAAAGACCGTCGGCTATCAGGTTGGCAAACCCCAGGATAAGGACAATACCCGGGGAGAGCGCAGCCCCGGCGACCCCGGCAACGACAGCGAAGGTGGTTATAATGCCGTCAAGGCCGCCGTACACCAGGCTCTTGATATACCTGCCTTGCCCCTGAGTGTGTTCTTCATCGGCTTCCGTGTGTTCTCTGTTGTGAGCTTTTCTGCTTGCCCCGGAATCTCTCTTTTTATACGCTTCTTTTGCTTTATCAAGGCTTCGTGTCAGCATAGTGTTATAGTGCATTGAATAGAATGTTGCGTCTACCGTATGGTTATAGTACCAGTCAGAAAAGTGACAGCTTTTCCGGATATCTTTACCCGATCTCCCATATCCTCACAGAACAGCTCCCCTCCCCTTTTCGATACCTGAAAGGCATGCAGCATTTTCTTGCCCAGAACTTCCGCCCAGTATGGGATAAGGGTACAGTGGGCTGATCCGGTAACCGGGTCTTCCGGGATCCCCGCGCCGGGGGCAAAGAACCGGGAAACAAAATCCGAGGCATCACCCGGGGCAGTTACGATCGTGCCCAGGCAATCCAGGGTAGAGAGCAGTTCCATATCCGGGTCCAGGCTCCGGATAGTTTCTTCGCTGTGGTAGACCAGAAAATAATCCCGGGATTTAAGGACCGTATCAGGCTGTCTGTTAAAAGCCTTAAATAAATTTTCTTCCGGTGTACACGATTCCGGCGGACGGACAGGGAAGAACATGGCCAGGAGATCTTTTTCTTTTTTTACTTCCAGCAGCCCGCTCTTCGTCCGGAACCGAACACGCTGAGTATCCGGGGTGAGATATTCGTAAATGACGAACGCCGAGGCAAGGGTCGCATGACCGCAGAGGTCCACCTCCATGACCGGTGTAAACCACCGTAAGTCGTAGCTCTCCCCGTTCTTCACGAAAAACGCAGTTTCCGCCAGGTTGTTTTCCATGGCGATATTCTGCATAACATCATCGGAGAGCCACTCCTCCAGGGGGCATACTGCCGCGGAATTGCCCTTAAACGGTTCAGATGCAAACGCATCGATCTGGTATATCGGGACTGTCATATTCTGCTCCAGGTTTCCAGCGTCAGGCCTCCTGTAATGCTACCGTAATACTGCCTCCCAGCTTCTTCAGCAGTTCTACGCCGGCGGTTATTTTACCGATGGGAACTACATCAGAGGCCGCTTTAGGCCGCCCGTCGATGCTGGCAGGAGTAGGCCCGAAAAAGATGCAGAGAGCACTCCCGGGCGGCCAGAACGCCAGTTCCCCTACCTCCAGAATATCCCGGCTGGTATCATCCAGGGGGGCATCGATACCGCAATCTCCGTAGTATTCATCACCCCACCTGGACATCCGGATCTTCACGGGCAGTGTTTTCAGAAGCTTCTCCGCCACGGGGCTGTCGTTCAGTTCCGCCTGCAGCTTCTCGCTGTCTGCTTTCAGAATTATTCGTGTAGGCATATAGAACTCCTTTTCATCTCCAGTTCTCCGGGACAGGATTTGGAAACCGTTTTACATGTGTACGGTATTTCACTGCGCGAATCCGTATTGATTTCAGATACTGTATTTCGAATCGTGATATTTACCACGGTTCTATTGTAGACACATGGTAGTCAGGCGTCAAATTTATTCTGAAAAAAAAGAAGGCACAGAGCCGGTGGAGACTTTATACTGATACCGGAGGTGATGATTCATGGACGAACGTATTATACGGGAACAGGTAGTATATCTCCTTAAGGGAGGAGGCGCCCACCGGAGCCTCCGGGATGTAATCACCCGGTTATCCTTGGAAGATGCGGGCAGGCGGCCGGCGGGATTTATCCACTCCATCTGGGAACTGGTGGAGCACATGAGGATTTGCCAGTGGGACATTCTATCGTTTACTCTAGATGCAGACCATATCTCTCCGGAGTGGCCCGATGGGTACTGGCCGGAACAACCGGCGCCGGAGGACTTGAAAACCTGGGAAAAGACAACATCTGAGTTTTTCAATGATCTGGACAGGGTGACCGGGATTGCCCGGGATGACACTATCGATCTGAGCAGTACCATTCCCCACGGAACCGGGCAGACGGTAATCCGGGAGCTCCTTCTGATAGCGGACCACAATGCGTATCACTTAGGACAGATCCTGGCTGTATGATGGGAAACGACAAGGGGAAAATGAATTATCCAATCGAATAATCTGGATCCTTTCTGCTTAACCCTTGACGGCAGGTACGAATCGATGTTATAACCTGTACAATTTACGATGGCCAACGTAAGGGAGCCCCTGATAAAACGTATGTGAACATCGGGAAACATCGGATTATCCGGGAGTGCTGGAACTATTAATAAAACCATGGAGGTGCCGGATGGCATATAACAATTGTTTCCGTGGCAGGACGTTGGCCGTAATCAATGATTTCAGCCTTGACGAAAGGCTGTTCCTCTTCGAAAAAGCCAGGGAATTGAAACGCCTGCTGACAACCGGAGAAACGGCATTACCCGACTCATTCCGCTTAAGCGATCGCGATCTCGGAGTGTATGAAGTGTTCCTCGAGGATTCCACAAGAACAAAAGAATCTTTTCGAAATGCGGCGGAATTTCACCGCGTTAAATTAAGCGAACTGGACACCGGTCATTCATCGATCAATAAAAAAGAGAGTTATGCAGATACCTTCAACAATCTTATCGGGTACGATAATTCGATCTTCATCGTACGAAGCAAGCTTGAGGGAGTATGCCGCTGGCTCGAGAGTGCAGGATCCGAATATGCAAAACGCAATGGATTACAAAGGGCTCCCTCTTTCATCAACGCCGGAGACGGAAAGCACGAGCATCCTACCCAGGAACTTCTGGATGAGTTCACCTTTCTCGAAGACAATGGGTGGAACAGGACAAAACTTCACATCGCCCTGGTGGGAGATCTGTTCCACGGCAGAACGGTTCATTCAAAAGTCGACGGCCTGACTGTCTTCGAACACGTTTCAGTCGATCTCGTAGCTCCCCGGGAACTGGCAATGCCTGCCGACTGCATTTCCCGCATGAAGGAAAACGGATTCACCCTGCGGGAGTTCGATTCCATCGATTCGTATGTTTCCGGAGGTGATGTTGCCGCTAAATGGTACTTTACACGGCCCCAGCTGGAGCGGATGGGAGAAGACATCCTGAAGCGCCAGGACGAGCTTCGGGCTTGTATTACTTTCAAAAGGAAGTACCTTTCGGCAGTACCGGAAGGTACTTTTTTTTATCATCCCCTTCCGAGGCACAAGGAACATCCAACGATTCCGGCATTCCTCGATTCCACTCCCCTTAATCACTGGGAACGGCAGTCCGCCAACGGCAGGATAGTACGGATCATCCTGCTTGGTCTGATCGGCGGGTCCCTGGGAGACACGTTTCGAGGCTCTCCTCCTGAACAGCCGGATTTTTCCGATGATTTTATCGAAGAGATAGAGCTTTCCGGTAACGGTTCGGGAAAAGAGTACGCCGAGGGAGTAAAACCGATATCCAAGGGGATTGTTATCGACCACATCCTTCGGGGAGAGCAGGAAAAGGAGATCAGGGACCACCTTCCACAGATCATCAAAGTATTGAAGCTCTATGGGAAAGGAGGAGAGTGGGTCTCCGATTCCAGGGACAATCCGGGAATCCACAAGGGGATTATTTTCCGTCCGGGACACCCTCCGCTGGATGAACGTGATATCAAAAAACTTGCGGCAATAGCGCCGGGATGCACGATAAATGTCATCGATCAAAAAAGAGTGGTCAAGAAAGTGCGCCTTAAGATTCCTCCACGGATCTATGGTTTTAATGAAATCTCCTGCAAAAATAAAAACTGCATCTCCCATCCGGATCATTTCGAGGGAGTACCCGCGGAGTTCTACCGTATCCGGGGCGACCGGTTTATATGCAAGTACTGTGAAACGATGTACTGTTTCAAGGAAATATGGACCTGAAAGGTATATCCTCATGATCGATCCCCACGTTCACTTACGGGACTGGGAGCAGAACGGTAAGGAGAGTGTTTTCCACGGGATTCAGGTAGCCTGGAAAGCAGGGTTGACGGCTCTCTTCGAAATGCCCAACACGGCGCCGCCTCTAACCCTGCGAAGCGTGATTGAAAAGCGTCTTTCCCTGGGGGACTCGGCGATCAAGGACCTGGCCATCGCCTTTTTTCACGGTGTGTATGCCGGTGTTACAGATGAAGAAGACCAGCTGAAAGAAATCGTTACCGTATATAGAGAGCTCTTTCCCCGGGTTGTCGGCCTTAAAATGTTCGCAGGTCATTCCACCGGCCGTATGGGCCTGGTTACCGAAGAAAAACAACGAAGAGTGTACCGGACCCTTACAGCGCTTGACTACACTGGGGTACTTGCAGTGCACTGCGAAAAAGAATCGTGTATGTATCCCGAAACATTCGACCCGGCCCATCCCCGGACCCACGGTACTGTCAGGCCGGCGGAAGCGGAAGTCCGTTCGGTGGAAGATCAGATCGCCTTTGCCCGGGATGCGGGATTTACCGGTGTGCTGCACATCTGCCACGTCTCGGTCCCGGAAACTCTCGGTGTGATCGAACAGGGAAGAAGCGAATCGGACTTACGTATAACCTGCGGCATTACCCCCCATCACTCCCTCCTGTCGGACGTGTTGCTGCAGGGGCCGGAAGGTGTGCTCTTCAAGGTGAATCCCCCCCTTCGGGAAGAACCCCTTCGGAAACGAATGCTGGAAGCCCTCCTTAAAGGCCGTATCGACTGGATAGAAACCGATCACGCCCCTCATACTCTTAAAGATAAAACCCGATACTTTGCCTCGGGATTACCGGGCCTTCCCTTTTATCCCCGGTTTATCCGTGTGCTTAAGGATCTCGGAGCTTCCGCGTCTTTAATCCGGGGCCTTACCCGGGAGAACATACTAGCGAATTTCAGGATTCCCAAGGGAACAATTCCGGAACCTTCCAGGGAACCCGAAGGAGATCTTTATTCAGAATATGCCTTCGATCCGTTCCGTACAATAACCGGTGAAAGACCTTAAGGCATTCCCGGGCGCACGAATCAATCAGTACGGGGAGCGTCGTGATGGTGCCGACACTGTACACAAAAAAGGAAGAAACTCCTCCTGAAAGAAGCTTTACCATCATTAATCGATTGTACCGCAGCATGCACCCCATCCCGGCCGATTACTGCAACCTGACCGGCTCATTCCCTGTCTCTCACCGCCTGATACGCTCAAGAGTCATTTCAGTGTTTTGACCGTAGATAAGATCGAAATCGGGGAAGAATGCCGCGGGGGGCGGCCGGGGCGGCCCGCTGCTTCACCCACTCGCGGGAGCGGCAGCAGGAAGTAAGAAAGCTTTCCGGTTCTCCCACCTATACAAAACTTAAAAGGGGAGCTTGAATGAAGGGGACGATACCTACCTGCTGCAGGTTTTCACAGATGGTTTTGTACTTCCGAAGCTCCATCTCATTTGGGTGTCGTTTCTTATGAAGATACATGTAACGCCGTATCCATTGTACGTAGGATTTTTACAATACATTACCGCTAACAAACTTCGTGGAAAAGTAGAATCGTCTGAATACAAGCATGTGGTTCTCGGTTTGATATTCCTGAAGTTTGCCAGCGATAAATTTGAGGACCGGAAAAGAGAACTCATTGGCGAAGGCAAAGAGAAATATGTGGACATGGTGGAGTTCTACACCATGAAAAATGTGTTCTACCTCCCTGAAGAAAAACGCCAAACAAAATGATATTGCTCTCAAAATTGATACCGCTCTGGCGACAGTGGAAAAGAACAATCCATCGCTGAAGGGTGCACTGCCGGACAACTACTATTCCCGCCTTGACCTTGATGTTGCCAAACTGGCGTCTCTCCTCGATACGATAAACAACATCGACACGCTCCAGGATAAAGAACAGGATATTGTGGGCCGTGTGTACGAATACTTTCTGAGTAAATTCGCGCTGGCCGAAGGAAAAGGAAAGGGCGAATTCTATACACCCAAGTGTATTGTTAATCTGCTGGCCGCTATGATTGAGCCATACGGCGGTACTATTTACGGGCAGTAATACACCGCAACAACCTACAAACTGGCAAAAATGAACCTTGCAATCAGGGGAATTTCCGGAAATCTTGGAGATGTTGCCGAAAACACTTTTTTTCGTGACCAGCACAAAGACCTTAAAGCAGATTTCATTATGGCAAATCCGCCATTCAACCAGAAACAGTGGGCGGTGTACCTGAGAACAGAGCGGGCAAGCATTGTTTTCGTAATAATCTCTCAAGAAAGAGATAAAATGTGTCGTTGTATATGTTGAGACTTGAAAACAGTCGAGCATAAATAAAGAGAGGAACCTTTGAAGCTAGGGACCTCTCTTTTTTTTCGGCAACCTCCGTGGTAGGTATTGGTTATCTTTTTAGGCAGGTGGGCTTATTATTAGGTCAGGAAAGCCGGCAGGTAACATCATAAATAAGGAGATAACCTTGTTTTAGTACTATTATAGTTATATACTATAACTATACGGAGGTTGGTTATGGCTAATATAACCGTCAGGAATATTCCTGATTCGATTCTTGAAAAAGTTAGGACTTTGTCAGAAATTGAAAAACGCAGCATCAATAATGAACTGCTCATCTTAATAGAGCATGGGTTAAACCAGGAGACAGAAAAAAAAGGAAAACAGGAAAACATTATCTCAAAAGAAAGCCAAACGAAAATATGGGAAAAATTGCTTGGCAAATGGGAAGATGAAAGACCTGTAGAAAAGATAATCAAGGACATATATGCGCATCGGACTTCTGGAAGGAAAGTGGAATTATGATTCTCCTGGATACTGATGTTTGTATAGAACTGCTGCACGGAAATAAGAATGTATTAAGAAAAAGGAAAGAAGAGGAAGGGGCGGTAGCGGTTTCTTTTATGACCGCTGCAGAACTATATTACGGAGCGGCTAAATCAAATAGAGCAACTCATAACAATGAAATTGTAGATGAATATTTACTTACGGTAAATATCATCCATAGCGATAATCTTATTACAAGAACATATGGGGAATTAAAGGCAAATTTGGAAAAGAGAGGATTTCCTCTAACTGATGCGGATTTATTTATAGCGTCAACAGCAATAACAAGGTGTGAAAAACTTATAACAGGAAACGTGAAGCATTATAAAAGAATAGAAGAGCTGCGAATTGAGAATTGGATAAGATAGAGAAACAGACCTCGCCTTATAACAAGACGCTGGAGTAGATTTCTGTTTTTGTCACGGTTCTTGCAAAAGAGAATAAAACGGTAAATAATGAATGTAAAATGATAATGCAAGAACACGTGCCAAATCGGCTTTCGCCGAACACAGAAACTACTCAGCTCGTCGTTATCTTGCGAAAAAGCTGACATCACGATTTCAATGACGTATAATTTATATATATACGTCACAGGAATCTAAAAATGGGAACAAAACTAACTTTATATATAGACAAAGAAACTATAGAAGAAATAAAAATCTATGCGTCGAAAAATAAGCGTTCTATAAGTGACATAACATTGGTATCTTCCAAAGGATGATACGGAAAAATTAAACCGGTGTTGTCAATTTTTCTCATGTTCTTCGGTCCTGTCCTAAGAAAAACCGGTCTCCTCCCCCTATCTCTCAGCAAAACCAAGCATCCAGTGCCCCCGGAACACCAGTGATCCGGATAAAACTTTCCCGGACTTGTAAGCTCTTTTTGTTTTCGGTAAAACTGAAACAGAAATTTCAGGATGGTTTATATGAAAGCAGTTCATTATTCAGAATATAGAAAAAAGCTCCTTATGGATTTCGAAGGGAAAGCCGAACATGAAGCTATTAAAGAAGTGTTTTCCTTAGCTATTGAAATTATACAACTCCGGAAGGAGGAATGATAAAAAGTTACCGTGGGTGCAGTGGATAAGATATACTGTCTTACACTTACATTTTGAGACAGGAAAGTTACTGTTCGTCATGTTTTCTGGTCTGTGAGACCGAACAGGAGAATGGAATAAATCCGCCGAACCGGATATGTCTCAAGATGAGAATAAGAGGAAAAGAACAAAATGAGTGCATAAATGTATCTGCACAAATAAAGGATCGGGAAAGACTATCATTGCCAAAGCACGGAAGCCGGCAGGGGTGATCCGGTACGGATGACAGCTCCGGAGCTTATGAAGTTAGCTGAAGAGATGAGAACGGCGGTTGTTGAAGTCGCTTAGTTCGGCGTTGCCGGAAGAATAGACAGGGTCTTTGTGCTCTGAGTTGGCTTTTTATAGGAGTAAAGAATGAATAAAAACGTCAGAAAGGCAAATGTATGGTTGTGGTTGACCTTTCCCATCGGTAGTTTACTGACAATTGCAGCAGGGGGTGGAGTTTTCATCAACGGGCTTTACCGCGACACTCCTTATTTCGTTGCGCAAGCTGTAGGTCAGGACCTTATCTCGCTTATAGTGGTGCTCCCTACTCTGACTGTCACTGCATTTCTCGCCGGCCGTGGTTCTCCCCGCGCCCGGATAGTCTGGTTAGGGGGATTAGTCTATTTGGTGTACACGTATGTGGTTGCCGCATTTGACGTCAGTTTCAACTCCCTCTTCCTGGTTTACGTTGCATTGCTGGGCTGTTCGCTCTATGCTTTGATCGGCGGTCTCGTGACGGCGGATATGGTTGAAATCAAAGCATGCTTTACAGAGAAAACACCTGTCAAGGCAATCAGCATCTATCTGACATTACTGGCTGTTCTTTTCTATTTTATGTGGCTGAGTGAAATAGTCCCAGCCTTAATAGCAGGAGAGATCCCGCAAAGCATACGGGATAATGGGACACCGACCAATGCAGTGCACGTGTTAGACATGGCCTGGGTACTTCCGTCGTTCGGTATAACGGCGGTCAGCCTATGGCGCAAACAGGCTTTAGGATATACGCTCGCAGGGGCTATACTTACATATGGCGTACTTTTGACATTGGCACTTCTGTCAATGGTGGCGTTCATGACCAGGGATGGCCATTCCATTGTTGTCCCGCAGGTGGTGATTTTCGGAGCGTTATTTGCAATCAGCCTTGGAATGCTGATTTGGTATCTGAAAGGCTTGAAGTCATCCCCCGCCCCGAAGTGATGAACCCTTACCTACAAGGCTCGCTAACTCGGTCAATGTTGGAGACAAGCGAGGTTTCACCATAGTGGCTATCGCTGCGTTACCACCGGCAACGTTTTCTGCCATTAATGCAGCTATATAACGAAATATCCCGACTATGGATATTATTCTTACTGCACCCCTCAGCACGATCATGGCCAATTCGATAAACGTAACCGAAATAACAATTATAGGTAGTGCAAGCTTTCTGTTGATCTTTTTCATCATCAAATCAAAACGATGATTGCGGTTATTCTGTTCTTCTTCTACCCCGCGGCGTCCATGAACTCCACGCTCAGGTGCTCCACGATGTCCCGGATGCCTTCGTCCCCCTCCCCGGGCATGGCTAACAGGAGCAGGCCCAGGACCTGTCCCCCGGGAGAGCCTGTAAGGTCGATACCGTAGGCGAAAAACCCCTCTCCGCCTACGCCGGCGAACATGATATAGCCTTTGATATCGGACCTGGAAGTGTCCTGAAAGATCGAATACACTTCCCCCTCCCTGCCTGCGTACTCCGCGGTGTAATGCTGGAGATTGAACATCCGGCTCATCACCAGCATTGCATCCAACGGCCCTAAGTTCCCGCCCTGGTCGTACAGAACGAACACGTCGGCAGCATATCCCGTATCACCGGAAATGAAGAAATAGGTCTGGTCCTCGGGATACCCTTCTATATAATACGGCTCATCCACTGAAATCAGGACCCCGTCCATGAGGTAATACTCGGTCATGATTTCAGCAGAAGCCGCGAAACAGACCAGAACCAAAACGATCGCTGCAACTATCACTTTCTTATCCGCCATACCCGGAGCCTCCTTTGCTGTAATCCATGTTAACAAAAAACACACACAAAAGATACTGAAAAAGCACCCTATCAAGGGTATAATGAGTACCTCATGGAGGTGCCGTGAATGAAAACCAGATTGGTCCTTACTATTACGATTGCTGCAGTTTTTACCGTGTTTATCGGGTCCTGTTCGAGCCTGAAATTCTCCTACCCTGACAATGAACATCTTACCACATTCGCTGCCCCGACGTTCCCGGAAACGCAGTTCGCAGTTATCAGTGATCCTCATGTATACGACACATCTTTGGGGACTTCCGGTCCGGATTTCGAAGAATACCTGGCAAATGACAGGAAGATGCTTGCCTTGAGCCGTGATATTCTTCAGGAGGCCGCTGGGATGGTTGCAGAGGAAAACCCGGACTTCATCATCATTACCGGGGACCTTACGAAAGACGGGGAACTGCACAACCACGAACTTCTGGCATCCCTCCTTATGGAGTTTTCAAAAGGAACGGGCATCCCTGTTTATGTCGTACCCGGAAACCATGACATCCTCAATCCTCATTCGGTTCGATTCACCAGGGAAGGTCATGAAGCTATACCGTCAATTACCCCTGAACAGTTCGCCGGGATCTATGAAAACTACGGGTACGGCGGATCTCTCTTCCGGGATCCTGCATCGTTGAGTTACGTTGCCGAACCGGTTGAAGGACTCTGGCTCCTTGCCCTGGATTCATGCGACTACACGGAGAATCCGGGAAAAGAGGAACCTGAAACAAACGGGCGCTTTACCAGGGAGACCGTCAGCTGGATCGAGAATGTCCTTTCCACGGCTTTGGAAAACGGGAAAGGGGTAATCGCCTTCATGCACCACGGGATCCTTGAACACTATGACTCACAGGAAAAGCACTACGGGGAATACATCGTCGACGAGTACGAAAAGATTTCCAGGATGCTCGCCGAGTACAGGGTCCGGACCGTGTTCACCGGTCATTACCATGCCCAGGATATTACCCTGAAGGAGTGGGAACCCGGGAAGTTTATCTACGACATAGAGACTGGTTCACTGATCACCTATCCCTCGCCGGTCCGGTTCGTCACTATCGATTCCAACCAAAAAATGCATATCGAATCCCGCTTTGTGGAAGACCTGCCCGGTTTTTCCGGCGCAGAAGAAACCTTTGTCGAGTACGCCAGGAATTATGTGCACCAGGGAATCAGCGGCATCGCCATTACGACCATGGAGGGTCTAAAGGTGAAACCTGAAGCCGCACGCCGCCTTGCCCCGGGCATCGCCGACGCGTTCGTGGCCCATTACCAGGGAGATGAGGTGTTTCCCGGTGGGGAAATGCTCCCCACCAGAGGGATAGGGTTCATGGGGAAACTGGTTGTGGCTAACAGAAGGAGCCTGATCGAAGGGTTGTGGCAGGACCTGCCGCCGGCGGATAACGAAATAGTTATTGATTTGACAACCGGGGAGTGGGAATGAGTCCGCGGTTACAGCTTATGCCCGGAAGGTCAGAAGGGAGGACGTTGAGAAAGATACTGCCCTGATTTTAAGGAAGACCCGCAGCCAGGGCTTCACCGAATTCCTTTCCAAGACTTCTGAACGCGGCTGTGATCACACTCACCGTGTTGCCTCCTCTGCTCCGCCTGGTGCGGGAATCCGTAAAGAGAATCGTACCGGTAGCAAGATCCGCGGCTTTTACCGTTCCTGATACTTTAACCAGAAAGTTTCCCTCTGATTCTTCGAACTCGGAGATACTGAAAACGCCGAACACCACCCTTTCCGCCTGGTCCCCGAAATCGGCCCGGACTCTCCGGATCACTTCTGCATCATTCAGTTCGTGTACAGGAATATCTACCGTAATAGGTATGACTGCGAACCCGGCGGAGTTGAGGCTTTCCATGATCCCGCTGGAAGAATCGGAGAAGCCCCTCGGGTTTCCCGCCCGGTCCACATCCACCGTTATGACAGCTGTAGGGATATCCTTCGCCCGGGAAACGGATACAAACTGAAAATCCAGGCGCTTGCCGTTCACCAGGCTCTCTAAGCCCTCTACCATCTCCCGGTACTCCCGGGGTACAGATTCCAGAGTTTCCATATAGGACCGGAGATCAAGAATCATAGTCACTTCCTCGGCCCCCACGAAACTGGGTGCCGGCGGCGTAAAAGCAGCGACTCCGGCAGCATCGGTTTTCACCGGTTCCGTACGTACCCTTACCCTGCCTCCGGCCTGGATCTCCCGGTACGAAACCAGGAGGTTGACTCCAGGCAGTGCCGGCCCGTCCCAACCCGGCCCGGATACAACCCTCAGACTGAAAGCGCCGTCAACAGGCCGGCGGGCTTCAGCGATAAGGGTATCCGTTATGCCCAGGAGCGTTATTTTTTCAACTGCCTCTTTCGCCTTATTGATATTCCGTTCAAACCTTAACGAAGCATTGTCCACGTCTGAAGCAGCTGCAGCTGCTGCTGCTTCGATATACCGGATGGCAGCCTTGTAAGGTGACCCGGAAGACATCAGCATATCCCCTTCCCGCTCAGGGCCTGCAATTGCTTCTTCTTTTTCCTGGAACAGGGCCCTGATCCGGGCCTGCTCTGTTTCCAGGGCAGACCGGTCATACGCTCCCAGCAGGTACACCACCACCTGGTCATCTTTCGAATCGATCCATTTGTCAGTAACTTTGAAATCAGAAATCTGAGCAAAAGAAGATTCTGTGATTTTTTCCCATATCTCCGCTTCGTAGGCTTCCATGGTATCCCTGGCTTCCAACGTGGTTTCTGCGGTCACCCTCACACCGATAAACTTGCTTACCTCGGAAACCAGCGAATTTGCAGCCTTTTCCTCTGCGGTTGCTACATTCCCTGCAGAATCCGAACCGGCCCCGACAAAGTACACCATATTCGGAGTATCTGCCGGAGGAGAGGCTACCCATGCCGGTGCTTTTTTAATTACCTCCGGGTTCGACGTACAGGCGAGTAGAACAACTGCTCCGGCACATGCTGTAATCGTTGTCCTGATGATCCATCGTACCATAACGAAAAAAGCTCCTTACAGACCTGTATCAAAGGTTATTGATTTTCCCCTGAAATAGACCAGTTCGATATCTTCCAGACCGGGCATGCTCTCGGTAATATCGTAGATCGCATCTTCCAGATCTTCAATAGTACCGATGATGTACACTTCGTACCGGGTTTCCTCTGCAGAAGCGGAGATTGTGCGTACATCCCGTACCCGTTTACGCAGTTTTCTTCTAAAATCGCTCATCAGTCTCGAATCCGGTGTGTTCTGGATAAGGAGATCGTACTGAACTCCCCTTTCCAGGGCTTTCTGCATATACACTTTCGCCTGGTTCATAGCCATGGGCATTGCCTTGTAGATGGACGACTGAAGGGCGTTCACTACCGCATCGAACTCGGAGGAGGCGGAAAAGGTCATGGGGCTATTGTACGGCACGGACCCGAGAAGGGTTGCAGTAGAAGTATCGAAGAGCTTGAGAGTGATGTTGGCATTACCGTAATACTTGCCATTCTCCGTTTCCCCCCGGGTTACAGCGTCCAGTTCGATATATACATCTGCATTGAGTTTCCGGGCTATCCACTGGATGATGGAGACATCCTCCCCGGTCTGCTCTTCGTAAGCTATTTCCTGGTCCTTTTTTATCCGGACTATCTGGTCCTGATCGATGACAGGAAGTCCCTGCTCCGCGAGATATTTGTTCGCAATACCCACAGCAGCTTCCATGAGGAACGGGTCCTGTCCCGACCCATCGTCGAAGTAGACCATGTAGGTCATCCTGTCCACGTAACTCAGGATAAACCGGCGCTCCTCAGGAGTCACGGAAACCACTTCCTCCGCAGATTCCTCTTCCGTCGAAGGGCCTTCCTCTGCCGACAGTGCGGTATCAGACGCTTCAGCCGGTTGTGCTTCCGGAGTGGTTTTCGGAATATCCGAACCTCTTGCACCTTTGCTGCCGTCACCTAAAGAGCCGCCTGGCGCCACCTTGCCGCCGAAAACACCGTTGGCCCGGAGCACCTTTTCTATGGCCAGAAGATCCGCCTGTACGGCAATTTCCATGTTCCATCTACCCGAGACTTCACTTCGACGCAGTACTTCTACCGTTTCGTTTTTGAGAAACGCGGGAGCCGCCTCCGGGCTGTACAGAAGTTTTCCCAGTTCTTCCCTGTGGGCGGCTTCACTGGCAGGACCGATCATTTCCAGTACTGCTTCCCGTACTGCAGCGCCTTTTGCCTGTGCAAGAGCCTGTACCATGGAATCCGCCTGTCCGAAACCGTAATACTCAGGTACACCGGTAGATGTTTCCTGTACGGTAGCACAGGAAAACAGAATAAGGATAAGTGATACTGAAAGGGCCGCTGTTTTGAATACTTTCATACCTGAACTCCCCGGAAAACCGTTAATATTTAATCTGGACGCCGAAACCGGCAAAAGGTCCGCCGTAATTAGCTCCCAGGCCGAAACCAAACCAGTAGGTATATCCGCCGTCAAGAAACATCCGTGTCCGGCTTCCCAAAAGGTAATTGAGGGAAACGCCGGTTTTAAAGCCGGCATTGGTGAGCTCGAATGCGGTTTCACCGGATGCGGATTTCGTCGATGTACTGGAAACAAACACCCCTCCAATGCCCACGCTGGCCATGGGAACAACCTGGAACCGCCGGATATACCAATTGATCTCTCCGCCCAGACTCAGGTTGAGGGGGAATCCGTAACGGCCGGTTATAATGAGAGGGATTTCCAGTGATATGAGGGGCCGGAACGTATAAAGCCCCCTAGAGGCGCTCTGCTTTATACCGAGCATGATAACCGAACGGCTTATATCGCTCAGGTCGAAAGCCATGTGGAGGTACAGTGAAGTATCAAACCCAAGTCTCGGCACTTCCTTGACCTGGTCTCCCACCATCGGTTTTCCTTCTGAATATACAACATGGGCGATAGAAACCTCCTCCTTGACCTCTTTTATCACAAGGAGTCCCGTCTCATCAGTCACCCGGTGACCGGAATCAAGGATCCGTGTTCTTACAATCGCAAATTCATCACCCTTTTTGACACCCATATTTTCACCAAACTCGATGAGCACATCCTGGCCCATAATATCGATGATCCCGGTTTTAAGCCGGAATTCCGGCATCCTGCGGATTTCGTAGGTGAGCTGGATGGGGATGTCTTCGGCTGCCTCTTTAACAGCCTCCCGGATACTGGTGGGATCCAGACCGATAGTATCGATGGAAAAATGATCGATCGTCTCCAGCTTTTCTATATTGATGAAGGTAAATGAAGTTTTTATATCCGCACGAAAGCTTCCTCCTTCGGTTCTCCCTGTTCTGTAGTAGGTTACGGAAGGTATGACAACGATAAAGGATCCCACAAGACGGTTGAAATCCGCTTCGGTAAAAGCTTCTTCCCCGAGCAGAACAGACTCCGGCATTTTAACGTTTGATTCCTTATACTCACGGATTCTACCGATGAAATCATTTACATCATCACTTGAAAGCCGGTAATTCATACCGATGACATCGAACCGGCCCAGGTTTACGAACACATCTTTTATGGCATCGTCCACGAGCCCCAGTGTTCCCTGGGGTACCTTCCATGCGGAATGACTCAAGGAAAAAATGGCCAGTTCCTTCCGTTCAGTGACTTCCTGGCTGTACACCGTTACAGCTACTGCAGAAAGCAGGATGAACAGCAGTGCTTTTTTCACTCTTTACCCCCTATCACAATATAACGCATCGAGCGGCGAAATGTAGTTTTTTGTGTCTCTTTTAGTAGGAAATCAGACGTTTTCCCGGTCCGTCTCCTCCGGAGAAGGATCAGGTTTCTGCTCTTTGACGATGCGGTTTTGTTCTCTCTGGATAAGGATTGTATCCAGCTCACAGGACAACTCTTCACTCCGGTTCTGCAGGGACAGCGTCAGGATTATCGAGTCCGGGAACCCAGTGGCCAGGGATATCTTTTTATCTCCGTTTACCAGCAGGAGTTCCGGACTGTTGTGCTCAAGGGTAAACCCCTGGAATTCCCCCGAATTGACCGGAATGACTTCCCTGCCGTCAGGGAGAAGAACACTTCCGGAACCGGGAACATACTCGAAAACCGGGTTTTCTTCCCCGAAGGATGTTACAGCCGCAATTACCACCCTGGTTTCCGGACTGAATTTCGATAACCCCAGCTGAAAAATCACATATTCGTTGGCTATCTCAAAATCCGGGATACTTAAGGATGACCCGGGACCGACGAGAAGAAAGCCCTCAGCAGACTGAACATCTCCGGTATACTCTACTGTCTCCGGAAGGAAGAGACCGTCAAATCCTTCAGCAAAAAGCAAGTCTCCTCCAAGCCGGTATTCCATAGCTTCTCTGTACACATCGGGATTTACACTCATTCTTCCCTCAGCGTCCTTATAATATATTCCGAATTCATCGATAATACCGCGGAAACCGGTGCTTCCTCCGATTGTTGAAACTGTATCCTCCGGGAATACCAACTGCGGAAAGAAAACTGTTTCCGAGGCAGTCCGCACACCATTCACAAACCAGGAAACCTGGTATTCATTCCCCAGGGGATGTATGGAGAGGGTGATAAGATAAATCCTGTCCTTAGACAGTGCCTCTTCACCGGATTCGATCACCACCTGCTGTACTCCCCGTTTTACTTAGAGGCTCAGACGGCTGTCTTCACCCAGGTACATGCGGAACAGCGACCCGGTTGAAGCACTGGAAACGGTGAAGATGTCACCCCCCTGCTCCGGGCTGTCCATGAGCATCCGGGATTCGACGGAAAAAGGGGCCAGTCTACCTGCGGATTCCGGGAGAAGGTTTTCTGAAACCGTGAAACCCGAGGTGCCTTCCAGATAATATCCAAACAGACTCCCCCGAAGGGCGAGTTCAGGAGTTCCCACTGTATTCACCCGCCGGAGAGCGCCGTTATCGGAATCATCAGCCGTATTTCCCCGGAAATGGAAGAGTGTATAATACGAACCGGAAGGACCCAGTTCATATTTACCCTCCGACGATACAGACGTGACAAATACCTCGGTACTCATGGAGCGCTCCGAGGCAAACCGGAATTCTCTTCCTGTTAACGGCCCAACAGGGAAAACATCCATCCTGATGGAATACACACCTTCCACATCAGGTGCCTCCCACTGGATGCTGTCCCCTCCTTCACTGACATACCCCGCGGCAATAGTTTTCTCTCCCATTTTCCATACGAGGTAAGGATCACTCTCCCCGGGAAACTCCAGCCGGGCCTGAAACACCGCAGCTGATCCAGGGGTAATAACAGGAGGATATGACGATATCCCCTGGATACTATAGCTTCCTGAAACATAAAAAAATTCGATCTGTTTTTCCCGGATCACTTCCTCCCCCTCGTAAAGAAGAAAATCCAGCACGTAAAGACCGGTTTCAAGTTCCGGAAGGGACAAAGGAGGAAGCGTCTGCTCTGCCAATTCAACAGCATCCACGGTCTCGCTGGCAAGGACCTCGCCCTCCGCAGACCGGAGAAAGATCTCCAGCTTATCCGGAAACACATACTCTGCATCATAGAGAATCGCCAGGGGAATGGTATCTGAGGGAGAGACAAAACTGCCTTCCCGGACAGTGTCAATCTCAACCTGGGTCTGCTCCTCCTCCATCATCACCCCGGGCTGACCGCAGGAGAGGATCCACATTACGAGTAAAGAAATAGCGAATGATGACAGAATCGTGCGTTTTTTCACCCTGTCTATACCTGTTACCTATAATATCACATTTTTTTCTATTATCAAGGAAGATATTCCCGAAAAATTATCCGTTTTTCTGCCTGAACACGTAGTGAAAACCGAGCCCGGGATGAACTATGGGAAAAATTTTCAGTTCTTTTCCCGCTTTGAACAATATCGCAGGGCCTAATTCGAACTGGAGAAGAAAATCAGTCTGCGCCTTCTTAACCAGATGCACAATCCCGGTCAGAGTGGTTGAAAAAATCCCCTCATTTGCAATATCAGTTACGGAGAGGAAGTATTTCACGGAAAAACCAAAGAGATGCCTGGTAAATATGAGATCGATCCCAAAGGGGATGAATACATTCGAATGAGAATCCTCCATGACTGCAAAGAGATAGGCGAATCCTACCTTGGGCGTCAAGGTGATACCGTCTCCAAACTGCAGGGGAACCTTTATGTACCCTGAAACCTCGGGAATGATAAGGACAGCCCCGCCACCTATTTCAGCGCCTAACCCTACAGAGAAATTCCGCCTTTCCTGGGCCCATGAGCACAGGGAAACAGCAATGAAGAGTAAAAGTAACAGGTTTTTATATTTCATGGATATATCCTTTTTTATAATCTCACTACAGTATAATCACCCGGCTTCCCCGGGTCAAACCGGCGGAGGGACCTTCTTCTTAGCCCTGAAACCGTACTTCATTGCCCGGGCATTGACCAATGCTCCATCTTTATCTGTAAAGTCCACCCATGTACCGTCTTCTACCAGGGCCTGGTTCGGTCGAAAACGGATTTTATAATTCATGTGGGAACATTCCCGGATATAGTAACCAAGATAGACATATTCAATTCCCAGTTCCTTAGCGCGGCCTAAGATGGTGGTAACTGCGAAGGAGCCTAAACTCACCTGTTTCAAGTCTGTATTGTAATAGGTGTACACGGCAGAAACTGACGTTTCAGTCATATCAAGATGAGAAACTCCTGCAAGCGTTCCATCAATATACATGGACAGCTGAACATTGTTCGGTGAAGGAACAAAAAATGACTGTACATACCCTTCAAAGCTTTCATTGAACCCGCCTGGGAACTTCAGCTTGTGCTTCTGATAGATACAAAAAGCTTCTCTCGATGGGACAGGCGGGTGGAGCTTCCAGGTTACGTGGGAGTGGGTGGAAAGAATCCTTCTGATCGACCTGCTCTGGAAGAATGAAGCTGCAGGAATACGTAAAGGGATACATCGGTGACAACGTCTGCACACCGGGCGGAAAAAGTAGGGGCCAAAGTGACGGAACCCGTGCTGCAGCAACGTATCGATTTCATCCGGAGCGGCACGATAAAGGAGAAAATTCTCGCTCCTGAAGGTCTTACCTGTAATGTAGCTGCAGGGAATAACGGTATCGTCTAATGGTACGTAGCGTTCTTTCATGACACCTGGCAACGATAGAGTACAATAAAAACCCCTCAGGAAAAAGGAGAATAAAACCTGAGGGGTAACGATAATTAGGAGGTGAACATAAATGCGTCCAAACGCCGGTTCATAACAAAAACCGCTGACAGAGAAAAAGGTAACAAGAAATCGCAAGGAACTTTCTGCAGTATTCAGTACTGCAGCCGCATAACCGGCCCCTGCCGGGTGATTACCTGGGAATCTATCCTGGAAAACTTATCCAGTGCACCCTCAAATGTTTCGTTTGCAGTCAGGGCAAACAGATAATTCTCCGCGACTTTTCCGGATTTCGTTCGGATCCGCACAACGGGGTTTCTGATAACTCCAATGATCTCCCGGGTAGAGAAACCGTTTTCCATGAGAAAAGAACAGAAGGTAAGCTCTTCCACCGGGACATGGTCGTTTTCCGGAGTATACAGGTGCCCTAACGCATCGCGAATCTGGGCGAAGGGGCCCTTGGAATAATGAAAGATCCGGCTCAACGGTTTTTCACTGTGGAGGATATCCGCATCTTTTAGAGCGTCCCCCATGTCGTCTATCAGGTTATGTATCTTGTTATACTCCAACCGTGTACGGAAAATCATGGCGGCTATATCGGTTTTATTGTTGTTTTTATGGAGGATTGCGGGAATATCATAGTTCAGAATATAGCACCCTTTGAAACACTTGATTGTCTGACCGTTTACGATCAGCATCTGGGAAAGGGGTACCCTCAGGTTGAACAATTCGTTGTAATCCATGCCGAACCGCTTGAGGGCTTCAAAGGGACTGATGATATCCGCATCTTCGACAGGCTCATGGAAGTAGGTTTCAAAAATGTTCCGCATATGGGGAGTGAAACCATCTTTCCCCCGGCTGATAAAATAGAGCTGGCTGGCATAATACTCCTCGACAATCCGGTTTTTCACGATAAAATCTCCAGGAATATTCGCGAGATATACCAGTTTAACGGAACCCTTGTATTCCGGGTTTGTCTTTACCACCCGGAAAAGAGTACTCTCTACCTCAACGCCGTTCGTCTCGGGTCTTAAGTATACGAACACATCGTGACACCGATTACTGGTGCACCTTCCACCGTAGGGGATAAGGACCGTCGGTTTCCTTCCGATATTTCCCATACCAGTATCGTATACTAGATGGAGTGAAAAGTGTATCATCCTGATTCAGGATCCATGACGGAAAAGAAAAAAAGATTTAAACGGGGTGCAAAATACATTATTCTCGCAGCTGCTGCTGGTCTGTTCTTCTATGTCTGGCTGCAGAGAGGCCGGGAGCAGGGGGAGATAGTCCGGGAAACAGCAGCACCGGTTATCGTAACACGTCCGGAATACGGATCGCTCAAGAAGGTGTTCCGCATCACCGGTTTCACGGAAGCGGAAACCATGGTGACGGTCCTGCCGAAGATTTCAGGCACCCTTATCACCGTCAATGTTGGGGTTGGAGATACAGTACAGAAAGGACAGGTCATCGCGGAAGTGGACAGTGAATCCTTCCTCCTTAATGTCCGTCAGGCGGAAGCCGCATACCTGGCTGCAAAATCCACGTATGAACGGATGGAGAGGCTCTATAATCAGCGGGCGACGAGTAAACAGAATTATGACCAGGCCAAATCCCAATTCGAAATCTCTCAGCCCCGGTACGAACTGGCAAAACTTCAATACAGTTACACCCGGATCACATCGCCCCTGGACGGCGTTGTTCTGGAAAAACACCGGGAAGCAGGGAGCCTGGTAGCTCAGGACATTCCCATCGTCACCATTGGCGATCTGGATAACCTTATCATCCGGGCAAAAATTCCGGAAAAGTACTACCCCGTCTTTCTTGAGAAGCAGGAGACCATCAATATCGAAATCGAACTTCCCGCACTGGGACACAGGACGATGGAGGCCCGGGTTAAAACCCTCTACCCCTCTATCATACCGGAAACACGGAGTTTTGAGATAGTGTGCACAATTCCCGGGGATGTGACCGGCCTGCGGCCGGGGATGTTCGTAAATATTACCTTTGCCCTGGATGAAAAAGAGGACATCTACTATCTGCCGTTTTCGGTAATCGCTTCCCGGGACAAACTGTGGTTTGTGGAAAAGGGATCGGATACCGCCAGGGTAATAGAATTCGAACCGGCGTTCTTCAATAACGATTATTTCCAGGTACCTGAAACGTATAAAGGGTACGATTTCATCATTGAAGGACAGCATTTCGTCCGGGAAGGACAGAAGGTGCGTGTGCTCAACCCATGAAAGAGCAAGACCGCCGGCTGGGTATTTCGGACTTCTCCATTCATCATCCGGTAATTATCACTATTATACTCATAGCAGTAGTTCTGTTCGGCATGCTTTCTCTCCTGGGGCTGAAACAGGACCTTCTTGCCCAGGTGTACCAGCCGAGTATTCTTATCTTCACAACCTATCCAGGGGTCGGTCCTGAAGATATCGAGAAGGAAATCACCGATGTCATCGAGAAAGAGATCAGTACCCTCTCAGGGGTATCAAGAATCAGTTCGAAATCGGAGAACTCCGCTTCTATCATCACCGTGGAGTTCGGATGGGATGCCGATCTTGATTCCAAGCTTGCGGATCTTAGGGAAAAGATAAACAATATCCTAGCCGATCTTCCGGAAGGAATAGACGGGCCGCCGAAGCTTTTCAGGATGAACGCAAGTGCAATCCCGATACTCACGGTTTCCATCGAAGGCGAACTGGAAGGGAAGGTCTTAAGTGATTTCGCGGAAAACCGGGTAGCACCCCTGCTGGCCCGAATCTCCGGTGTTTCCGAGGTGAATATCCAGGGTAAGGAAGAAACGGTCCTCGATATACGGGTGAATTTGAATCAGCTGATCGCACGGGAAATCTCCATTATTGAGATCTATCAGCTTCTCTCATACTACAATATTTCGTTTCCCGCGGGTTCGGTCGTGTTCCGGGACAAAGAGTTGAATGTCCGTACGTTAGGTGAATTTACCTCGGTACAGGAAATTGAGAATATGGTCATCGGGTTCAAAGAGAACACGTACATTCGACTCAAAGATGTCGCGGAAATCACCCTTAAAACAAAAAAATCGGAATCCTTTACCATTTCCGGCGGTAAGCAGATCCTGGTTGTGGATATCCTGAAGCAGCAGGATGCCGACACAAAGAAGATTATCAGTCAGGCTAAAGCTGTACTGGACCGGATATCTGACGATTACAGGGGAATCGTCGAGTTCGGTATCATATCGGACCAGAGTGTTGATATCCGCCTTGCCATCAACTCGGTCAAGAACTCGGCTATGCTCGGGGGTATCCTTGCTGTCGCTATTCTCCTCCTCTTTCTCCACAATCTGCGGGCTACCCTTATCATCGGCCTCTCTATACCTTTAAGTATAGTTCTGGCCTTCTCTGCGATGAAGCTGAAAGGACAGAGTCTCAATCTGATGAGCTTAGGTGGTCTCACCGTTGCTATCGGTATGATCGTCGACAGCTCCATCGTAATACTGGAAAATGTGCACCGGAATTTCGACAAACATGGAGACCGAAAGATTGCCGCTTCGGTGGGGACAGCTGAAGTAGGAGGGGCCATCATCGCCTCCACAACCACATCCCTGTGTGTTTTTATTCCGATCCTCTTTGTTCAGGGATTCGCAGGGGTCATCCTGAAAGATTCCGCATATACTATTGTTTATGCCCTGGGCTCTTCCCTTATCGTGGCGATCGTTGTAGTACCTTTCATGTCTTCCTTTCTCCTGAAAGCTGAAGAGTTCCGTACGAAACTCTTCGGGAGGATCTCCCGGAGAATCGAATCCCTTCTGCGGAAGCTTACCGAAGCCTACAGAAAAATTCTTACGTCTGCCATTGAAAACCGGACCTTTGTGTTTGTCCTTGCCCTGGTAGTACTGGTTGTCAGCATCTTCTCCTTCGACTTCCTGGGGTTCACCTTTATTCCGCCTACCGACATGAGCGAAATCCAGATCGAACTCGAGACACCCCCGGGATATACCCTGGACATGACAAGGGAAAAAGTGGATACCGTCGAACAGATGGTGCGGGAACTTGTTCCCGAAGTAGACGCAATTATATTCTACGTCGGGCAGAAAGGAGCCCTCTCGTTGAGCAAATCATCATCCCACGCTTTCGGCCGGATACGCCTTGTGGAAACCAGGGACCGGGACCGGTCTTCCTTCGATATCATGGATGTATTGCGGGAAGAAATACCTGCCAGGATACCGGATATCGACATAACCATAGTCAACGGCGGACTCGATTCCTACCTGGCTGTTGCCACCGGCGGACAGGGATTTGTTATCGAGGTATTCGGCAACACCATGGAAGATGTCGTTGCGGCCGCCCGGAGGGTACAGAACATCATGAGCCAGGACCCGAATGTATCGAAAACAGGGCTCAATATCAGTTTCAACAAGCAGGAACTGGTATCCGACCTTGCCCTGGACTACATGGGCACACTGGGAGTAACTCCTTATGAGGCCGCTGTCTCTTCGAGAATCCTGTTCAACGGTATTACCATCGGCACCTACAGGGAGGGAGGGAACAGTTACGATATATTCCTCAATTCCGAAATAGCCGGAGAGACTATTACCGGCGATATCCTGGATCAGCTGGCCATCAAATCGTCTTCGGGCACCCTGATCAGTTTTACCAATTTCAGCGACATATCCCTCCAGCCTTCTCTTTCCGGAATCAATCACGAAAACAGGATGAAATCGATCCTGGTAACAGGCTACCTGAAAGAACCCAACCTCCGGGGGACGTCTGAACGGGTGACAAATCAGGTCCGCGCCCTCTCCCTGCCTATCGGCGTTGACTGGAGGATTTCGGGGAGCGCCGCGGAAATGACGGAATCATTTTCATCTCTCATGTATGCCATGCTTATCGCGGTATTCCTGGTATACATGGTGATGGTTATCCAGTTCGAACGGTTTACTCAGCCCCTTATCGTTATGGCTTCCATCCCCTTCACCGTTATCGGTATCGTGGCAGGTCTCCTGGTATTCCGGTCTACCCTTTCCATTGTTTCCTTCATGGGCATCATCGCCCTCTTCGGAATCGTGGTGAACAACGCCATCGTTCTCATCGACTTTATCAACCTGATCCGGAGAAGGGAGGACATGGATCTGATGGAAGCGGTACTGGCCGGGGGGAGTTCCCGGCTCAAACCAATCCTGATGACCACCCTGACAACGATCCTGGGGATCCTTCCCATGGCACTCGGCATGGGTGAAGGCTCCGAAATGTACTCTCCCCTGGGGCAATCAATCGTCGGAGGACTGGTTACCTCCACATTCATAACCCTGTTTCTTATTCCCGTACTGTACTACACCCTGGAGAAACGGCTGCTGCAGAGAAAGATAAACCGGGGTTAAAAAAATTCAGGCCGGTTTATCTACCGTGGGAAGGTAAACATGCAGCGTCTTTAGAATGAATTCATAGTATCCAGGGCACGGTCGCTCAACCCGGCATAGGGATAATATCCTTTTTCCCGGCTCCGTGCCAGAAAATCGGCAATTCTATCCACGTTTGCCTGGCCGGTAGACCCATCATCCACATAATCCACTACCAGCACCTTTTTCCCCGCATCTGAGATCCTGTCGATCCAGGATATCCTGTTCAGTGTTTCCTCCGGGTCCACAGGGTTCGTTTCATCGTAGAACAGGTCCTCTATGCCGATACCGCTGATGGTCTTAAGGTAATCGCCTGTATCATACTCGAGAATTCCTTCCCCGTTCTGAGGTATGACCAGGAAATCCGGTTTCCCTTTTGTTACCCTTGCATGGTAGGCAATACGCTTTACCAGATCGATCATACGGGATACTGCAAGATCCTCCCCTATGCTGAATCCTTCCTGGTTGTCCGAATCCGCCCAGTATTCATACCCGTCGATGATGTCCAGATACACTCCATCGAATCCGGCGTCTATAATCCTGTCCAGGTAATCCAGTATCGTAATCTGCCAGCTTTCCGACCAGTACTGCACTTTATAGTTGCCCTTCCAGTCCGGATTTGTTCTGCCCAGCCAGCACGGAGCATCATCCCCGGGCTGGTTCCCCAGTGCAGCTATCCAGGAAGGTTCGAAATAATACCGGTAGTCCTCAGCTTCCCCGATACTCATATAAGCGATGATGTCCCTGGTTGTGCCCCGGGACCGCATGAGGTCCGTTTCTAGAGTGGTGTATTTCTGATCTTCCGTGCCGTCTCTCGAATAATCGATAACAATGATGTCATAATCCGCGGCAGCAATCTGATCAGGATCCGCAGTCTGAAGCTGATAGAGCCAGGATGAACCTTGCGGCGTAGCAGTTGAGAACGCATTTACAGCCGGTGAGGCAATATCGGTACATTCCCTGGATTTAAAGAAAGAACCGACTGTGCAGCCGGTGAGAAACACCGCGGCCAGGAATACTTCGATGAAAAACCGGGGCCTCAGCATTTTCAGTTGCCGTTTTCAGACTGATTGGATAATGCAACAGTTTCAAAATAAACCGTTCCGATATCGCTTTTTACTATAAGGCTGTACAGTTCCGGATCAATGTAGTTCCTTTCTTTCATATGTTCCAGTATTTTCAGGACTTCCTGAAGATTCATCGGCTTTTTATAGGGTCTTTCCTGCGCGGAGAGGGCTTCAAAAACATCAGCTATGGCTATTATCCTGGCCTGTAGAGGAATTTCAGCTCCTGATAGCTTAAGGTGGTACCCTGTACCGTCAAGTTTTTCATGATGCATGGACGCATATTCGGCTACCTTTGAAATGTGACTGGGGAAGGATATATGATCCAGGATTTTCTGAGTCATTGTTACATGGTTCTCTATTATTTTTCTTTCCCTCCCATTTAACGTACCTTTCTTTATGGAAAGATTCTCTACTTCCATATCGGAAAGATAATGAAAGGTTTCGCCGGCAAAGTAGAAAGTTTCTGCGGCAATTCTTTTTAAACGATTCAATTTATCATCATCCATGAACTCATCAGGGGTGTTGCAGCTGCTGATAAAACTGATATCATCCTTGAGTTCTTCAATCTTTTTATTCAGATCATCTTCAATACCTGCGATTTTTTTCTTACCTGTCCCCTTTCCCTGAAGTAATGATAGTTTTCTGATAAGCGTGTCGTTCTCAAAGAGTTTTTGTATGAGCCGGAACCTGGTTTTAATTACTTCGATTCCGTCCATGAAAGCCTGGAGCTTGGTTTCCTTATTGAGCAGACTTTCCGGGGTTGTAATTTTACCTATATCATGCATCCATGCGGATAACCTGAGTTCTTCCAGTTCATTATCGGAAAAATGTACATCTTTGAAGAATCCCTCATCAGTGTGATTTATCCTTTTCGCAATCATCATGGTAAGGCGGAACACACGGCTGATATGTTTGCCTGTGAAGGGTGACTTTTCATCAATTGCCGTTGCAATGCTATTAATAACTGAATACAGGAGTGTCCTGAGCTTAATAGTCAACTGGACATTGGTCATCTTAACGGCAGCCTGGTAGGCCAGCGTTGCTATCAGGTCCTCATAAACCTGTGAGTAGGATATTATTTCATCGGTATCCTTTTTTCGCGCATTGATCAGCTGGAGCACCCCGATGAGTTCCTTATCTTTATTCATCATGGGGATAACCAGCATGGATTGCGAATGGTATCCATTATTCTCATCATATTTTTTCATACCGATGAAATCGAACCCATCAGCCTTATATACATCCGGAATATTCACGACTTCACCTGTTAGTGCCGAGTAGGAGGAAACATTTGAATAATTGGGTTTCCCGTCGACGTAAAGGGGAACCGGAGGAAACTCCGACTCTTTCCCGGAAATCCCTCCGTATTTAATATTCATTGTCTCATTGTACAAAATCTCGAATTTGAGCTGCCGATTTTCCTTATCATAGACATAAAGGGTGCCACCGTCGGACCTGGTGAACCTCATAGCCTCGCTCAGAATCAGTTCCAGCAACCTATCTAAATTGTTTTCCGTCGTGAGAGCCAGTCCAATCTCCGACAGTGATCTGTACCCTGCTTCCCTCTCCTTCAGGGTTTCGATTTTTTCCATCAGTTTCTTGTTTGCCAGGGATAAATTCTTTCTTAAATCATTGTACGTGCTCGCCATCAGGCTGAACTCGTCACCGGTGTCCAGTTCTATTACCGGGAAACGATCAATGTCGACACTGTTCATCGAATCGATCAGCACCTGCAGGGGCGTAAGGATGAATTTACGGAAGCGGGCACGAAAAACGGCAAAGAGGAGGGCGATTGTAAAGAGAATCAAAAGCATCGTACTTATGAGTATAAAGGTTTTCGTTTTTACAATGGCTGTCTCCCCTTGAACCAGCAGGACCCCGTAATTTTCCCGTCCTGTTTTATCAGAGGGCAGGGGAACGGATTCGTAGTATAGTGTGCTTGGAACGCCTGCAACAACGATATTCTTTACGTAACCGCTTTGGCCTTTCAGGGCTGCAATGACGGCATCACGTATCTCCGGGGGCCAGTCCAGGTCCGCCGTTTCCGTTATTTGATTCCCCTTCTGATCCAGCACTACCCTGCCGCCGGCATCCCTCTTGAGAACCTGCCTGGTCAGGTCCGTAAGGTTATATATTTCTCCGATTACCTTTTTGTCAGGATGGGCGATGATTACCCCTTCGGTGTCCACTACAACGGCATACATGTCCTCCGTATTTAGATATGTTTCCACGTTCCGCTGAAGATCGGAAAACACGATATCCATTCCAATGATACCCAGGAATTCTCCTTTATCCATTATGGGGTGGAATATCGAAGTAACGGGTTTATTACCGGTCAGGGAATAGTAGGATTTCGAGATGAACGGATTGAGGCTCCTCTCTTCGATGAATTCATTGAACCACCACCTGTCCTTTCGATGCCCCAGGCGGCCATAACTCCGCCCGGTCTGATCACCCTGTTTATCCTGAACAAAAATAAGATCCACGTACTGATACTCTTTTTGCATTTAACCAGGAACCGGGGTCCGGAATTGGGGCCGAAACCGCTCCCGGTATCGTACTTCGTATTGTAGGCGGAGACCCTGGTGTCCCAATCCTTGTCTGCAGATGACACCTGTTCAATAATGAACGGGTTGAGGGAGAGCTGGTAATTCAGGGTATACGCATTGTTCAGATACTCTCGTATATTATTTGAAAGTCCTTTTACCTGTATGAGGTTCTTATCGTGGGTACTTTTCTCGGATAAATAGATGAGATACGTCGTGGTTGCAAAAGAAGAAATAAAAACAGATACACTTACGGACAGAACAAGAAGCCAGTTGAATTTCTTCGATATCTTTCCCATGATCTCTCAATGATAGGAAAAAATATTGCATGAGTCAAACTGAAATCGATTGTCAGGTGCTCTACCTCAAGAATGTTGACTATTGTCCCATTGAGTAATGGCTTCCGCCAGTGCATTACTTTCCAGAGGATGAAAATGTCCTCCCTCGATGAGTTTCCAGGCAGCAACTGGTAAAATGGCCCTTAATTTTTCTCCAACGGAAACAGGTTGGAATGTGTCGCCGTCAGCCCAGATTACCAGCGTGGGTTGCCTGAATGTCTTGAGTTTAGGGAAAGCTTCTTGAGTATACCTGTTGTCTACAGACCTGAGGAAACGTATAAAATGTTCTCCCCTTTCCCGGGTGCTTGTCAGCCCTTCACACAGGTCATCCAGGAGTTCATCGGTGATCAAGGATGTATTGAGCAAACCGGCAGATAATCCTTTTTTTATAAAACCCGACACAAATCGAGGAGTAAAAATCTGTGCATAATTCTCCCTGTAAGAAGCTCCGATCAGCAGCTTTATCCCTTCTACCGGCCAGGATTCATTGGCTACACAGTTTGTGAATACACATTTTCCGATTCCTACCTGGTTCGAAAGCCCTGTAGCGATAATCTGAGCTACTCCTCCTCCCAGATCATGACCAACAAGAATGCACTCGTCTTTCACCACCTTGTTTATAAACAGGTTTACCAACAGGGCTTGCCCGTTTAACGAGTGATCATAGTCGATTGGGCCCTCAGTATAACCCAGCCCCAACATTTCAGGTGCATATACAAGATACCCATCTGTAGAAAGCTTAGAGCCGGTCCGCTCCCACAATGAACTATTCATGGGGAGGCCATGGAGCAACACAACAGGCTTTCCCGTTGTTCCCCATTGACGGTACGCGACGTTAAAGGTGTTTAGCGGTATCCACCGCCTTTCAGGATTTTTTGTTTTCATTTTCCAGTTCCTCTAAATATAGTTAATGTGTTTTGGTGCCCTTCACGGGCTCAATTATATTAGTGGAACTGAAAACACGTTTGTGACAACTCAGTCCAAATCTAGAAATTGTCTCCAATAATTCACTCTGGATAGAATCTCTTCTGATTCTCTAAAAACGTTTACTTCACCTATAGATTGTCGAAGTTCCTGGTATTCATGAACCAGGTCAACCTCTTTGACCCATCTCCTCATCCTGCAGCTGCATTTTCCCCTGGTGTTATGCAAGACACATTCGTCCTTTAAAAAATTTCGCAGTTTTCTCCTGGACCGGGAAATTATCTGCCGAACCGACATAGAACTATGTTCCAGGACATCGGCGATTTCTTCATAAGACAACCGGGCAATATCTCTTAAGATGTATGCCATACGAGACTCGGGATTCAGGCAATACAGAACTCCTGTGAGACACTTATCGCACATTTGCTTGACCCAGATCATTTTGTCAAGGTCTTGAGAACAGGGCACTTTTATTTCTTCCTGATGGAAGCAGTCTCTCACATACCTTGAAGTGTATACCTTCTCTTTCACAGCATAGCGCATGACCGCCCGGTACGTGACGGTATAAATCCATGTTGATAGTTTCGATTCTCCCCGAAAAGAAGGCACGTTTTTTATAATCTCCAACCATGCTTCCTGTGCCGCATCCCGGGCGGTTTCCTCATCCCGTATCATTCGACGGCAAATCGATGAAACCAACCGCCCGTAATCTTCCACGAGACCGGAAACAGAAACGGTATCCTTATTATTTTCTACCATATAATAATTCTGAAGTAAGATTATTATCAGCAACCGGTATACCGGCCTTACCGGTGCAGACGGCGCAATACCGTTTCCGCCATCTGTTCAGGCTGAAGTCCGAACCGGGCTTTGAGCTGATCATAGGTGGCGGAGTGGATGTAGTGATAGCTTCCGTCCGGATTATTGACATTGATGGCCAGGCAGTTCTTCAGGCTGACAGCGCCGCCGGTTTGAAGCAGCATATTCCCGGTATTGTGCCAGATGAACCCGTTATTCTGTTCCGCAATCACGGTAAGTCCATCCTGCTCCAAAAGCTCCGCCATGGTCTCACGGTCAAATGAAGGCATGTCGTACACGGCAACCGTTACTCCTTTTCCCCCGAGCAGTTCTGCTGCTGCAAGGGCTTCGTGGACTCCCCGGCCGCTGGACACCAGGGTAACCCGGCTCTTTTCTCTTCCCCGAATGCGGTACGCTTTACCGTACGTAAATTCCACGCCGCCGGGATACACCACACCCGACGGGCCACGCATGATACGCACGTAATTCAGTCCCCTGTTTCCCTCCATGATCCACCGCATAATGCTGACCAGCTGGTTCGGACAGGACACATCGATGATGTTCAACCCGGCTATTCCGCCGAACACGATGATGTCGTCGTTTCCCATGTGGGTGGCCCCGTTGGTTTTGGTTTCGAAGTTGGGAGCGGTGGCCAGAAACGTGATATCCAGCCCATGTCCCTCTGAGAGCCAGCCGCCGGGATCTGCCATGGATTCGCGGCGCTCCTGGGCACCTACAGCAATTCTCCGAAGCACCTTCCAGTCGAAAAACGGGCAGAATGTACTTACCCAGACATTGCAGCCAAGAGCCGCATAGGCCTCCCCGACACACATCATGTTGGACTCGGCTATCCCGATATTGATCCCCCGGTGCTGGTCCACCCCCGCCACGCCCCTCTCAAGACCGCTGGTGGACCCCAGGTCGGCATCAACTGACACCACTTTCGGGTCCCTGGCGAACACGGACATGCATGATTGTATCACGTCCCCGGCAGCGGATGACGAGTCCCCGGCGTATACCGGTAACTCCTCAGGATTGTAACCAATGGATTTCTTCCTCTCCGGAACCCGCCCGGACCGGGGCTTCCGGATAACCGGCCCGACCTCTTTGGAACCGGTCTTTATGGAGAGATTCAACGACCCTGCCCGGTCACCCAGTACCGCAGCGAGATTCTCCTTTCCGGCAGCAATAAGGTCTTCCCGAAATTCCAGGTATTCCGCAACCCTTGCCTCCCGCTGAGCAACCTGGAATCCCAGTTCCCTCTGGTACACATCCTGTGCCAGGGTTACCTTGTGCCTGTTAAGGCTTTCGCTGAAAGAACCGAATCCTTTTTTCGTGTTGCACACGATGGCCGTAGGTTTACCCTCCCGGGGAAGATTCACAAAAGATCCCAATGCGGCGGTAACCGCGCTATAACTGGTACCGTCGATGTCGAGCACCCGCCAGCCGAAGGACTCTATCTGACCGGGCAGGTTATCCATGGAGAATATCAGCTGTGCGTGGTTGTCCAGCTGCCCTTCGTTCTTGTCAACGATCATGCACAGGTTATCCAACCGTTTCTGCGGAGCATGCATAATGGCTTCCCACACAACGCCTTCCTGAAGTTCGCCGTCACCGGTGATACAGAATACATTATACTCAGGGGCTCTTTTACCGGCCATGGCAAAACCCTGGGCTACGGCAATACCCTGCCCCAAAGGACCGGTAGCAACATGCACCCCCGGAAGGAGGGGCCCGGGATGACCGTTCAGGATACTTTCCACGGAACGGGAATTCACGAGTATGGAGGGATCAAAATAACCTAAGTCCGCGTATACGGAAGCCATGGCGGCCACTGCGTGACCCTTGCTGAGGACAAACATGTCCTTTCCCGCCCGGGTGGGATCCTCGACATCAATGTCCATGAATCCCCCGTAAAACAGGGACACCATGGGTACCGTCACGGAAAAAGCACCGCCTATATGGATTCCCCGGTCAACAGCCTGGGCTCCCTGTTTCAGGGTAGCTATCCGAATGTCCGAATCTTTAATCTTTAAAAGCATTGAGAGCCCGGTTCTCAGCAGCTCATCCTCTGTTGCGTACACAACCATTTATACTCCTTCCTCCATGTTGTTGATTGCTTTCCAGATCCGTTCCGGGGTGAGGGGCAGATCCCGGATTCTGACACCTGCCGCCTCTTCCACTGCTCCGCCGATAGAAGATGATGTCGATAAAATGCCTCCCTCGGCACATCCTTTGGCACCCTGGTATCCCGGTCCCTCGCCGTTTTCGATATGGATGGATGTGAGAACCCCCGGGATATCCTTTGTTGTGGGTATACGGTAATCCAGTGCACCCAGATTCTTGATGCGCCCCCTATCGTCCAGGATGTAATGTTCCATAATGGAGTGTCCCACACCCATGACAGCAGCTCCTTCATCCTGCATTGCCACGTGTTGAGGGTTGATAGCCTTGCCCACATCACCGACTACGATCAGTTTATCGATATCCATCTCCCCGGTTTCTTTATCCACTTTCACCTCCGAGGCAATACACACCAGTTCATAGAACGCTGCATGTCCTCCCAGGGGATGGTCCTGTACCCCTTCGCTTCGAGCGGAACCGACACCTATCACCTCTCCCGGTACTTTTCCGAACCGGTCAGACAGTACCTCTTCAAAGGAACGGTCCCGGTCCGGGAGGTGTACCGTCCCGGGAGATACCGTGATGGAATCAACAGGAACATCGTAGTATTCCGATGCCAGATATTTCATCTGCTCCTTGATTTCCCGGCATGCCCGGGCTATCGCATTTCCCATAAACACGGTAGACCGGCTTGCGGATGACTGAAGATCAAATGGGACCCCGGTGGTATCACCCATGGCCATCACGATCTTCCCGACGGGTACCCCAAGCTCCCCGGATGCTATCTGGGTGAGTACCGTACGCGCCCCCTGGCCCATATCTGATGTACCTGCAGATACCGTTGCGCTGCCGTCCATGTGGAGACGAACGACAGAATAGGAGGCTCCCGTTGTAGCACCCATTTTCATACCCATGGCAATACCACGACCGCAGCCCTCCTTAAGGGGTTCACCCCATCCTAGGGCGTCTGCGGCTTTTTGTAATGATTCCGCCCAGTCTCCGTCGGCAGGCAGATTATCCGGGATAAAAACCTCTCCCCGGGCAGGCAGGTTCTTCCTGCGGATTTCCACCCTGTCCATACCCAGTTTATGCGCCGCAGCATCGATCTGGGATTCAACAGCCCAGTTCACCTGGGGAACCCCGAATCCCCGGAATGCGGTACTGGGAACGGTATGGGAGAGGATTCCCCGGGCCAGGATGCGCACATGGGGTACCCGGTATGGACCGGCTCCCACGTAGTTGGCTTTGCTTACAACCCGGGCGGCGATATCCGCGTATGCTCCTATCAGGTAATTCGATTCTATATCCTGGAAGACCAGGGTGCCGTCGTACCGGACACCGGTTCGAATCCGTACCTCGGCTGATGTTCGCCTTACAGCCTGGAAGGATTCTTCCAGGGTAAGTTCGAGCCTTAAGGGACGGCCCAAACGGAGAGAAAACCAGGCCAGCAGGGGCTCATATTTCGGATACTGCTTTCCGCCGAAGGCTCCGCCGGGATCCGGTGTAATAACACGGACCCTGGATTGCGGCATTTCCAGAACCCCGGCGATGATTCTCTGCAGGTGATTAGGATTCTGAATAGCACTATAGACGGTAATACCATCCGTTGTGGGTTCCGCGAGAAAAGCGAACGGTTCTATTGCAAAATGGTTGCCCATGGGGAAGGTATAGGTGTTTTCGATCACCTCATCGGCGCTGCACTTTTCAACATCCCCCCAGCCGAAGGTCCACTGGTCAAGGATGTTCGTATACCTGTAAGGACCGTCCCTGCGGATCGACGGGTCCTGCACCAGTTCAGCCGATGGATCCAGGGCCCGGCTGACGGTGAAAACCGCGGGCAGTTCCTCATAGTCCACCTTAACCCGGGATGCGGCAACCGCTGCCCCGTGCTCGGTTTCAGCTGCCACAATTGCCACGGGCTCCCCGTGAAACTGAGTCGTCCCGTGGGCTATTATGGGTCGATCCTGGTATGTGGGTCCGAAACGGGGAATCGGTTTCGGTATGTCTTCTCCGGTCAGCACTCCATACACTCCGGGAACAGTGAGTGCTTCCCTGGTGTCGATGGAGAGGATCCGCGCGTGGGCACAGTCCAGGTGAACAAGCCTGGTGTACAGCATGTTCGGCAGTTTTACATCCCCCACATAAACCTGGGTTCCCATGACCCGGCCTGGGCCGCCCACACGGTTGACCGGTTTACCGACAATACCCTCACTCATATGCCCTCCTCCGCCGCGGCCT
>JAJSAL010000066.1 GCA_024274705.1 Spirochaetota bacterium
CAGCAGGAAAGTAACCTACATCCCTGATCTCCTCGTTGACATAGGTCAGGTAATAAGCAATGAAAGCGGCAACCTGCGGTTTCTCCTGCATGATGCTAGCGCTGCTGTACATGAAGACAGGCCGTGCCAGGGGGTATGTTGCATCGTCAACAGTCTCGCTGCTGGGCGCAATACCTTCGATGCTGAGAACATCGAGTACACTTAAGTTTTCCGCATAATATGCATATCCGAAAAAACCAACTGCATATTTGTCGCTTTTTACACCTCTGACCAGGATGTTATCATCCTCGGAAAGCTGCGTATTAGCCGCCGCCAGCATGGGCTCGTTGTCATCGTCGAAGACTTCTTCTACAAAGTAATCAAAAGTACCGCTGTCCGTTCCGGGTATGTACCTCTTGATCTCTTTATCAGGCCATGCGGGATTAACATCCGACCATGTTTTCGCCTTCCCGAAAATAAGGGCAAGCTCTTCAATCGTTACATTTTCCACGAAATCATTGGCAGGGTTGATGACAACGGAAAGGGCATCCGATCCAAGACGGAATTCGATAGGTTCCCTCCCATTCTTCCTGGCCGCCTCGATTTCCTTGTCCTTAATGGGCCGGCTGGCATTTGAGATGTCGGTTTCAGCTGCTACTGCCCATCTTTCAAAGCCCGCACCGCTTCCGATACTGTCAAGAGTGATGTTACCGCCGTATCCCTCTTCCCTGAATCGTTCGATCATCCTTTCGGAAAGGGGAAAGACGGTGGAGCTTCCTGCTGCGGTAATATCACCTTTTACTTTCAGTGGATTTACACCTGGAAGGATGTCATCGTCCGATGTATCCATGACCCACGCATAATTGTCGGATACTTCAGCGGCCGGGGTTTCTTTGTCACCACCGGCAAATACCTGCACAGATACTACTGTCAGCACCAGGAAATAAAGCAAAGTCTTTCTCATCACAAACCTCCTCGTTTGTCTTGTACATCGTAATTGATGACTGAAAACTAACGAGGTTATATTCAGGGTTGTTTAGAGTACTATTAGAATTGTGTTAAACTGAATTTGCCGGCAGCAGGGAGCGGTTAATCAATGATTCTCAGATTTCTTATGGTTTCCCTGGACACGACTTTGATAATATGCCCGCTTCTTTTCAATTTCCATATCGGTCATATTGCAGCACGAATGGTGCGAGTGCTCATCATGGGCAACGGAATTTTTTCCATTTCATCCTTTAAGTCTCTTAAAAAAAGTGTGATGGCTTCCCTTATTCCTTTCTTCCTCTTCTGTTCCATAACGATTCTCCTCTTGACTATATAATATGGTGGATAATGCTTTTTCACCTTAATACCCTACCCCCCTGGGGTAATAATAGAGTGACACTCATCCTGTTAAAAGTCAACCTTTTCGCCATCGCAACAGTATCCGGTTAACCCGCAATCCGCTTTTTATATTGACAATTATCAGAATACATATTACCCTGAATGTATACCCCACCCGGGTATTGTATAATATTGTTGAAAAGGAGACCGGTATGGCTGAAAAGATGGAAAAAGCTGCCCAGGCAATCGGAAATGACGAACCCGAAGACAACGGTAAGATTCAAACGGTTACGCTGAAATTAGGAGGAATGACCTGTGCCTCCTGCGCACAGACCATCGAGAAAGCCTTAAAGAATGAGCCGGGAGTGAATTTTGCTTCTGTCAACATTGCAACAGAGCAGGGCAGTGTCACTTATGACAGCACCCTCATTGACCTGGATAAACTGAAGCTGTCCGTTGAAAACACCGGGTACACGGTAATAGAAAACGGGTCCGGAAAAACGGAAGAAAACGAAGACGAAAGAAAAATGACCGGGGCCAGGAAAAGAATGTTCATAGCCTGGGGATTTACCGTACCCATAATCATCTGGATGCTGTTGGAAATGATCGGGGGAATCGCCTGGCCAAGCCAGTTTGCCTTTGATATGGGAATGGTCCTCCTTGCTCTTCCGGTTGTATTCTGGATAGGATGGCCGACACTCAGGTCGGCATTCAAAGCCGTTACCCATGGAAGCGCCAATATGGACGTACTGATTGCGATGGGAACGTCCATCTCTTTTTTAACAGGACCGGTTACCTTTTTTACGCCTGTAGCCAATTACGCCGGAGTCGCGGCAATGATCATGTCTTTTCATCTTACAGGGCGGTTCATAGAAACTGTTGCCAAGGGAAGAGCGTCCCAGGCTATCAAGAGACTTCTTGAACTGGGAGCCAAAACAGCCCACATCCTGGTTGACGGGGTTGAAAAGGAAGTGCCCGTCGAGGATGTCAGGGTAGGTGACATCATGGTGGTCCGCCC
>JAJSAL010000067.1 GCA_024274705.1 Spirochaetota bacterium
GCTGGGCTGCGGTATCATGATGCACATGGCCGATGACAGGTGGCACAACTTTGATGCCACCAGGAGATACGGCAAAAGACCTGCCCGGTACTTACGGGACATCGGGTTCCTCGGTCCCGACGTTATCCTCTTTCATTGTTCATACATGAATCTCCTGGAAGACCCGGGGATATTTAAGGAATACGATGTAAAAATAGCCCATAACGCCGAATCCAATGCAATTTTCGGTTTCTGGCCGGACATGGTCCCCTTTATCAAGGAAGGGGTCTGTGTCGGCCTCGGAACGGACGGCCAGACCCATTCGATGTTTGAAATTATGAGGACCGCCCAGATGCTCCACAGGCTCAAGTATGAAGATCCTGAACTTCTGCCGGATTCCCAGGTCTTGAGTATGGCCACGAACAAGGGAGCCCGGGCGTTACTCATGGAAGATGAAATAGGCTCCATTGAAGCCGGGAAAAAGGCGGACATTGTCCTGCTGAAGGACCGAAGTGCCGTGCCAATTTTCGAAGCAAACGTTGAAAACTATATTACCGGCACGTGTGAGCGGTCCGATGTGGATACCGTCATAATCGATGGGGAAATCGTTCTCGAAAAAGGTGAGTTCACCGCTGTCGATGAAGAAGCCGTCTACCGGAAATGTAAACTGGAGGCCGTCGACCTCTGGAAAAGGAATAACTGGCCTTTACCTTGAAAATATGGATCCAATAAATCTCTCATGCCGCGGAGAGAAAAAAAGATGCGGTAGAAACAGGAGGCTATTATGAATAGAAAAAAACTTCTCATCACCCTGGGCATACTGATTACCCTCTGTATGTTCACCACTTTCCTCTGGGCCGGAGGGGGGCAGGAACCCTCTGCAGTGGAAACCGCCCCTGAGAAACAAAAGGTCATGGCGATGGTAACCAATCAATCAGGTCTTGGGGACCAGGCGTTCAACGACGCTACCTGGGCGGGATTTAAGCTGGCCGAGGAAAAGCTGGGGATTACCCCCAAGGTCCTGGAAGCGAGGGAGCAGTCCCAGTATGTTCCCAATTTAAGCGCCTTAGCGGAACAGAAATGCGATCTTGTTGTCGGCGTGGGATTCATGATCAAGGACGCCGTTCAAGAGGTAGCTGAACTGTATCCAGATGTGAACTTCGGTCTTGTGGACGGAACCGTGGATGCACCGAATGTGGCTTGTCTCCTCTTCAATGAGAACGAAGGTGCTTTTCTCATGGGGATCATTGCTGCAAAGATGACGAAAACCGGGACAGTCGGTTTTGTCGGGGGAATGTCCACCCCGATCACGAATAAATTCGAAGCGGGATACAGGGCCGGTGTCATGACGGTAAACCCGGATATCGATGTGTTGGTTTCCTATGCCGGTACGTTTGCAGACCCTGCGAAAGGGGAAGAAATGGCGAATCCCCAGTACGACCAGGGGGCGGACGTTATATTTCAGGTTGCCGGCGGGACCGGAATGGGTGTCATTAACGCCGCCAAGAAGAAAAATAAGTGGGTAATAGGGGTGGACAGGGACCAGAATTATCTGGCTCCGGACAATGTTATCTCTTCCATGATAAAAAGACTCGACATTGCCGTGTTCAATGCAATTGAAATGGTACTGGATGGAAATTTCAAGGGTGGGAAATACAGGTATGGAATCGCCGAAGGCGGTATTGATTATGCCCCCACGACAAGTAAGAATGTACCGGCGGACATCATAACCTTCGTGGACATGGTGAAGGATAAAATAAAGAACGGGGAGATAAAACCACCGGGGACGTATGAAGAGCTGGACGCTTTCATACCGCCCTCACTGTAGTGTAGTCAAGATGTAAGGACAAGGCTGGCTGTCCCAGCCAGCCTGTTTTTACCTTAATTAAGGTCGTTTATGGCACCGATTATCAGGATGGAGAATATTGTAAAACGATTTCCCGGGGGAACCGTGGCGAACAACCATGTCGATCTTGAAATCGAGGAGGGGGAAATTCACTGCCTGCTTGGAGAGAACGGTGCGGGTAAATCCACCCTTATGAATGTTCTTTACGGTTTATATGGTTTTGATTCCGGAAGAGTGTTCATAAAGGATGAAGAGGTCCGGTTTAAAAACCCATTACAGGCGATTAAACGGGGAATTGGAATGGTGCACCAGCATTTTATGCTGGTACCTGTTTTTACAGTCACGGAAAATTTGATTCTCGGGTCTGAACCTGTTAAAGGGTTATCCCTGGATATTCCAAAAGCGGAACAGGAAATCGTACCCCTTTCCGAAAAATACGGTCTCAATATCGACCCGAAAGCGTATATTCAGGACATTTCCGTGGGAATGCAGCAAAGGGTCGAGATACTCAAACTTCTGTACAGGGGCGCGGATATTATGATATTCGACGAACCTACCGCTATTTTAACGCCCCAGGAAGTTGAAGAGTTGTATAAAATCATGCGCTTCCTGAAAAGCCAGGGAAAGACGTTGATCTTCATTACCCATAAACTTAGGGAAGTAATGGAAATATCCGATCGTGTAACGGTGTTAAGGGATGGCAGGGGTATCAGCACTATAGAAACGGAAGCTACCAATCCCAAGGAACTCGCAAAAAAGATGGTTGGCCGGGAAGTTTTGTTTCGGGTTGATAAACCGGTGGTACATAGAGGGAAAAAAGTTCTGCATGTCCTGGATGTTCATGTGAATAACCAGCGGGGACTCCCCGCGTTGAATGGAATCAGTTTTAATGTCTGTGAGGGTGAAGTAGTCGGTATCGCGGGAATAGACGGAAACGGACAAACCGAGCTCGTGGAGGTTCTTACAGGTCTTCGGGATGTGGAGGCCGGAAGGATTGTGCTGGAGGGGACGGAACTTACCCATAAGAACCCGAAAGCTTACCTTGCCGCAGGGGTCGCGCATATTCCGGAAGACAGGCAGCTCCGGGGACTTATTCTTGAGTTCCCTCTTTATGAAAACATGCTGCTGGGCTACCAGGATACGGCCCCATTTGCAAAAGGCCCTGTTCTCGATATCAAGAAAGCAAGAGAGTGGGCGGTGGAAAGTATAAAAAAATACGATGTTCGTGCGCCGGGTGTGGATTCCGCCGCGGGAACGCTTTCCGGTGGAAATCAGCAAAAACTGGTGATTGCGAGAGAGTTTCAGAGGGATCCAAAGCTCCTCCTTGCGGCGCAGCCGACAAGGGGGCTCGATGTGGGTGCAACCGAGTTTGTACATAATCAAATAATGGATATTAAAAAACAGGGGAAAGCCGTTCTCCTGGTCTCTCTTGACTTAAGTGAAATTATGAACCTGAGTGACAGGATTCTCGTTATCTTTGAGGGGGAAATTCGGGGAGAGTTTTCAGGGACGGAAGCGAAAGAATCGGAACTTGGTTTGATAATGGCCGGAGGGCATCGCTGATATGAAAAAAGAACCGCTACTGGGAAGATTATTGGAGGACAATACCCTGTTTTCGGTTTTTAAGGTAGTTGTTACGATAATCCTCGCCCTCCTTTTTGGTTTTCTCATCCTTTTTCTAACACGCTACAATCCTGTTGAAGCGTATGCAGCTCTTTTCAGGGGGGCTTTCGGCAGCAAACGGGGATTCGGGGAAACCGTCCTTTCCACGACACCCCTTCTGTTCAGCGGCCTGGGCTTCGCTCTCGCTTACCAGTGTAAACTTTTCAATATCGGGCTTGAGGGCCAGATTGCAATGGGCGGGCTGGTAGCCGCTTTCCTTGGGTATTCGATTACGGGTCTTCCGCCGTTCCTCCATCTTCCGGTTTGTATCCTCGGGGCGGCTCTTGCCGGTGCCGTATGGGGTTTCGGACCGGGGTACCTGAAGGCCCGGTACGGTATCCATGAAGTAATAAGTGTTATTATGATGAATCACATCGCATTCAAAATAAGCGCGTACATGGTTTCCGTCCAGGGGCCCATGAAAGACAGGCTGGATGAAATGCCTGCCTCACCGTTTGTTATGGACTCCGCAAAGATTATCAGGATATGGAAAGGCACCCGTCTCCATTGGGGGATTTTTATAGCTGTCGGTGTAAGTGTTCTTGTCTGGTTCTTGTTGTATAAAACGCGGACCGGTTACAAAATCCGGGCTGTAGGCAAGAACCGGTTCGCAGCTGAGACCGGAGGAATCGATGTCAAACGTCATATTATCCTGGCAATGTCTCTAAGCGGTGCTCTTGGTGGTCTTGCCGGAGGAGTGGAAATACTTGGAATGCACTACAGGCTCTTCTCCGCTTTTTCACCGGGATACGGTTTCGATGCGATAGCTGTCGCTCTTCTCGGCATGCTCAATCCCTTCGGTATTATAGGATCGGCTTTTCTTTACGGTGTTCTACGGAGCGGATCGATCCTGATGCAGGCCATGGTCGGCGTAAGCAAAGACATGGTATCTGTCATTACTGCGATAATCATCTTTTTTATGGGGGTGGGTGATCCCCTGGGCAGGGTCATCCAGGAAAAAATGGTAAGGAAAAGGCATGGAGCTGTTAAGTAAGTTATTCAACCTGATAATAGTAGCTTCCACTTTGAGAATCGCCACGCCGATTCTGCTTGCTTCCCTTGGGGGTGTCATGTCCGAAAGGTCCGGGGTGATCAATATCGGGCTCGAGGGAATGATGCTGATGGGCGCGTTTGCGGCAGCAGCGGGATCGTATTTTTTAGGACCTTGGCCGGGGCTTCTCTTCGGAGTTCTTGTCGGCGGCCTGATGGGATTGGTCCATGCCTTTATGAGTGTTACTGTAAGGGCGAACCAGATAATCAGTGCGACAGCCATTAATATTCTTGCCGTGGGACTGCCTAACATTCTTGTTCCGATAATCTGGCCGGGGCATTTTGCCATGACCCCTGTCGTTCCAGTAATAAATGACATCAATATTCCCATTATTGAGAATATTCCTGTGATTGGCCCGGTTATAGGGCACCAGAACCCGATCGTGTATATCGCATTTATCCTGGTACCGGTTATTCATTTTGTATTGTTCAAAACCCGCCTGGGGCTGCGAATTCGATCTGTTGGAGAGCATCCGCGTGCTGCCGACACCCTTGGCGTCAATGTCTATAGAATGCGTTACATCGCGGTAACAACCAGCGGTTTACTCGCCGGTTTGGGCGGGGCATTCCTCTCCATTGCATACCAGTCACAATTCTCGATGGCAATGACCGCCGGGCGGGGTTTTATCGGTTTAGCCGCAATGATTTTCGGCAGGTGGAAACCCTTCGGCGCATTGATCGCGTGCCTTATCTTTGGATTTGCCGATGCTTTTCAGGCGGCGGCCCAGGCCGCCGGTGTTCCCGTGCCCCCGGATTTGTTCCTTGCCCTCCCTTACGTTCTGACCCTGGTCGCCCTGGTTGGGCTCGCCGGTAAAACAGCTGTCAGCCCTGCTGCGAATGGAAAACCATATGTTTGATATTTTGATTAAGAACTGCTGTGCCGTGACAATGGATAACAGTCGCCGGATTATCGATGGGTGTTCAATCGGGATAAAAGACCACCTGATTATGGATGTCGGGAGAGATGTGCCGGAAAACGCGGAAGAAATCATAGATGGCTCTTCATGCTTTGCCCTGCCGGGACTGGTTAATTGTCATACCCACGTTTACCAGTCTCTCATTAAAGGGGTGGGGTATGACATGCATTTCAACCCATGGAATATCAGGTACCTGGTTCCTATTATTTCCCATATGGGTCCGGATCATGCGAGGGCGAGTGCGGAACTGGCGGCACTGGAAATGATAAAAAGCGGGACAACGGCGTTCTCCGACCACTGGTATCTGCATACCGATTTCAGAAATATCGAGGAAGTTGCGGCTGGTTTCGACCGTGCGGGACTCCGGAATCACGCCGTGTTCGGGTTCTTAAACGAAAGTTTCGCCGGGCGAAAAAATGGAAACACCGAGGCGGATGTTCTCAAAGGGGAAGAACAATTACTCGCCCAGGCGGAAAGGTTTGTAAAGACCTGGAACGGCAGAAACCTGACCACCGCCGCATTAGGGCCGGGTTCCACGGAAGATGTGAGCCGTGAGCTTTTCAAAGAAATTATCGGTTTAAGCCGGAAACTGGACGTTTCGGTTGTTACCCACATCTCAGGCTGGGTCGAGATCGTCTCCCGCTCATTGGAAAAACACCATTTGAGGGATTTCGAGTACGCCCATTCCCTCGGTTTTACGGGACCTAGGTCAATTGCAATTCACTGTGTCTGGCTCTCCGAGGAAGAGATCGCCATCGCGGCTGAGACAGGAACGATGGTTGTGCATAACCCGGTTGCGAATATGCATCTCGGGTATGGAATAGCACCCGTACCGGAAATGATTTCCCGGGGGGTGACCGTCGGGCTTGGTACCGACGGAGCGGCAAGCTACACGTATGACATGTTCGAAATAGGTAAAACCGCCGCGATGCTGCAGAAGGTGCGCACACTGAATCCGGAAGCTTTAACCGCGGAGAAAGCCCTCGAAATGATGACCCTGGACGGAGCAAAGGTGCTCGGACTGGACGGGCTCGTCGGGTCTATTGAGAAGGGGAAACGGGCGGATATCATCCTTGTAAAGAGGGGAACTCCCCATCTCCTTAAGGGGGGGCGCCCGGTCCCGCAAATCGTCTACAGTACGGGAGGCCCGGATGTAATAACTTCCATTATTGACGGAATCATCGTCATGCGAAACAGGGAAGTGCTCACGTTGAACGAGGGGGAAGTTCTGGCGCGAGCCCAGAACATGCGGGATGAACTGCTTAAGGCAGGCGGCAATGACACGGACATGTTGCTCAAAGCGCCATGGCCTGCGGGAAAAGCTTCATGGAGGATGCCCTAGGTGGCCAGGTACGGCAAACTGTTACGAATCGATTTACACTCGGCCTCATGGATGGTGGAACCGATTTCGAAAAGGGACGAACGTAAATTCCTCGGTGGAAAGGGGTTGGGAACCGCCTATCTTGTCCGGGAACTGGCGGCGGGGACAGACCCCCTTGGACCGGGGAACAAGATGATCCTGGCTGCAGGCCCTTTGACCGGTACTTCCGCTCCCGGGTCCTCCAGGTTTGAAATCGTAACGAAGTCTCCCCTGACCGGAATATATCTCGACTGCAACTCCGGGGGACACTTCGGCCAGGAACTGAAGGCAACCGGTTTCGATATGGTTATTCTCGAGGGCGTTTCACCGGCCCCGGTTATCGTGTCCATAAGAAACGATTCGGTAACATTTCTCGATGCTTCCGGCGTATGGGGGAAGAATATATATGAGACCGAAAACGAAGTACGAAGGATGGTGGGCGACCCGGAAGCGAGGGTCCTCTCCATCGGGCCTGCCGGGGAAAACCTGGTAAAGTTCGCTTCCCTGTCCAATGATTATTCGAGAAATGCGGCACGGGGGGGCGGAGGCGCGGTACTAGGTTCGAAAAAAGTAAAAGCTATTGCAGTCCGCGGGACCCGGGACATTCCCGTTGTAAACTTACGTGCTTTCCAGGAAACCGTCGAAAGAGCGAAACAAATAATTTTCAACAATCCATGGGTCCCGGACCAGCGGAGATACGGTACGCCCAGGGCTGCGGGGCCGGTAAATGAGAACGGTCTAATGCCGGTAGATAACTTCAGAAGCGGAAAAGCTTCCTCCGTAGAAGCGATAAACGCTAACGCTTTCGAGGCGCTGACATTTAAGCGGCTCTCCTGCGGTGAATGCCCGGTGGCGTGTTCGAAAGGATACAGGAAGAATGAGGTTCGCCTGGAAGGACCGGAATATGAAACCATCGCCCTTTTCGGTCCCAACATGGGGCTGTTCGATCCGGAATGCATCGCCGAAATAAACTACTGGTGCAACCAGTACGGTATCGATACCATCACCGCGGGTTCCCTGATCGGGGCGGTCCTGGAAACAGGGGTGGTCGGGATCCCAGGGAATACACCAAAACACGAAATAGTAAAGGATACCCTTCATGCGATTACCTTCCGCCAGGGGACCGGGGATATCCTGGCAGAGGGTCCCAGGATCGCCGGAAGGGAACTTGGTATTGAATACTTTGTCCCTGAAATTAAAGGGATGGGATTCCCCGGATATGATCCCCGCTGTTCTCACGGTACCGCACTCGCGTATATGACTGCCGACAGGGGAGCATGCCATCTCCGGGCATGGCCTTTGGGAAGGGAACTGGGAGGTACCTGGGAAGAGGACGATCTTGACGGCAGGATTATGTTCGTAAAAGAACAGCAGGATGAAAAAGCTGCCCAAGAGAGCACCATCGTATGCCAGTTTCCATACGGTATCGGTCTCCTGGATCCTGTTCTGGCCGAACTGATAAGTCTCTCTACCGGAGAAGAATGGACACTGGATACGATGAAGGAAGCAGGTGAGAGGACCTGGAATCTTGCAAGGGTATTCAATGTACGGGAAGGGATAACACGGGGGGATGATTATCTTCCCGGGAAGTTCTCACAGGACGGGATAGAATCGGGTCCTCTTAAGGGAAAAGTTATAAGCCGGGGGGACCAGGATTATATGCTTGATACGTACTACGCGTATCGCGGCTGGACTGCCGACGGGATACCTACAGGGGAAACACTGAAACGATTGGAAATAGAGGAAGAGACGTGAGTTATCTGCATGTGGACAGGAAATTATGCACAGGTTGCAGGATGTGTGAGACGGCCTGTTCGATAGGTAAAGAGGGTACGATAAACCGGGCGCGAAGCAGAATACGGATACTCAGGAAAGAAGTCCTCCACATTGCTCCAAAGGTATGCATCCAATGTAAAAGACCACTCTGCGTTGAATCTTGTCCTGTACAGGCTCTTTCGCAGCGTGAAGGGGCGGTCCGGATAGATGAAACTCTCTGTAACGGCTGCGGGGAATGTGTAAAAGTCTGCGATAAACTCTTCCTCTCTCCCGAAGGGGATAGGGCGATCATGTGTGATCAATGCGGGACGTGTGTGCCGGTATGCCCTGAAAAGGCACTTCGTATCAGTTAAAAGAGAGATTTATGTCGTTATCGGTAGATTTCTTGGATTTCAGGTTAAAAAATCCTCTTATGTTGACGGAAGGACCGTTATCGGGAACCAAAGAACTGATTGAGAAAGCCTCCCGTTCCGCGGCAGGACTTATCTTTACCAAGGGGATCAGGCCGAAAGCGGCGCTGTCACCGGTCCCATACATCAGGAAATACCAGGGTAGCCTGCTGAACGCCGACTGGTCCTGCATAGGGTTTGAACAATGGATTGATGTTATACACTCTCTCGATATCGAAACACCTTTAGTTGCAAGTATTGCAAAGAACTACGTGACTCCGGATCAAGCCGTGGAAATGGCTGAAAAGCTTGTACAGGCAGGGTCCAGAGCGGTTTCTTTTGTTGATTATAAACCGGTGCAGCTTTCAGAAACGGTGAAAATAGCGAAACGAAGGCTGACTGTTCCCGTTATGGTAAAACTCCCCCCGTTTCTTCCCGATTTAGAGGAGGTTTTAACTTCCCTTGTGTCCGCCGGGGTCGACGCAATAGCCGCCATGGATTCTGTCGGACCGGTGTTGTCGATAAATGCAGAAACCGGGGAACCCCTCATGGGGAGCCCGGACGGGTCTGCCTACCTTTCGGGGAAATATATTCTTCCTGTTGCCCTTAAGTATATTTACGAGATTGCCCGGTTCGTCGATGTGCCTGTTGTCGGCGTCGGCGGGGTAACCGGCTGTGATTCCGCCCTGCAAATGATCATGGCGGGTGCAACGGGTGTCGGAATGGTAACAACTCCAATGCTCAAAGGGCTTGAAGTTTTCAGCATAGTGGAAAACGGTCTCATAGAATACTGCACGGAGAAGAGCATCGAAAAACTTTCCAGTATCAGGGGCCTGACACGAAAAAAAATAAGGGAAAGAAAAACGTCACTGTCCGTAAGGGCGGAGATCGATCCGTTGCTGTGCACCTCCTGTGGTGCCTGCCGCAGCGTATGCTACTCCCTGGCCATAAACCCAGGGGTGGACTCGTATTCCGTTCGAAAGGACACCTGCGTAGGTTGTGGTCTTTGTGACAGTGTCTGCCCCGCCGGGGCTGTTTCGTTTGGAGAATGGTAATGTACAAGAGAAAAAAACTTTCCGAAAAAGAGCTGATCGAAGCTGCGTCCCGGATGAGATACTACATTCTGCTCAGCATCTATGCGGCCCGTTCGGGACATCCCGGGGGTTCACTCTCTATCGCGGATATAACTGCGGCTTTATACTTGCACGAAGCGGTCCTGTACCCGGACAACCCGGGACATCCCCGTCGGGACAGGATCATTTTTTCCGCGGGGCACAAGGCACCGGCCCAGTATGCGGGCCTTGGAATGGCCGGTTTTTTCGATATCAGGGAAATGGTTGCTTTAAGAAAATTCGGAAGCCCTTTCCAGGGTCACCCGCATGCGCCGGACCTTCCCGGTATTGAAGTGTCTACCGGGTCCCTTGGGCAGGGGCTGAGTGTAGCCTGCGGGATCGCCCTGTCGTTAAAACTGAAAGAAGAAGAAAACCGGGTTTTCTGTATAATGGGAGACGGAGAGCAGCAGGAGGGTAGTATCTGGGAAGCAGCCATGGCAGCGGGGAATTACAGCCTTGATAACATTATCGGTATTGTCGACAGAAACAGGCTTCAGATCGACGGTGAAGTCGATTCTCTAATGAATGTTTCCCCGTTGGATGAAAAATACCGGAGTTTCGGATGGAACGCGCTGGTCATCGACGGCCACGACATGGGGGAAATACTCGGGGCATTCAGGGCCGCGAAGAAAACCGTGGGACGGCCCACCGTTATCATAGCTGAAACGGTAAAAGGCAAAGGGGTCTCTTTCATGGAGAACAAGGTTGAATGGCACGGCAAGGCTCCCGGGGATGAAAACCAGCTGTTACGCGCCCTGGAAGAACTTCCTTTTCAGCCGATGTCCTGGGAAGAAGCACGGGACAGCTTACGGAAAATCGAGTGTTCCGCCGGGGAAAAAACAAAAAGTGTTCAGGAAAAAGTTCCCGCCTATTCCGTGGATTACTGGTGGAATCAGAGGGAAGTGATGCGGGCCCGGATGCAACCGAACCGGGATGGTTTCGGAAAGGGGCTTGCAGCAGCGGGAAAGGACAAACGGGTTGTAACAATCCACGCGGATATTTCAGATTCGATAAAAATAACCGAGTTTGAAAAAGCCGGTCCCTCTAGACGAACCAGGGTGTTAAACGCAGGGATAGCGGAACAGGACATGATAACAATGGCCGCGGGACTGGCAAAGGAAGGATGGATCCCGGTTGCGGGAACCTACGGGGTCTTCGCCGCGGGAAGACCCTGGGACCAGATTCGAACAACCGTGTGCAACGACAATTTAAATGTAAAGATTATCGGGGCTCATGGGGGTATTTCCGTCGGACCTGATGGGGGAACACACCAGGCCCTCGAGGATATCTCGCTGATGCAGATCCTACCGAACATGCATGTCGGTGTACCCTGTGATGCGGAGGAAGCCGGGAAAATGACGGAGCACATGATCCTGAAGGTAGACGGCCCCTGTTATCTCCGGTTAGCCAGGGAAAGCACCCCGGTTGTAACCGGCGGGGATACGGTTTTTCAGTTTGGAAATGCGAATGTAATACGCTTCAGGGGCGAACAGGAGCGTTTTGAGAATGCCTTCTCCATCACCCTGGCGAGGGATTATGAAAATGAAGGGGAAGCCGTCACAATGATCGCCTGCGGGCCCATTGTTACGGAGGTGATGAGGGCTGCGTATATACTGAAAAGGGAACAGGAAATAGAAGCACGTATTCTCAATGTACATACGGTGAAGCCTCTGGATGTGGAGGCTGTAACCCGGGCAGCGGATGAAACCGGGAGTATACTGGTATGCGAAGAACACCAGGTTGGCGGGTTCGGAAATCTTGTGGCTGCTTGCATCCTGAATACCGGCAAAACTCTTGTACAATGCAGTTTCGGTATGGTAGGAGTACAGGACACGTTCGGTGTTTCCGGGACCGTTAAAGAACTATTTCATGCATTTGAAATTTCCGCGGAATTTATCGCGGAAAAAGCCCTCTCCCTCCTGGGGAAAGGGACTAGGGGGAACAAGTGATAGACGAAGTCAAAACTCTGACAATTGCCGACGCTGTAGCTGAGAAGCTGCTGGGAAGAATATCCGATGGCCGGCTTACATGGGGGCAGAAGCTTCCTTCTCAACGAGACCTCGCAAAAATGTTGAATGTTGGTATTGCTTCACTTCGGGAGGGTCTTCAGATTCTTCAGGCGATGGGTTTTGTCGAACTCAAAAGGGGACAGGGTACATATATAACTAAAAACCCGGCAACTCCCTTTTCAAAGAACATAGCTATGTCCATCTATTTAGATACAAATGTGCAGAACCTTATGGAGGCCCGGGAGGTCCTGGATACCGGACTTGCCGTGCTCGCCGCTAAAAAGGCGAATGGAAAGGATATAAAGAAAATGGACGAACTTCTGCATTGCCTGGAGGAAACCGTGGCTTCCGGAGCCCGGAGTGCAATGAAAAGTGATTTAAGTTTCCATATGGCCCTGGTGGAAAGTGTAAAGAATCCGCTCCTTGAAAAGTTTTCTTATGCTATCCGGTCTTCTTTAGAAGAATTTATCGGTACTATTGCACATACGAAAAGGGGTGTTGAATTACACTGGAAAGTGTTGGAAGCGATAAAAAACAAGGATGCCATGGAAGCGAGGGACACCATGATCGAACTCTTAAAACACACAAGGCAGATATACTTGAAATACCATTACGGAAATGAGAAACGCGATGCATAGTGTACTGGTGGACAGGCCCCTTAACGCTGAAGCTCTTACCCTGTTATCGAATAATGCGAGGGTTGTTGCAATATATGACGATGATAGGGAAAAGATCCGCAAAGCCCTGGCAGAAGTCGACGGTGTAATATGTTCCGCCGCTCTTAAAATGGGAGAAGAGGAAATCACTCTCGGCAAAAACCTTAAAGTAATCGGCCGCCCCGGTGCCGGGTATGATAGTGTTGATATTAAAGCGGCGACAAGGATAGGAATTCCCGTAGTCTATACTCCCGATGGGCCCACGGAATCGGTTGCGGAACATGTTATCGGGTTGATGATCATGCTCGCAAAGAAAATCCCCGTGGTTGAAAAAGCTCTGAAGGAAGAGGGGGATTTCGGAGTTCGGACCAGGGTAACGGGCATGGAATTGTTCGGGAAAACCCTGGGAATCATCGGGGCCGGCCGGATCGGCCGGCGAACGGCGGAAATCGCCTCCCTTGGGCTTGGAATGAAAATCATAGTATTCGATCCTTACATGGGCGAAAACGGTCTATCAACACAACATGAGTTCACACGCACAGACAAGATGAAGACCTTGTTGGAAAATGCCGATTTCGTTTCCCTCCATGTCCCCTTCACCGAAGAGACAAGGAGACTTATTGGGAAAGATGAATTTAAACTCATGAAAGAGACGGCATATTTCATCAATACCGCCAGGGGAGGTATTGTCGATGAACCCGCCCTTATCGATGCGCTTGTTTCCGGGTCAATCGCAGGGGCGGGACTCGATGTTTTTGAAAAGGAACCTCCCGATCCTGACAATCCTCTTTTTAAGCTGGATAATACCGTTGTCACTCCCCATTTAAGCAGCTTTACCAGTGACGGGAAGAGAAAGATGGGGGTAGCTGTCGTACAAAGCTCTTTAGACGTTCTTTCCGGAAAGGTCCCGGAGTTTATGGTAAATCCCGAAGTCTGGGAAAAAAGGCGAAAATGAACGTAGTCGAAGAGGTGAAAAAGCTAATATCCATTCCCAGCGTAACAGGTAATGAAAAAGAGATCGGTACATACATTGCTGAAAAATTTCGTTCTCTTGGATGCCGGACAGAGATATTCCAGGTCGATAAAGACCGTTTCAATATTCTTGCGGTCCTGGGCCCGGAAAAAAATGACCCGATGGGGGTCCTTTTTCATGGACACATGGATACGGCAGCCCCCTTCGGGATGGTGTTCCCTTTCACCCCTTCCATCAGGGAGAACCATATTTGGGGAAGAGGTTCCGTGGATCAGAAAGGCGGTATCGCAGCGGTTATATCATGTTTTGAGCAGGTTATATCTTCGGGGATGAACCTTCACAGGAAAGTCGGATTTGTATGTGTCGTGGATGAGGAAGAGGAGCATAGGGGAAGTATGCACCTTGCCGATATGGGTATCCAGGCTGAATGTGCAATTATCACGGAACCTTCGGCTCTTAAACTCGGCATCGGATGCAAGGGTACTGTACCCATCAAAATGAGTGTCAAGGGAAAAGCGAGCCATGGGTGCAGGCCGTGGCTCGGAGAGAGTGCGGTTATTCATGGAATGAATATCACCCGGGAATTGTTGAACAGCACACTACCGGTTTATCATGTTGAAGGTATAGGCGATACGAAGGCTACACTGAATCTCGGTATTGTGAATGGAGGTACGGCGTATAACATGGTCCCCGGCGAGTGCGTCTTCTGGTTCGACCGGAGGCTTGTTCCCGGAGAGAACCCGAAGGAGGTCCTGGATGATTTTGAATCGCTTATCACGGGGTATGAAAGTCCCGGTGGCGTTTCTTTCAAAGTGGAAGTCGACAGGCCCGATTGGCATTGGGAGCCGATAAAGCAACGAGGTTTGCTTCCCGCACTTACTGATATCAATTCCGGGTTGGTACAAACCGTGAAAACAGCCCACAATACAATCTTAGGGACCGGTCCTGAACTTTATTTTACCGATGGATACCAGGAAATGGATTTCCTGGTCAACGATCTTGGTATCCCTGCTGTCCAGTATGGCCCCGGTGATGGAGGCCTCTGTCACACCGATAGGGAAAGTCTCGATATCGAACAACTGAAAACCGCCGTTTCCGTGTATAGTGAAATTGTTCGGATGCTATGCGGTGGGACCGATGAAGATTAACCTCGAAATAAACGGGAAGGAATACTCGCCTGGAATCTCCCGGGACGATATGACCCTCCTCCGTTACCTCCGGGACCGTCTTTTATTTACCGGGGCGAAAAACGGGTGCGGCGAGGGACATTGCGGTGCCTGTACCGTGATTATCGACGGTAAGGCGAAACTTTCCTGCCTGGTAAAAATGAAGACATTGGAAGGATGCCGGGTGGAAACCCCTGAAGCATTGAGCACCGGGGGCAGTGTCCACGCCATTGTGTATTCCTATGTTGCAGAAGGTGCGGTGCAGTGCGGGTTCTGTACACCGGGATGTATCATGTCGACAAAAGCCCTTCTGGACCGGGTCCCGGACCCTTCCGTACAAGAGATTCAAAAAGCCCTGACCCGCAATATATGCCGTTGTACAGGATATACAAAGATAGTGAAAGCTGTTCAAAGGGCCTCTTCCCTGATCCTGGAAGGGAGAGTATGGATCGAAAGGGAGAAGATTTTCCCCGAAACGGTAAGACCTGTGGGAGTCTCCGTGCCCCGGGTCGATGCAGTTGCGAAAGCTACAGGGGAACTTCGGTTCGCAGACGATCTTTTTTTCCCGGATATGCTCTACGCAAAGGTTTTACGAAGTGAGTACCCCCACGCGGAAATAACCGGAATTGATGTATCCCGGGCAAGAAAAACGAAAGGTGTGGCAGCAGTGCTGACAGCCGGGGATATACCGGGAAGGAACGCCTTCGGTCCCATTACGGCGGACCAACCGGTTTTCGCGGATAAAAAGGTAAGATACTTAGGGGACGCGATCGCCGCCGTATACGCGGAAACGGAATCAGCCGCTGAAGAAGCGCTGTCAAAAATATCGGTAGAGTATGCGCCCCTGCCGGTGGTGTCCACCGAGGAAAACGCACTGAAAGAGGGCGCTGTACTGCTACACGGTACTGAAAGGACGGGTAATATCTTTTCCCATATGGAATCCGGCAGGGGCGACACCGTGCAGGGGTTTTCTGAAGCGGATATAGTGTTAGAGGGGGAATATACGACCCAATACGTGGAACATGGATATCTCGAACCCGAATCCGGTGTCGGTGTTCCCGGGGAGAACGGGAGAATAACTATCTATGTGGGAAGCCAGGGACCGGAAGCGGATATAAAAGAAATAGCCCCGGTCCTGGGTGTCCCCGCTGAAAAAATCCATATAGCCCATATGCCCGTTGGAGGAGCCTTCGGAGGAAAAGAAGATGTCTCCGTTCAGATAATCATCGCCCTGGGTGTGATGAAAACCGGGCGCCCTGTAAAGTATACCTTCACGAGAAGGGAATCGATCCGTACAAGCGGAAAGATAAATTCGCAACGCCTCCGTTACAAAACAGGTGTTACAAGGGATGGGAAAATAACGGCTGTAAAAGCGGAGATTCTCGCCCGTGCCGGAGCGTACGCGTCGGTAGAAGAAGCGGTTATTCTCCGTTCAGTCAGCTTCGCTGCCGGTCCGTACATGGTCCCCCACGGGGAAATCAAAGCAGACGCATACTATTGCAACAATATGCCGACGTGTGCGATGCGGGGTTTCGGCAACCCCCCTGTGACGTTTGCGGCGGAAACCCAGATGAACCGCCTGGCCGCCCTGCTCGGCATGGACCCCTTTGAGATAAGGCTTGTAAACGCCCTGGAAGAAGGACTCCCTTCTATTACAGGTGAGAGGATTCCGTACAGTGTCGGCATTAAGAAATGCCTTAACGCAGTTCGGGATTCATTGCAGAAGGAAGAAATACCTGCTCCCCGAAAAGGTTGGAAAACAGGAGTCGGAATCGCCGCTTCATATAAGAATGTCGGTTTTGGAATCGGCATGAATGATTCAGCAGGAGCATTCGGAAAGATAATAAAAGGTGGAAAACTGCTCCTCCGTGTAGGGAGCGTTGATATGGGTCAGGGGGCGGATACTGCCATGGCCCAGATTGTTTCCGAAGAGGTGGGATGGCCCTATTCGATGATAGTCGTCGAGTCGGCGGATACCGACAGGGATCCCAGGGCGGGTATGACTACCGCGTCACGCCAGACCTTTGTTTCCGGAAACGCCGTGTATGAGATGTCGAAACGGCTTAAACGGAAACTGTACGCTTTCATCGGAAAAGAATTCCATATGCCTGTTGAAGATATCTGTATCCATGGTTCATGTGTCCGTTCACTGAAGAGGGACGCCGTTATTCTTTCTCTACCGGAACTATCCCGGCTCCTTGTAAGCCGGGGTATAGATATGTCCGAAGAGTTTCGCTACTTCGCCCCCCACACCAGTTTCAGCCTGAAAGAACCTGTCGGCGGTTATCCGAAAGGAGAAGGGCGTCTGCACGTGGCGTATTGCTTCGCTGTCCAGGCAGTTATTCTCGAAGTTAATCCCGATAGCGGGAAGGTTGTTGTTCTCAAGGTAATTGCGGCAAGTGATACCGGCCGGCCGGTCAATCCACAGGCAGTGGAAGGTCAGATCGAAGGGGGGATTGCAATGGGGCTTGGATACGGGCTTTCAGAGGAATTTCGAATAGAAAACGGATACATACAATCCGATTCCTACGGCAAACTGGGCTTAAGGAGGATCGGGCAGACACCTGAGATCGAGAGTATTATCGTGGAAAACCCGCACCCGGAAGGACCATACGGGGCAAAAGGGATGAGCGAGTTGACGATCTCCCTGGGCGCACCTGCGGTAGTTCACGCACTCTATAATGCTCTCGGCGTCTGGATCACTTCCCTCCCTGCGACACCGGAGAAGGTACGCAGGGCTTTAGCTGAAAACAGGTAACCTAGGGGATGAGCGACGCGGCTGCTTTGATCCTGCCACTACATTTTATCACAGTACTCAACCCCGGCATATTACGTTTCCTCCGCGGTTCCCCCGATCCTCTTGTTATAACAGGTCTCTTTCCTGGTTGCCAAGGGCGTTCGCCGGGAATCAGGACCCGCGCAGCCCTCCATGGGAATACAAAAGACAAACTCCAGGAATCAATCTCCGTCCAAGTATAATCATCTACATACAAGCCGGTGTAACGCACCGGCGTAGTCAGTTGCGTTACACCGGTTGTTGTGTGTAATTAACCTAAACTTGCCTCGTATTTATCCCATTCCCCAGACCAAACAAAAATGATTTTTATAAAAACCGGTTTTACATTCTCGCCGGATACTTGTACGGTGAAACGGAACCTACCTGTTTGTTTAAAAAGGATGTCGTAACTGAATGGATACGGTTTTATCTCCGGCTTGAAGTAAGTAGATATGCTTCTCGTTGATACAACATCGACAAACTGCACAACACCTCTTGGTAAGTTTAATGGGACGTATGCCTGAGCGCCTCTACAAGACCAGGATAGGGGAATGCTGTCTCCATAAATTGTCGATTCAAATTCTCCGGAGTCATCAGCCTTCTCGACTCGTACCAAATACGCACTGCAATTTTTTGCAATGGCAGGTTTTACGTTTCTAACTTTTATTCTAATGTAGTCTGCTTCATGGGTACTGTCTTGTTCTACCTGTTCAGGTGTACGCACTCTACAACCAGGATCGTTTCCAAATTCCAACTCAAGTTTTGGACGATAAAGCCGGCGCATTAAGGGTTCTGCGAAGACTGCGGCAGCAAAGCCCAAAACAGCACCGACAAATGTATTAAGTACGGCACTCAACTCGGTTGACATTATTTCGCTTCCATTACCCTTAATGACTAAGTTCACCAGCTATTCTACTACGGTATCGATCTCCACGCAATATCGATGTTCCTCTGCATCAAGGACCAGCCCGGCCACGCTCTTTACATGAAAGCCGTACACGGCCGGGCGTGTACTTACGCGAAGCATATATGTACTGTTGTGTGCAGTTCCGGCCCCAAACGATTCAGGCTGTCGATTAAACTCCTCCCTATATCCATAACAGCCGGTAAACTTTTCTCATGTCTGACTAGCGAGGGATATATGAGAGGGTATAAGCAACCAATATGCGATATTTAATTGGAATGGAAGGGTGTCAGGATAAAGAGCCCTCTGATCCATCGATGATGGTCCACTTTCGGAAGCGGAACAATGAGGAAATGCTGAGTGAAATCAATAAACGGATACAGGAAAAGTTGCGAAAAAAAACGAAAGATCGGGCAAAAGATAGCGAAGAAGACATAACAAACCAAGGGAAATTATTGATAGACGCGAACTGCGCGCCTTCTGATCTTCGCTCCGCGAGCTTAGCAAACGGTGATACCGGGATGTAGTGGCCATCAATGAACTGTACCGCAGCAGAAATGGATGTATGGACAGAATACGTATTCGATTGCAGGAAGAATTGGTAGGTATCAGCCGATACCGCACAACAGGCCAATGGTTCGGGGGAAGGTATCAGCGCCTGTCGAGTTTTGAGCGAAGCTCTCTGTAAGTGTTGTTTCCGGCCGGGTATTTCCTGTAAACGGTTGAGCTGGGAACCGTACCATGAGGCTTGGGACCTAAAGGGGCGGGTTGAGAAATATCGAAACAGATATGGCTATTATCCTGAATCGGTACACGCAGACACAACCTGTAATCACTTCAATATCCAGGTTTTTCAGCTCCTCAAGAAAACCACTATCTGCCTTTGAGTCTGTAACAAAAACATCGATATCATCTATTGATGGAAAAAATAGAGGTCGGTTTTATTGATTTTTGAATGGTCTGCAAGAACAATGACCTAATTGGCCATCTCTCTTAAGCCCTTTTTTATTTCCGCTTCCAAGCGATTTGGTACCATCAAGTCCTTATCAATCGATATCCCGCTGACTCCCAAAAAGGCCTTATCTGCATGATAATGTTTTAACATATTTATAGCATCCGGTCCTACGACTGAAAGTTTTGAGTTACGTATTGAACCCCCGAGAATGATTGTGCTGATGTTCGCGCTGGTAGTAGCGAATGCGATGTTGAGAGCGTCGGTGACGATGGTGAGATCATTTTTTTCAATAATGTGAGCCTCTTGCAAAAATCGACTTGTAGTGGATTTTTTCTTAAGCACGTACCCATTTTATTTTCAATTTTGAGCAAAATAAATGGATAGAGTTCCTCTCTTCCTATATGATGAGATTGACAAAAAACCATCAGCAGAAGGAGTAGCCCTATCCATGAAGAGTGTAACAGAAATCCTTGGCGGTGCCCAGATTCTTTTTGGCATTTCTTTCGATGTGCAAGACATTTTTGAAGACTATCTTACTGAACAACATCGGGCGTTTCTGGCGATGTTGCGGGTGATCGAAGAACATCTGCCCGCGATAGGAATTACCTACAAAGGCAGAGGGCGGAAACCGCATGAATCTCAACCGATGGTACGAGCGTTTCCGGCAAAGTCGTTTTTCACTATTGAGACCACTACAGATTTGCTACGGCGGCTGAAAAGCGATTCATCGTTGAGAATGATCTGCGGTTTTACTCAGGTCCCCAGTGCGTCAACCTTTTCCAGGCGACTCAAACTCTTCTCAGATCACCATATTATGGAGCAAACACTGTACAAGATGGTACGTACTTACCTTGCGGGACGTCTGGTTGGACATGTCTCCCGTGATTCAACGGCCATTGCCGCCAGGGAGGCACCGGTAAATAAGAAAAAGGATGTGAAACCGTCACATAAGCCAAAACGGAAGCGGGGAAGACCACGAAAAGATGAAATCAGACCGCCGAAAGAACCGACCCGGCTGCGGAAACAGCTTTCCATGTCTCCTGCTGAAGCGTTCAGGGACCTGGATACCGCCTGCGCGTGGGGCTGTAAAAAGAACAGCCAGGGCAACGTCCAGTTTTGGAAAGGGTACAAACTGCATCTGGATGTAACTGATGTGGGTATACCGGTTGCAGCTGTGGTGACCGGGGCCAATGTACACGATTCACAGACTGCTATTCCCATGGAAAAACTCACTGAACGGAACATTACCCATCTCTATTCGCTGATGGATTCGGCCTACGATGCTTCTGAAATTCGGGAATACATTACCGCCCGGGGACGGGTGGCCCTTATTGATCAAAATAAGCGCCGTAATGATTCTTGTCACCCAATGGACCCGGCCGGCAAAAAGCGCTTTCGGATTCGCTCGACAGTGGAGCGTTCCAATTCCCATCTGAAGGACTGGCTGCTGCCCTCAAAACGTATGGTCCGTGGTTACTCCAAAGTTACCTTCTGTCTCATGACCGGTGTGGTCTGCTTAGCGGCGATAAAGCTCTTGCAGTATTATATTCTCCCTGTCCTCGAAGCAGCAGCGTAAACTAGCAAAACAATAGAAATCCACTGAACAACGGGAGAGGTCTGTCCGCAGAGCTCCGGCAGAGGTGTTTCCTATCTTAATAGTGGCCTTTTACCCAGAATTTTCGATGGCCTTGCTTGGTACTTGGTTGGGAAAAATCGTCCAATAATCTAATTTCATTTCATACAGCCGATTTTTGCAAGAGGCTCATCTTATATTGGAAAAACAGGCTATAGAAATTGGTGCTGATATTATCCATGACGGTGAAGATTATTGCGGCAATACCGGTCTCCTGATGCCCATGGAACACTTTAAAGAATTTGTGTTACCCGGGTTGAGGAGAGTCATTGAAGTGGTAAAAGAAAACAACAAGCCGTTTGTTAAGCACTGTGATGGAAACATCTGGCCTCTACTGGATCTCTTTGTGGAGGAGGGCATCGATGCAAGTCAGGGCGGCGGCCATATCCTAGCTTCCAGCAACAGTATTCACGCGGGGTTTCCCCGGAGAATTTCATTGCCATGGTAGAAGCGGCAAGGGAATATGGAAGATATCCGCTATCGATATAGGATGTAAAGAGATTGACGAAGAAGGAAAATAGAGTCCGTACCATTAAACGGGATTGCCCGCTCTGGGTTCCTTATCGATATGACGGCTCGTTAACCTTTCTGCTCCCGGATATCGTGACTCAGCGGGCTGAAGGGGGATTGGATGATTGGGGAACAAACTGGGTGAAGGCTCAAGGGCTGGAAGGAGAATTTTCGGATGAAAACCGGTTATTTCAATTGATGAGGTTGCGGGTTTCAAAGCGCCTGATACGGATTTCAAACATATTACGGAAGATTTGAAGTAAAAACTGGGAAAGCTTACCGAAAAAGACACTTTGGGCATTGTCCTTCGCATACCATTTCCATCCCGGAGGAAAACAGACGGGCTTTAGGAGAAGCTTTTGAGGAATTTAACGGGTAATGCCTGTCTTCATTCGGTATGCATATTGCCGTATATTGTGGTAAATATGCATACCATGTTAAAATACAAGCGAGTATTTTAACATGGAGGTTAAAATGGTCTCAAGATATTTGGAAAATCCTGTGTGCGAAGATCTTCAAAAAAAGATGGTGTTCATTTCTGGTCCAAGACAGTCTGGGAAAACCACCCTCGGAAAGTCACTTCTTCCACAGTTTCCTTCTGAGTTGTCAGAAAACTATTTAAATTGGGATTCTGGGAATGATCGCAATAAAATCCTTAAGGAGCAGTTTCCTTCCGGAAAAGGTTTGTTGATTCTTGATGAGATACATAAATACGGACGGTGGCGCCAGACGGTTAAGGGCCTTTTCGATAAACGAAAGGAGGATTTAAAAATTCTTGTTACCGGTAGCGGCAGGCTGGATTATTACAGCCATGGAGGAGATTCCCTGCAGGGGCGGTACCATATGTACAGACTGCATCCTTTCTCTTTGGCTGAACTCGAAGGAGATCCGAATGAAAATTTAACAAAGTTGATGCGCTTCAGCGGGTTTCCGGAACCATTTCTGGAAGCAACAGATCGTGCCGTGCGTCGGTGGAGCCGGGAATATCATAGGCGGGTTATCGATGAGGACCTGAACTCGCTGGAGAATGTAAAGGATGTCAGCATTATTTCCCTTCTGGTTTCGAGGTTGCCCGCTCTGTGCGGATCACCCTTATCTTTAAATAGTCTCAGCACTGCGCTTCAGGTGTCTCACAATTCGATAAAAAGGTGGTTGTGTATGCTTGAAAACATTTACCTTATTTTCAGGCTGTATCCATTTGGTGCTCCTGCAGTCAAGGCTGTTAAAAAGGAGGCTAAGCATTACCATTTTGATTGGACAATGATTGATGATGAAGGTATCCGGTTTGAAAATTTAGCGGCCTGTCACCTGCTCAAATGGGTCCATTTTCAGCAGGATTATGATGGTTGGGATTATGAACTCAGGTATTTTCGCGATATCGATAGAAGAGAAGTCGATTTTGTGATCACTTTAGATGGAAAACCGGTTCGATTCATCGAGTGTAAAATGCGGTACCGCGAAACAAACCGCAGCTTGATATATTTGAAGAGAAAATTCCCGGAAGTGGAAGCTGTTCAGCTCAATTATTACGGGGAGGATGATTTTATCGATAAAAACGGTGTTTTAATTCTCCCTGCAGTACAATACCTAAAAAGGCTGGTATAACCTTGAGAGGAATGCATTCGAGATATAATCAAAAGTTGTGGACGGAGAAAATAAAAGAGCATATCCTTCGGTAAAAATACAACCACATAAATTACCGAATGGAGGATATGCTCATGAAAAAGACTACACAAGAAATACCGTTATGTACAGATCCGGAACACTGGTCAGTGTTGGAACAGATAGCTCGTGAGGGAGCCCGGCAGATGCTGAAGCAGGCATTGGAAAATGAGGTGAATGAATACCTTGAAGCCCATAAGGACCTCAAAGTGGATGATCGAACACTCATCGATTATCGCGATACAAGGCGGTTCAGCAGCAAGATTCTTCCCCGGTATGTGAGGAGGATCCCCAGTATCGACAATCTGATACCGGTAAATGATTTCCCGGCCGCCTTGTCTGCAGTACAGGGAGAAGGAGTGAAAGGATATTCCCGAAGGGTGTACCGGTTGCCCCGGAACTTCTCAGGGCATGAGGTTTTCAGTTTCGAAGGATTTTTCCAGGGTGGAAAAAGCTTCGAGGAATTCTTCCGCAGAGGGAAATTCGAAGAAATGAAGGGGATAGGGATCTACCATATCCGGCGAGAGATATCCCTGTTCGATATTATCCAGGGCATCGGCTAACGATACGATACAGGCGATGTCCCTGTATTCTTCGGGTGCCTGTCCGGGGTGATGATGATACCGCATTACATCCGCAAAGAGTGTTGGAAAGTTCCACTTTTGTGCCATCTTGAAGCCGATTTCACTGTGGTTTATACCCCCGATCACCTCTTCAAAAATGTCATTCGAAATCGATTTACATGAGCAAAAAAATTTCAGTTTTGCAACCAGTGAAGGAAAGAGGGTGGAAAACGGTATTTTCCCGATGTCGTGGAGTATGGCACTGGAAAACACACAGTCGATTTTCGACGGCGAGAGGCGAAGCGCTTTTGCCATCTGCAGAGCATAGAAGGCGGTCTTATAAGAATGCCGCCAGTGTTCTTCGCTGTTCTGATCGTGATTTTTCAGTATGGTCTGCACACCCAGGGTAAGGATGAGATGTTTCAACTCCTTCAGCCCGAGGAATTTTATCGCCTCCACTATACTATCGATACGATAGTTCAGCATAAAAGCACCTGAGTTGACGATTTTCAGAATATCCGCAGTAAGGTATGGGTCGATGTTCACCTGTTCCGCAATCCGGGTAAAAGAGACATCCCTTGTATCGATAAGGTGCTGAAGAGCCACGAGGTTTTCAGGGAAGGGCGGCAGATTGTCTATATCCGTAACAATGATATCCGAGAGTTCATCGATGGCCCCCCTTCGGATGCGGGAAAGTTGCCAGCATAGGGTTGTGACCGTTTCTTCTCCCCGGGTATTCAGGGAAAACGCGTAGTCTCCCAGTCCTGCATTTTTAAGAGCTAAGAGCATGATGAGGAAACTGGTCTGCAGTGTAAGGGGTTCGTCATTCAGCTCTTTGAGTGTTTTATCCAGTGATTGATGTCCCGAAGCCAATTCCACACTGCTCAGAATGATTTGTTTTTCCAGGTCTGACAGGAGGCAGTTGCTCCGTAGAATGATGTCGAACCGGTCCTCCTCTGTCCTGAACTGTATTTTTGTATAGATGTTTTTTTCTTTCTGGGCGTTGATGTACCGTTTGAACTCCATTTTCGGTTCAGCCCTGAACTGTTCCGATCCTTTCATATATTCATCAGGATCTGCAATGTTCAACCCTTTCTCCTGGAAGAAGATCCTCTTCACGTTGATTTCCTGGGTCTGATCCGCGAGTTGATGTACACAGTAGGAGAACTGGGGTTTCAGCCGTTCCAGGTCAATGTAGCGAAGGATAAAAGAGAGGACCTGGTCGATTTCCTGATGAACTTTTGGTGTGTATGCAAATGTACGCAAGGTAAGTGGTTTTGAGGTCCGCAGTATCTCCTGAATCACTGAATAATTCAGCTTTTTGGCCATGTTTCTCCCTGAATCGATCAAAACGTACCGGTTTTCCTTATGGAACTTTATCAAAATACTAAAATTTACAAAAATCTTCTATATTATTTTTCTGAATTTTCTAATAAAAATCAATCCTGAAAAATTACGTAGATATTACTTATGAAAATTAGGTATTTAATACCGGTAAAACAGACCATATACAGAGAGAAAAGACGGGACCGGTATCCTGGTGTTCAACGGACATATATTCGGTCTTCTCCCTGCTCCCGTATCCGCCGCCCCTGTTATCCGGCGTATGTATAGATGTGAGGTGCTTTCTGCCGCAGATCCCAGGGGTATATCCGCAGTTACTCCATGGCTCTCCGCAGGTAATTGAGCTGGCCGGCGTGATACGAAAGGTGATGAAAAAGATGGAGCATGAACTCCAGGCAGTTCATGGTTTCATTCCCGAATACAGGGGCGGGAAAATCTCCGTCTAGCATCTCCATCCTCATCTCCGACAGGACACTGTCAACCAGTTCGCGGGAATGCTTCAGCTGATCTTCCAACTGTGATTTCCCGGTACCCGGATCCGCGTCGAATTCCTGGTCACGCCGGCGTGTATAACCGGTACCCCCCAGGGCATGCCCGAAAAAGTGATTCAGATTGCCGATCATGTGTTGAATAAGGACTCCGGCGGAATTACTGATGGTCCCCGGGGTTTTCCACAGGAGTTCCTCCGGAAACAGAGATACTTCCCCGATAAACTGATCAAGGTTATGGATGAATCGGGCCTGATAATAATGTAATACCCGGCTGTCTGTCATAAACGCCTCCTTTCCTGCTATCCTTACCGGAGTGTACTGCTGAACTGCCGGGGAATCAATGATCTCCTGATGTATTCCACCGGATCCTTTATCGTTTATCACTGTTGCGGTATAGTTGATATCCAGGGGGCTCCATGGCAAGAAAAAGAATATTCCTTCCGGTCCTGACGGCACTATCTCTGGCGGGACTTCTCCTGATGTTCACCGGATGCCCGGAAGACGAGGGGGCGGCTGAAGGTACCGGCCTTGTTCAGGAGCAGGATGTCCTGTTGAACCAGAACGGTTCCGGAATCACCGGGTTTCCCGGGTTTGAAGCCTCAAAGGTAACCTACTTTACCAAGGAGGAAACAATATCTTCCGGTGCTCCCATTGGGGAAAGCGCCGATCCTTTTATCATCATCGATTACGGTCCAAGGGACGAACTGCCCGCCGAAGTGGAAAAGCCCGGTATTTTCGTGATGTTCTCCCAGCCGGTTGTCCCCCTTGCCATGCTCGGGAAGCCTTCCGGCACTTCTGATATCATGTCCGTCTCTCCCCCCTTAGGCGGTGTTTTTCGCTGGTACGGCACCAAGCTGCTCAGTTTTGAGTCTGACGCCCCGGCCCTGCCTCAGCATGAATACACCGTTACCATTCATTCCGATACCAGGTCACTGGGTGGAAAACGGTTGGAAGGGGATACGACTTTTTCATTCCGGACGGAATATCTTTCGGTGAAAGAGATGTTTCTCGGTGAAAACCGGTACAGGTATTCCCTGGAGGATATCCCCCCGGAAGAAGAGGGACGGATACATCTCGTTTTTTCATATCCTGTGAACACCGGGATCATCAAGGAGTATCTCCGGGTAGAGTCCCGGGGGAGGACCTATCCATTCTCCGTATCCCGTCCCGGGAGAGATAGTACCTTCCTTTCACCGGAAGAACGGGAGAGGACCATACTCATCTCCCTAGGGGAACGGTTCCGGCAGAACAGCCGGGTAACTGTGGTCCTGGAAAAGGGTGCCCGGTCGGAAAAGGATTTCCTGGGTACCCCGGAACCGGTGGAACTCACCTTTTCAACCCTGCAGCCCTTTACCTTTCTGGATTACGATACCTATTCCTGGACAATCCCGCAAAGTGAACAGGGTGATACAAATCCTCTCTATCTTACCTTCAGCCATCCTGTTGACGGGGACTCCCTTCGGGGCAGGATCCGAACCAGTCCTCCAATGGATATCTTCGGTGATATGGAGGTGTGGGGGGATACGGTGAAGCTGAACAATCTTCCCGTAGAGCCGGAAACGGAGTATACCGTGTACATCGATCCTTCAATACGGGACATATACGGAAGGTCCCTGGGAAGGAGAGAAACCGTGGCGGTAACTGTTCCCCCGGCCAGACGATACGCCTGGTTTCCCAATACCGGGACCCGGATGCTCGAATCTGTTTTCGACCCGAAAATCGTGTATGAGTATCAGAACGTGGCAGGTGGAGAGTGGAAGATCGGTGCTATCGATGATCCGTACAAGGCGTTCCCCGCCAACCGGCTCTATCCGTATAACTTTGACAGGGCCGCCAGGAATGTCCGTCATTTCGAAGTCCTCGATCTCTCCCCCTATTTGAATGATCAGGGTAAGGGGTTTGTCGGAGTGTCCTGGAACTTCGAAGAGAGAGACACCAAGGGTAAAAGACCCGGATGGGGAAAGGAAGACCTGATGCTCCAGGTAACGGATCTCGCTGTAAGTGTTCGGTTCGGTTACAACAGGGTTATTGCATGGGTCAATTCCATCTCCACAGGGCTCCCGGTATCCGGTGCCCGGGTTTCTCTCCTTCACGATCACCGGGAGGTGCTGCAGGGCAGAAGCGATGACCAGGGGCTCGCCGTGTTTCAGCTAAAGCCTGGTGAATACAGGGAGTTGTTCCGGGACAGGGAAAATTCATGGGAAGACGCCATCAGGATAGGTGTACAAAAGGGCTCCGATAAAATCGAATTCAAACCCAACTACAGCCACAACCAGTGGCGGTTCGGTGTATACAACTCGGTATCCCCGGTTGAAATCAGTACACCCCGGATGGAGACGTATGCATTCACCGACAGGGGAGTGTACAGACCCGGAGAAACCGTCACATTCAGGGGAATCGACCGGTCCTGGGACCTGGGAGACTATGTTCCCTACACCGGCAGGTACAGGATAGAAATCAGAGAGTCCCGGTACAGCGGGAAGGTGCTTCATGTGGAAGAAGGGCGCTCCTCCCTGTCCGGAGGATTTTACGGTTCTTACCCCCTGCCGGAAGACATTTCCCCGGGATACTACCAGATCGTGTATGAACGGCCCGGGGGGAAGGAGAGGATACCTTTCCAGGTAGCCCTCTTCAGACGGGTAGGTTTTAGTCTCGATATATCCGAACCGGGAGGGATTCTCTTTCAGGGGGACACCATCCGGTTTCTTACGAAAGCGGAGTATCTTTCAGGGGGAGCGGTATCGAAGGGCCGGTACGATTACTACTGGACAAAGGAACCTGCCCGGTACAGGCCGCCGGGAGAGGAGTGGGAACCCTACCGCTTCGGTCCTGACGGCTGGGATCAACGCTACAGCCTTTCCGAAGGGAGTGGCACCCTGCCGGCTTCCGGGACGGTTTCCGCGGTACAGGTTACAACCCCGGAAGGGAGAGAGGGGATGCCCTATACGTACGGGCTGGAAATAATGGTGTCCGATGTGAGCAATCAGCAGGTTGCCGGCAGGTCGCAGGTTACCGTGCATCCGGCGTCTTTTTATATCGGCGCCAGGCTGGGAACCGGTGATGAGGAGTACTTTTCTCCTTTCGTTGAGAAAGGGAGGGCTTTCGATGTGGCATACGTGCTCACCACTCCCGGCGGGGAAAAGCCGTCTTCGAAGGAATTGCCCGGTACCCTTAAGGTTCAGCTCCTGCGGGTAGAATGGAAACTGGCACAGCAGCAAGGCGTGTACGACTACTACACAACCCGGTATGAAAGAATAGAAACCGAGGAGTCGGCGCTCTCCATAAACGGGACAAAACGGAAAGGTACCTTCTCCCTTATACCGGTGCAGAGCGGTTCCTACCTCCTCCGTCTCAAGGCGGAAGACGGTACAGGGAGGGAAGCTGTTACCGAAATTCCCCTGTATTCCACCGGTGCCGGCTGGGTACGGTGGAACTTAGGCGATGCCGGCGCTATCGAACTGGTAGCGGATAAACCGGAATACGCTCCAGGAGAGACTGCAAGGCTGCTCCTGAAATCACCCCTGCCTGAAGGGACGTACCTGGTTACCCTGGAACGGGAAGGTATCTTCGAAGAGAAACTGATCCAGGTGGAGGGGGCTTCGGAGGTGATCGATATACCCATCGAAGAAGAATACCTCCCAGTGGTGTATGTTTCGGTAAGCTCCTTTACAACCAGGAAAGGGGAACCCGTCAATACCTATTTCGAACCCGACCTGGACAAGCCGAAAGGACTTTTCGGCATTGTATCCCTTAAGATCAATCCGTCGTCCCGGGTTATCTCCCTTACCATGGAGACGGACAAAGAGGTTTACCGGCCGGGCGAGGAAGTGGAGGTAACATTCAGGGTAACCTACCGGGGCCTGCCCGCTGCCGGTGTGGAGATAACCTACCTGGCAGCCGACAGGGGAGTGCTGGACCTGATCAATTATCATGTGCCTGACCCGGTTGAATTTTTCTATTCCCCGGACAGGTTCCCCCTGGGTGTTTACGGGGCAGACAGCCGTTCCCTCCTGATCGACCCGGTTACCTATACGGTCCGGGACCTTCAGGGCGGGGATGATGAAGATCTCAAGGGTGATTCCGAGGGTGCCCCCGGTGCGGGGGGAATGAACACCCGAAAGGATTTCCGGGCCACCGCAGTGTTCGAGCCTTTCATTACAACAGGCGGAAACGGGGAAGCCCTGGTGCGGTTCACCCTGCCGGATAATCTTACCACCTACAGGGCCACCGCAGTAGCTGTAAAAGGGAATACCTTCGGATACCTGGAAGGTGAGCTTAAGGTGAGTAATCCCGTTGCCATGAAGGTCTCCTTTCCCAGGAAACTGCGTGTACGGGATACCGGGGAAGCCCTGGTTCTGCTCACCAATCTCGATACCCGGGTCCATACGGTCGAGATAGGCGTAGCGTCTGATCTCCTGGAATTCGAAGAGACCCGGCGGAAGTCCGTAACCCTTTCCCCGGGTGCCACGGAAGGGGTGTCCTTCCTCATGTCCGCACTGGAAGAAGGAACGGCGGAGGTAACGGTTACTCTTGAGTCGGACGTACTGGATGAGAAGGTGCTCCACAGGGTGGATATAGAGAAACCGTATATCTATGAAGCCTTCTCCACCATAGGGCAGACAGACGAGACAGGTACTGCCCGGGAAGGAGTAATCATACCGCCGAATGCAGAAGACGGGGTTGGTTCCCTGACCCTTATGCTGGATGCGACCCGGCTCTCCACGGTGCGGGAGGCTTTTTCCTATGTATTGAATTATCCCTTCGGTTGTTTCGAGCAGCGGGCGAGTAAAGTCCTCTCTCTTCTCCTCCTGGTAGATAAAGTGGATGCTTTTGGACTCGATATCGACCCCGGAGAGGCGGGCACCATCATCCGGAAAGAGCTGGAGTACTGGGCGGATTATCAGCTCGATGACGGAAGCTTCCCCTTCTGGCCCGGGTCCGGTACACATGGTTCCTACTACGTGACCGCCAGGGTGGGACACGTTCTGGCAACGGCCCGGGAAAGAGGGTATTCCATACCCGGGGGTATAGATACTGGCAGGCTCCTTTCGTACCTGCGCAAACCCGGCAGCGTTGTGCGCCGGTCCCCGTATCTTACGAGTTACGGGCTCTATGTGCGGGCCCTCTTAGGGCAGCGTATCCTGTCCGAGGGAATAAGGCTCCTCCGTACAGGAGACTCTCTCGGCTTGAGCGGCTATGCTTTTATCGGCCTCGCTTTTCTTAAGAACGGCGACGATGGACAGGCTGAAAGGGCGCTGAATGAGATGAAACGGTTTTTAAAACCCGGAACCCGGGGCATCGACCTGACAGACACGTACGAAACCAGGGGGTTTTACAATTCCAGGGTGGAACAGGTAGCCCTTTTTATCCTGCTTACCCACCGCCTGGATGGAAACAGTGAATGGGTTACCCGCGGGGCTGCCACCCTGGTCCGTATGCAGGAAGCGGGAAGGTGGCGTAATACTGTTGACAATAACTGGGCTATCCAGGCCATGTCTGAACTTTTTGGTACAGCCGAAGGGGAAGAGATCGATTATACGGCAGATGTATTGTTAGGTGATGAACTCCTGGTCTCAGCCCCCTTTCATGGGATTACCGCCTCGGGTGTTATCAAAGAGTTTTCTTTTACGGAACAGCCGGTGGATGCCATGGAGCGGGGAACCCTCTATCCCCTTTCATTCATTCGAAGGGGCACAGGAACCCTCTATTATACCGCAACCCTGCGGTACGCCCTTCCATCGGAACTGCTCTATCCCAGGGATGAAGGGCTCGGTGTTTTTACGGAAATTCTGGACCTTTCCGGTACCCCTGTAACAGGTAACACCCTTTCTATAGGGGCTACCTACAGGATGAAGGTGCATCTCTCTTCATCCCGGGACAGGACGTTCCTGGCTCTCCGGGTACCCCTTCCATCCGGGGCTGAAATTCTGGATACCTCTTTTGTAACTACAGGACGTGTTCCGGGACTGCCGGATGCAGAGGAAGGGAACCCCTGGTGGAGACCCCTGCCGGTTAAGGAGATCCTGGACAACGAGGTCCGGTATGTGTGGGACTCCTTTCCAAAGGGGAAAGAGTCCCTGGAATTCCTGTTCCGGGCTACAAGCAGGGGGGTGTTCCCGACGCCCCCGGCGACAGCGGAATGTATGTATGAACCTGAGGTTTTCGGCAGGGATGAAGGTAAAATTCTGGTCATTCGTTAAACTCGGTGCCATTCTCCCGGGAATCATAATCCTCTTATCCGTGTTGTCAGCCCGCCCGTTTCCGGAGCTGGACGATTTCCTGGGAAGGGATTACAGTAAAACGATTCTCGACAGAAAGGGAGAGCTTATCTCCATTACTACTCTCGATGAGGGACTGCTGCGGCTGTACCTTCCCCTGGAGGAGTATCCCCGGTCCCTGGTGGATATCGTTCTCGGGAGTGAAGACCGCAGGTTCTATATACACCCCGGTGTGGATCCCTTCGCCCTCTTAAGAAGCGGGATTCTGAATATCCGGGCCCGGTCCGTTGTCTCCGGGGGGTCCACCATTTCCATGCAGCTCGCCGGGATGATAAAACCCCGGGGAAGGTCTCTTTACGGCAAGCTGAAAGAGTGTACCGATGCTTTGCGGCTGGAATACCGTCTGGGCAAAAGGCGTATACTGGAACTCTATTTGAACAGTGTTCCCTTCGGTTTTCAGACCGAAGGGTATGCTTCCGGGGCACGGCGTTTTTTCGGGCGAAATATCGATGAGCTGACACAGGCTGAAATGGCCGTCCTGGTTATCATTCCGAGAAACCCTTCCTATTATAATCCCTACAGGTATCCCGAAAGAATTGCCCAAAGAGGCGCCGGACTGACACAACAGGGAGGCAATCCCTTTTTTGAAGAGGAAATGGTTCAGGCACTTAAAGGTATGTCCCGGACTCCCCTCCCTTCCGGTGCTCCCCATTTTACCCGTTTCCTGTTTTCTACATACGGAGGTTTTCCGGGGGGTGACCAGGTCATCCGGACCACCCTGGACGGGACTTTGAACGATTCCATAACACACCGTTTGAACTACTATCTTAAGCAGTATACTTCCAGCAGGATAACCAACGGCGCGGTTTTACTGTTGGAAAACCGCACCGGGGGGATCCTGGCATACGTGGGTTCCGGTGATTTTTATGACCGTAAGGCAGGGCAGATCGATGGTGTGCAGGTTCGGAATCAGCCCGGTTCATGCCTGAAACCCTTTCTCTATGCCCTGGCCATGGAGAACGGGTTCAGGCCTAATACGATTCTGCCGGATATCCCCACCGAGTTCGGCGGAGAAGAGGTGTACGTTCCCCTCAATTTCGACAACCGGTTTCATGGACCCCTGCGGTTGAGAGTGGCCCTGGCCTCATCTCTCAATGTCCCTGCGGTGTACACCCTTCAGCGGCTTTCCGTTAGGAAGTTTACCGGTTTTTTGGAGGACCTGGGTTTCCGGAGCGTGGGGGAGCAGAAAAACAGTCCCGGTGTGGGCCTTGCCCTGGGCAACGTGGAAGTATCCCTCTTCGAACTGGTTCAGGCCTTCTCCCTTTTCCCCGGGAGGGGTATTCCTGTTCAGGCGACACCCCTTCTAAGGGAGAGCCATGAGGACCGGCAGCGCAGGCCTTTGATCTCACCCTATTCCGCGGATATCATCTGTGACATCCTGTCCGATCCTGCATCCCGGACCCTCGCCTTCGGTGCCGGGGAAACCTTTCGGACACCGGTGCCCATGATGTTTAAGACCGGGACGTCGAATCAATATCAGAATATCTGGGCCCTGGCAGCCACACCTGCTTTTACCATGGGTGTCTGGATGGGCAACCACTCCGGTGATACCGTGGTGGGCAGGACCGGAAGTTCCGTTCCTGCGCTCCTGGCTAAGGAAATCCTGGCGGAACTGCAGGTTCGGGCTGAACCTTTTCCCGGTCCGGCGGGGTCGAAAGAGGTGGAAATCTGTACGGTTTCGGGGCAGGCTGCAGGACCCTGGTGTGAAAGTACAACCCGGGAATTCCTTCCGGTTCAGGAACAGGTGGTTCCCTGTACATTTCACCGGTTCGATGGAGAGAGGGATATAACGGTTCTCCCTGAAGAGTACAGGGCATGGGTGGAACGCCGGCAGGGGCGGGAATCGAGCTCTTTTTCCCCTGTCCCCGGTAACGGACTGCATATCGTCTACCCCGTTGACGGTGCGGTATTTGTCCGGGATCCCGGGCAGGACCCCGGGGACCAGGCCGTGAGGATCGAGGCAGCCGGTGCGGACCCTGACGGGGAGCTCTCTGTAGTCATAAACGGCAGATTAAAAACATCCGTTGCCTACCCATTCGTCTACTATTTCCCTCTCGAAACCGGCGAATGGCACATTACAATCCTCGGCACCGGGGATTCTGCAGAAATAACTATTACGGTACGGTAAAAAAAGTGAAAAAAACTGATTGACAGGAGGTCCGATATCCATAATCATTATCCTTAAATAAAAAGCATCTTTTTTTAAGGAGGAAGACATGGCAGTTGCCTCATTGATCCTTGGTATCTTATCGATCATTCTTTCCTGGATTCCTGTTGCGGGCTGGATAATCTGTCTGATTATGGGAATCGTGGCGGTCGTGCTCGGCGTTCTGGCCCGGAAAAAACAGCCGGCAAAGAAGGGTATGGCTATGACTGGTATGATTCTTGGAATCATCGGAATAGTGTTCTCCCTGATCTGGGTCATCGCCTGCGGAGCTCTTATGGGCGCAGGTGCAAAGGCTCTGAAAGATTCCGGGATAGACCTGAAAGAACTGTCCGATGCGGCCAAGGATGCTATGGAGTAGGCCCGGTAGAGGGTATTCCATACAACTTTTCGTGTACGATTACTAAACAGCGAGAGAGAGTGGATCATTTCACTCTCTCTTTTTGTATCCCCGGAGGGCATGTGTATCCATATCTGATCGACTATTACATCGGTGAATTCCATATCCTTATACCTACGTATCCCCTCCTCGCCATAGCCGGTATCATTCTCGCAGGGTGTATCTACTTTTCCCAGGTACCGGACATAAAAACAAAGCCCGTGGCCCACATTATTTTTTTCGGTGTTGTTCTCCTTGCGGGCCTCGTGGGCGGCAGGATATCCCAGTTCATCATCGATATCTTTATTAAAAGGCCTTTAGGATTCTCCTTTGGGGAAATCTTAAAGACTGCAGGTTCCACCGTTACCGGGGGAATCGTCTTTGCCACGACAGCCGCCCTTATCTATGCCCGGTTTGATCCCCACCGGATTGTCACATGGAACGTGCTGGATGTTCTGGCCCTCTCCTTCCCCTTCGGGCATATGCTGGGAAGGCTGGGATGTTTTGCCGGAGGCTGCGGTTATGGAAAGCTCACGGACCCCGGATTCTTCACCCTGACGTACCCGGATAACTGGATTGTCAACGCGTTTACCGATTCGCCCATCCCCCGGGGTCCGAGGATTGCCTCCCCCTTGATAGCGGCTGCCGGTCTGGGGATTATCGGCATTGTTCTTTTTATCCTTCTTAAACGTTCAAAAACCAGGGGACATATTTCCGCCCTCTATTTCCTGCTCTACGGACCCTTCCGTTTTATCCAGGAGTTTACCCGGGGTGATCTTATCCGGGGTATACTGAAGGGACTGTCAACAGGGCAGTGGTTCGGTATAATCGCCTTTTGCTTCGGTCTCGGCCTTATGATCCGGTATATCATCCGGAGGCGCCGGGGAGTTGCCGGACCCCCTTATGTACCGTTAAACGGAAAAGCTCCCACGGATAAAGATGCATTTGAATGATTCACTCCGATAGTTTACACTTACGGTACCTAAGGAGGAATGTTCCATGGAAGAAACAAAGCGGCCCGTGGCCGGGACCGTATTAGGAATCCTCAATATTGTTTTCTGTTCATTCGGCATCGTGAGTGTTCTGTTTTCCTTTGTCGGGTTCGGGATCTTAAACGCAATTGTGGGAAGTGTTCCTGCGGAACCCTACGATGAGGTTGCCACGTTTTTAATGGCGGCACGGTCGTTTTTTACCATCAGTCTGGTTATATCTATCCTGCAGGCGGGCTTGAATGGTACCGGACTTGCCGGGGGAATTTACCTCCTGAACGGGGGAAAACGAAGCATCCTCCTTTCCAATATTTACGCTATCGGTACTATTGCCCTGGTTATTATCAGCTTCATCCTCAATAAGGTGGTGGTGAACAGGATGTTCGATAATCTCCTGGTATACTCGGACCTTTCGTCAGATGAGATCATGGCAATGAATATATTGAAGAGGGTCATTCCGGGGTTTACCGGTGTATTCAGCATCGTATTCGGATCTGCGTACCCGGTTGTACTCCTGGCCCTGCTCAACCGGAAGCACATACTTGCATTTTACAGAGGAACCGATGGATAGGGTAGTCAGGCCGGGTGGTCTTACGGCATTCAGTATCCTCAACTTCATTTTCGGGGGAATCCAGGCCTTCGGTGTCCTGTTCTCCCTCCTGGCCTTAGGGTGCGCCGCCGCGTTTCAGACAAATGTAACCGGCCAGAGTACGGCTATTACCGTTTTCTCCCTTGTGATGGATACCGGAATAGCCGTGTTCCTTATTATTTCCGGGGTCGGCTGTCTGAAAGGGAATAATATTTCAGGACGGTGGTTCGGCAACCTGTATGCTGTTTTTGCCATAGTCAAGATTATCATTGTTGCTGTTTTCGGGGAACACTTTTTCTCCAACTTCTCCATGTTCACCATACTGGGGCTGGTGTATCCGGTGCTCCTCCTGGTGTTTCTCAACCTGGTGTTCAGAGATATCTGGGCAGATACCCACCCGGTTTTCAGAAAGGGTGAAAAGCCGGGGGAAACAAAGAAGACCGGGAGGAACGTGCCTCCTCTTTTTCTCGTCTGTTTCAACAGCTACCGGCAAACCTTGAGAAGTTTTGCCGGGATACTCCTGTGCATGACCATTATGATCGTCGGCCTGTTTACCGCCCAGCTTGTACTTCTGCCTGTGGAGATCTTTGTCCGCCAGGCAGCGGCAAACAGGGTGGAGATAACCGAGCAGGAGCTGGTAGAGCAGATGGAACAGGTTGCCATACCAATCCTGAGCAAAATTCTGGGTGCCATTTCCGGAGAAGAGCTTCCGGAAACCCCGGATTTCCTCGATTTTCAGCCTCTCAAAATCTCTTACGTGAGCAGGACATCGGCGGACCTGGAAAATCCAAAGGCGGAACAGTGGGCCTATTATCTCCTCCGGGAGAACCCGGGGGTTCTCTCCCTCCTCTTTATCCTCCTTGTCCTCATCATACCCGGGGTTATCATTTTCAGCGGATTCAACCAGATTTCCGGAGACTCGAAAAATAAAGGCTTACGGTACCTCCTTATGCGGGCAAAGAGACGGGATATCTTTATAGGGAAGTTTTTAGGGAGTATGATCATAACGGTGATCATGCTTTTTATATTGATCGTCTCTGTGATCCTGTACATGCAGCTCAAGCTGGGTATATACGATCTGGACCGTATGGTCAGGTGGGGAATGGGAGGGTTCGGAATGTTTATCCTGTTGGCCCTTCCGTATATTGCCCTTTCGGTTACCTTTTCCGGCCTTATCGATTCACCTGTGGGATCTCTCGGGGCGAGCCTGGGAGTGCTTGCGCTGTTTCCCCTCTTTGCGTTTTTCCTGCAGGATACCTGGAAACCGTTAGGTGCTCTCCAGTACCTGCTCCCGTTGAAGATGGGGTTTTTTCTCTTTCACTACGAGTGGTGGTGGGTCCTGTTCGCGGCACTGGCTATGATCGGGTACGCAGCGGTGTACCTCTCCCTCGGCTTTCTCTATTTCAGGAAAAGGAATCTCTGATATGACGGATATAGTTATCGATATAAAAAATATTACAAAGCGGTTTGGTCCTGTTACAGCTTTGGAGAATGTCTCGTTTTCCATCCCCCGGCACTCCATATTCGGGGTGCTGGGACCGAACGGAGCAGGAAAGACCACCCTGTTCTCGGTTATCGCAGGATTTATACGGCCCGAGGAGGGGAGTGTCACCGTTCTCGAAGAGAGCCGTATGGACCATCTTCTGGGAAGGGTTGGGATCCTCCCCCAGGATGCATTATTCCAGGCGAATATCCCCATTATCGACCAGCTTACCTACTTCCTTCGTCTCACCGGCTGGTCTCTGGAGGACGCCCGGGAGGAGGTCGTGCGGGTCTTGAGGATTGTCGGTCTCGATGCCATTCTTCTCCGCGAAGCATCCACCCTCTCTCACGGTATGTATAAACGCCTCGCCCTTGCCCAGGCGTTTCTGGGCAGCCCGGAAATCATCATTCTCGATGAACCCACGGCCGGGCTGGACTGGAGGAGCGCAAAAACCGTGCGAAAGACGATTAAAAAGCTTCAGGAAAATGTCACCATCGTCGTGAGCTCCCACAACATGAGCGAAATGCAGGAACTCTGCGACCACGTGGCTGTTCTCGAAAGGGGAAGTCTCGTTGCTGTAGGTCCGGTGGATGAAGTCACCGGCACTTCCCAATCCATCACGATTGTACTCAACAGGGACCTTTCTCCGGAGCTGACCGATGAAAGTATTTCCCGGCCGGGGATAAAGGACATGAGTCAGGTGGAGGAGCACACGTACCGTGTGTTTTTCGAACCCGGTCTCTCTCCTGAGGAAGTCGATCGAACCATGCACGGCTTCCAGAAATTCATCATCGAAAAGGGTATTACCCTCAGATCGTTTCAGGAAGACAACAGGATAGAAGATCTTTACCTCAAAGTGACGGAAAAAGAGGGAGATCACCCTTAGGCTCCGCGATCTCCGGGAAGGGGTGCCCGCACTGCCACCCGGTTTTTCCGGTACTGCGGAAATGTTCGAGCCTTCGAATCGTGAGTTCCGCGAACACCGGATCCATATCACAGACTATACATTTCCTCCCGAGACGCTCGGCGGAGATGAGGGTTGTCCCGGAGTGGCTGAAAAAGTCGATCACCAGGTCATTTTCCAGGCTGCTGGTTGAAAGAATTCGGTCTATCGCAGAAAGGGGCTTCTGGGCGTACGCCCCGGGAACATTTTCCTCCATGCGATAGAAGACCTGCTGAATATCGAGCCACACATTTCCCGGCCGAATGGTAGAAGAACGGCTCCGGGACAGGTTCTCCGTCCATTTACCATTGACCTCTTTATAGTACCCCCGGAGAACCTTCGGGATATCCGTATATACCACCTGGAACTTAGGGCGCCCCTTTACATAGTAGAGCAGTTCCTGGCGGACACTCATCCAGTTTTTCTGGGTACCGTACCCCCGCTGATTCCGAAGGGTGATATAACTTCTCGATGTGAGCGCGGTAAACTTTCGCAGCAGCAGCATCATTTCAGGCAGCGGCTGGAACCCCTCCCTCTGGTCAGCCCCGAGCCAGAGATAGAGATGGCTATCCTCCAGCATGGAAGCGAGGGAATTGAGAATCCACCGTTCCGAAAACCCGGTGTACCCCTGGATATCCTGTTTAAAGAGCTGCTGTGTCGTTTTCCCGCCGACACTGAAGTTGTACGGCGGATCATGGACTGCCAGAATAGCCCTTTCCCCCTTCATCAGGGCTGCTATCTGGACGGGATCAGTCGCATCGCACACTCCCACCCGGTGTCCCTTTACAGGATCTGTCCAGACTTCGCCTTTCTGCAATCTGCACAGCGGGAGAATTTTCTCTTTAAGAACATTGGTATCATCGAGACGCCTTATTGGTTCCGATAAGCCCACGGGTTACACCTTCCGGAATATGCGGAGACCCCGCCTGGATTGTTCGTACTGTCTGAGCCAGTGTTTCATATCGTTATATCCGATTTCAATGAGGTCATGCTGGTGAGGATCGACAAAACTCCTGTCCCCGATACCGGAAATCTGAAAACCGATGTCCGCAAGTTCCAGGCTTTTCCGTACCTGCTGGAGACTCATAACGCCCACCAGGGAGGGAAGGAGTGCCCTGCCTGGAGAGCCCTTTTTCTGTCCGAAGGGTTTGGTGAGACTGACGCCTATGGTAAACCTGGCTCCCATGGCCCGCACGATGTCTACGGGTACCTGGTCTAAGAGCCCGCCATCCACAAGGGTCATATTGTTGATACATACAGGCTGGAAAATACCCGGAACCGCGCAGCTTGCCCGGACTGCCATTCCGATATCGTCACAATCCGAAACGATCAGGGTTTCACAGCCGGGTTTTCCCTCTGTTTCCCGCGGCAGGTAGTGTTCGATGACCTCCCTCTTCAGTGCATGTGCGACCTTTTCCGAAGTGAAGATAATTCTACTTCCATTCTCCAGGTCACTTGCGGTTATGGCAAGATCGATGGAAAGGTCGGAAAATTTTTTACCCCCGATAAGTTCGTTCAAAGTACGTCCCAGTTTTTCATTCGATACAAGCCCTTTACCCTTTCGTTCGAAGAAATTCCGGAGGGTGTCTCCTATATTCAGGACATGCCGAAACCAGTCAAATTCCTTCCCCACGGTTTCAATGGTATCCTGGGGAATTTCACAGGCATACATGGCTGCCATAATCGAACCCGCAGATGTCCCCGCCACTATAACCGGCTGGTACCGCTTTTCTTCTTTCAGGGCCCGGAGTACTCCGATATGAGCGAGCCCCCTGGCGGCCCCTCCTCCCAAGGCTAATCCAACACGTTTCATCCCACTATTCTACCATACGTTTTGTTGTTGCTGTACCGGTGAGATGCAGTTTATAATCGATTCTAAGGGGAGTTGCTATCGTGAATAAAGTAATCATAGTCATTATCATTCTCGTCGTTGCAGGAGGAGGGGCGTTTGCTTATTTCCTGCTGCCGGGTATTCTTGCATCCTCAGAGACCTACTCGGAAATACGGGAAGTTACGCTGCCCTCATCTTCGGTAGACACCCTGGTTATCGAATCCGATATAAACGAAATCGCAGTGGCTGCAGGTGAAAACACGGAGGAAATCCGGGCGGTCGGAGAATTGCAGGTCAACCTGGGGGAAGAAAAGGGAAAGGAAACCTTCGAAAAGCAGTTTGTCATGGTCCTGTCTAAAAGGGGAAGCCGGGCAGCCTTACGAATCAGTTATAATACCGGTATACTCGACCATTTTGCAGGAAAAAATGCGTATCTCTACGTTACCGTGTATCTTCCCCCGGGGGTGGAAGGGGAAATACACCCCGGGAAAGGGGATCTTTATATCGGAAATGTAAAAAATGATATTTCCGTCGAATATTCTCAAGGGGAAACGGTAATAGAAGATGTCAGGGGCCGGATCCACATAATCGATGAAGCGGGCAGTATTTCGCTGTCCCGGATCCAGGGAGATGTATGGATACGGGATGAAAAGGGGGATATCGAGATCCGGGAGGTCTCGGGAAATGTGGAGATTGAAGATACAGCCGGGGGCATCGATGTGGACATGGTAAAAGGCGATCTGAGCATTACGGGAAGAGGCAAAGGTGATGTAAAGGTGCGTTCCATAACCGGTAGCCTGAATATCAACAACTAAGGAGAAATTCGTATGGCTGATGTAAAGAAACTGTACCTGTCGGAAAGTGATAAGAAAATCGCCGGTGTGTGCGGAGGAATCGCCGAGTACTTCGGTATCGATCCGACACTGGTACGGATTGGGTGGATCATTATTTCTCTTTTAGGCGGTGCCGGGCTTCTGGCATACATCATTGCATGGATTATCATACCAGCTAAGGATATCGATCGATATTAGCGTTCATGGCCTTCTCCGTCATCAGGTTATCGATAAAAGAGTTACAGCCCTTACCGAAACAATGGGTAAAGGTTGAAATACCCGGAGGAGAGGGATAGATTTGGAAGGGAAAAGGTGAAACATCCATATTATATGCAACTTAAGGTTGTACTTTTAACGATTTTCTTTTTCCTCGCCGTTATCCCTGTTCTGTTGTGTCAGGAAGGAAAAGAGGCGTTACTGTTCATCACGACGGAACCTCTGGGGGCCGGTGTACGTATCGACGGAGAACCCCTTCCGCAAGCCACGCCGTTACTCCTGCGGGACCTGCTACCCGGCCCGCACAGGGTGGAATTCACCAAGAAAGGTTTCGAATCCGCCGGCATAACCATAGACCTGGAATCCGGGGAGACATCTTCCATCGACGTCGCCCTGGATGCACGGTACTTTTCCCCGTCATTCCCGGCCCGGAACGATATCATCTACAACGGAACCGACCTGTACGAAGGGTGGGATCAGTTCAAGTTCCCCAACGGTTCCTACCGTATCGAGCAGAAGGGTGATTATCTGTATATAGATCCAATCTATCCAAAGCAGGGTATTGTAACGGGATTACATATCGCGGTTCCCCTGTCTCTCCTGATGAGCGGTATCCTCACCGCTGGTGACCTCTTCTACGAACGGAGTTCCACCCGGCTTTTTTCACCTGGTACGATTACCAGTTATGCCGTAAGCGCCGGTGTAGTGAGCCTGGACATAATCTTCAGCCTGGGGAAAAGAAGGTTTTTACGGAACCGCCGCATAGACCCGATTCCCCTGGAATCGGCACCCCAGGTAGCTCAGGAATACTACACACGGGCAGAAGGGTTTCTATCCCTGGGAAGGCTTACAGAGGCTTTGAGGGACTACTCGTTTATCGTGCAGCATCATAACGATTCGGCTTACTTTCCCCTGGCACTGTACAAGATCGCGAAAATACACAACATTACCGGGGAGTATGCCCTGGCTGCATCTGAACTCAATCTTATTCTCACCGACTATCCTCTCCCGGATCTGTATGATAAAACCTGTAAAAATCTGGCTGATCTTTACGTACGGACAGAACAATTCCAGAAGGGTATCGATCAGCTGGATCGAATGGTGTTCTATGATCCCCTCTATTCGAAGGAGGATATCGACAGGTACCGGGCGGATATCCTGGAGGTGTGGTACGGGTCTGACGAATCGGTACTTCCCAGGCTGATTTCATCATACGTAACCATGGTTACTGCCTATGCCGATTCGGCACAAACAAATTTTTATCAGTATAAAACAGCGTTTTATCTTCAGCAGGCAGGGAGAGGTGACGCAGCACTCAAGATCCTGAATACGATTTCCACAGCAGATCAAAGCTTAAGTAAATTGATAGAGGCCCTCAAGGAGCGTATACAGGGAAAGGAAGGACGTTGAGCTGGTTACGATTTTCTGCTCTGATGCTGATTCTTATCATGTTTCTTCTCCCCGTGTGTCTTACGGCGCAGGATGTGGACCCTTCTCCTTACGGTGGGGAGTATGAAGCCTTTCAGAATCGTCTTGCCCGGGAGGAACAGCTCCTTGAAAAAGGTGTTCCTGTTGAGTCCGGGGACCTGGAGCGGCTTAAGGCCCTGTATAACCGGCTACAGGAGCTGCCCTATGAGGACCTCCTCCTCCAGGCGGAAATGCTCCTCTTCCTGGTAAAATCGAAATTCGCGCATCTGTCGGAAGAAGTGCCGCAGGAACCGGAGGGGAATGTGGCATCGGCACCAGCCCCGGTGAACGGCCGGAGAGATTCTCCGGAAAGATACAACATGAAACTGGTGGTTGGCCTTACATCCAGTGCTGTGTCAGCGGGACTGTTCAACCTGTTCTGGATGTTCGGAGATTATTCCTACAATAACTATCTGGCCACAGAGTATTCTGAAGAGGCTGCACGGTATAAACAGCTTACCCGTTTATATGATACCCTCTCCCTGGCTGCTCTCTCTGCAGCAGTATTGAGCTTTGGATTGACGATACCCCTCCTTCTCTCGGGCCCTGATGCAGTGCCTGTACCCGCTGTTAATGCCGCTGCCGGGGATGACCTGGATCCGGAAGACTATACGGCGGATTTGATACGCAAGCGGGACAGAGTTCAGAAAAAATTGGAAAAGACCGGGGACAGGACCTATGCGGCGGTTCCCAGGACCTTTTTAGCCATCAGTATGGTTACCGGTATCGGAAACACACTGCTTTTCAGTGTCGGTTCCGAACTCTACTACGACAGGGATCCCCGGGATAATTATTCCCAGGGGACGGATCCTCTTACCATTACGGGAATAGCCGTGGGATCGTTGGCCAATGCGGCCCTTCTCTCAGCCCTTGCAACATCCTTCACCCACCCGGCACACCTCAACCTGGAAACAGAGGCAGCCGCGATAGACCTTCAGCTGAGAACAATTGAACAGCAGTACGGTATCGATACCCGGTGGAAGGAAAGAGGCGAAGAGACCTTAGGCCGCCTTGAATCGAGAAGAGAAGTACTCCTGGCGCGGCTGATCAGGGCGAGAGAAAAAAAAAGGGCGTATACAACCGGTACGCTCCTCTCCTTCGGTATCGGCGCTCTTTCCCTCGCCGCTACGGCAGTAGAGATGAAGATGTACAGGAATTCCCGGTACAACGATGAAGGTGGAGGCCTTCGATTCGTTCCGGGACCGGGGCTCATCGTCGGGACTGCTTCGGCAGGCGGACTCGGAATAACCACAGGTACGATCATATCCCTGTTCAGGCCAAGGGTTCGGAGAATCCAGCGGGAGATCGATTATATAGATAACAGGATTGCAATTCTGAAAAGTACTATTTCGACGTCAGGATTTCGAGACCGTTCCAGTCAGGCGGCGGCGGGTTCTTCAGATACCCCCGGCACCGCTCCATGAACATACCGGCAACGAAATCCTTAGGCAGAAGTTTTTCTACCGATTTGAACAGCCGTATCGCTTCTTTAAAATCCTGCTTGTAGTAGTACCGGAGGGCCTTGTGATGATACGCCCAGGCCTCTTTCTCCCGTTCATTGAGAGACTTTTTTGCAGTAAAAATTTTCTCTCCCTGGGTTTTCCCTTTCACTACCACCTTGTCGACGAGACGGCAGGGATATGCGACCTTTACCTTCTGATACACACTTTCTGAAAAGATAACGTCCTGTTTATACGGTTTTGTGAGTCCTTCCAGCCGGGATCCTAAGTTTACCATATCACCGATGATGGTATAGTCCATTTTCTTTTCGGAACCAATATTCCCGACAGTCACCACACCGTAGTTGATCCCTATCCCGGTCACGAAGGCAGGTTTGCCCCGGGCTGTCTGGTCTTCGTTGAAGAGCAGCAATGCTTCCTGCATTTCCAATGCGGCGGTAACAGCCTGAATAGCGTCATCCGCACGTTTGACCGGGGCCCCAAAAAACGCCATGATGGCATCGCCGATATACTTATCAATGATGCCGTTGTGGCTCATAATAATGTCTACCATGAACTCGAAATATTTATTCAGGGCATTCACCAGTTCGTCCGGCATAAAACCCTAGGAAATAGTGGTAAAACTCCTTATATCCGAGAAGAGGATCACCATAACACGGTTTTCCCCTACAAGCATCGATTCCGGATTGGCAAAAAAAGAATCGATTACGTCTTTAGGGACATATTTCTGGAATATATTCCGGACTTTGTGCTCGTTTTTCTGGGCTACTACTGCACGGAGGGCAAATTCCTTTATCTGTTTATATGCCTTTTCCAGTTCATCGATCATGATGTTGAAGGTGTGGGCCAGGTTCCCGATCTCGTCCTGATATTCCACGCTTACCCGCTCTGAGAGGTCGTTTTTTGTGATGATGTCCCTCATGGTGACTACCACATTCTGTACCGGCCGGGTAAGGACCGTGGAAAAAATAATGAGAAGAACTACGGAGACAATAAGGGAAGCCGCCAGAATAATTCCGGTGAGCATTGTAATTGCCGTTACTTCCTGGTAGAACACGTCCCTTTCCTCTGTCGTATATAAGAGCCAGTCGAAGGGGACATAATAAAAGGCACTGCCTACCCGGGCCACCCCGCCTGCATCGAATTCAATCCACCCTTCCTGCTTGTTTTCAAAGGCGTCCCTGAGCACCCTTCTTTCTTCATCCAGGAGTTCGATGGCAGAAGTGGAAAAGGTGACTTCCTGTTCACTGTCAATGGCAAAAACGAGTTCGGACCCGCTCCGGACCAGGGTGTCTGCATATGATGCGATAGCCGATTTGGTTACAGCCACGTATTCAGGGTTCGTATCCAGGTCGTTGGATACCAGCAGGTTCCATTGGTTGTCGATATATTTTTTCAGCTCCTGGGATTTGAATCCGAGAAACCGCATGGCTACCCTGGTCAGGCCGCTTCGTGCAGAAAGGGCGGATATGGTACCTGTAACGATAAGTGCCGAAGCCAGAAGGGGGAGTACTATGAGTATGATTTTGCTTCGTATTTTCAATGTTGTATGTCCCTATCTAACAATCGGCCGTAAGATGTACCTCCTTAAGCCGAATGTAGTGCCTCGAATCATGATGATAACCTCCATCATTCGAGGCAACATATAATCATTACCTGACAATTTGCCGATAGTGATAGAGAAATATTCTAAATCCACCGGTATAGAGAGAATTGATGTCGGCTAATACAACAATATCCCCTCCAGGATCGGATACTGACTCAGAACTGCTGGAAAGTGCAGAAATGAGTGAAGAGGATAAGCAGGAAATCCTCCAGGAGATTGACAAACTTGTAGAAAGAAACAAGATCCCGGTAACGGATGACCTGTTCAAATTAAAACCCAGGAAGAAAGGCGGGGTGTTCCCCCTGGTCCTTAACCTGGTGATGCTCCTCCTGGTCGGGGGCGGGGTGTATTTCGCCTTCCGGTATTTCGATGACCGCCAGGAGAATCTCTCCCTCGAAACAGAACAGTATTTTTCAACGGAAGGAAAGCTGATCGAAGAGCTCAAAAAAGAATCGGAAATCAAGCTACGAAAAAAAGATGAAGAAATCCAGAAAATTCAGAACGAAATTGTAGAACTGGACAGGCAGAGTGCGGCCCTCCGGGAGAACATGGAAGAGCAGATCCGGTCGCGGGAGGAACAGCTCCGGCAGACTCTGGAAGCTGAACTGGAAACTGAACGCCAGCGACTGCAGGCGCTGGGCCAGTCCCGGGAAGAGATAGACCAGCAGTTGCAGGTTCTGGAAGCTCAGCGGCAGGCCGAATTCGAACAGGAACTTACATTGTTCCGGGAGGAATCCCAGGCAAAGCTCCAGGCTAAAGAAGAGGAATTGATACAGGCCAAAGCACTTACCCAGGAGATACTGGACAAGGCAAACAAGGAAAAACGGGAACTGGCGGAGGAGACCCGCCAGCGGGAAGAGGAACTGAGACAGCAGTTCGAAGCGGAAACCGAAGCTCTCCGGACCCAGACCACCAAGGCCGAGGAGAGACTTCAGCAACTCTCCCGGCTCCGGGAGCAGGAACAACTCGTGGCGGACCAGATCGTTGGTTCCTTCAACACTATCATAGACAAGATTGAGAATGGAGACATTCCAGGTGCAGGGGCGGACCTTTCAAAGCTGGAGACACTTCTGAAAGACGGGAACATCAGCAATCTGACTTCGATTGCAAAGAGAAGGGACATTGACCTTTTTCTTATTGACATGGTCCGTGAGAATATTGCTGCCACTGCTGCCACTGCCTCCACGGAAACCACATCCCTGGTACAGGCAGCGAACATGGTACTCTCCGTACGGGAGATCGTTGCTCGGGGTGAAGCCGCCCGTACCAAGGGTAATCTGGTAGATGCGGAGCGTCTCTTCGACCGCGCTATCCGGGAGATACCGTCCATTACCACGGCATACTCCGGGCTCAATGTGATTCAGGAACAGCAGGAAGCTGCCCGGGTAAATGCTTTTCTCGAAGAGGGCGATTCCTATCTTGCCACCGGTGATCTGGAGAACGCCGTCAACCGGTATCAGGAGGCTGCAGTAGAACCCGCCGGCACTAACGGGGAACTGGTCCGCCAGGCGTTGAACGGCATCCAGCGTTCCCTCGGTGTTCGTGAAGACGGCAGGATAGCAGTGGTGAACCAGGAGATCGACAGGCTGGAAGAAGAAATTTCCCGGGGGGAGCAGACCATACGGGAGCGGGAAGATAAGATCGATGAACTTAACAGCGATATAGAATCCCTCTATCAGGACATAGAGGATCTTGAGGATGAAATCGTTGCTCTTAACCGTTCCATAGGTGTGGGTGAAGAGGAAATAGCAGATCTGAATCAGAAGATACGGTTGAAAGAGGCGGAGATAGTTCAGATTACCGAAGAAAAGCGTTCCCTGGAGAGCAGCCTGGAAGACCTGGCATCCAGGTTTGTCCAAGCCAGGAGAAGGGCAGAGAGGCTTCTCGACTCGGAGGATCCGGATAACCACAACCGGGCAAAGAAGGTCCTGGTCGATATCTTCGAACTCCCCCAGGCAAAAAGGCTCTTTCCCGGGATTGGCGAAATACTGGAAAATATCGATATTGCTGTCATAGCCGATGAAAGGGAAGATGCTTCGGCAATGGGCAGGGAATCGGCTTTGAAGGATATCCTCAGGTTCGTCGATTATCTGGCAGGGTTGACTCCCGCTGGACGGGACGAAGCGAGAATAGATATCGTTAACCAGGTGAAGGATGATCTTCTGTTCAAGACAACTATCGAAGGAATTCAGGACCTTGCGGTGTCCGGTGGTGCCGAAGTAGAACGGCAGGTCCTCCGTGCCAGGGAGAAACTGCTGGGAACGGTATCCTCCGTCACCTCCGGAAAGGTCATTATCGAGCGGCTGGTAAACATCGAAGTGAATCCAGGGGATACGGTAATCATAAAGCGGAAATCACCTCTGGCAGGGGAGGTCATCCTGGCTGAAGGCGAGGTGCTGGAAGTAAAGGGCGGCAGAATTTCCGCCAGGATAGACAGGGTCTCCTCGGTGGATCAGCCGCCGGCGATCATGGACCTGGTGTATGTTGCAGTCCCGGAATAAGGGCTTTCAGAGCGTCTTGAATGTGGTTCCCAGTACGCCGATGTATGAAAACGGCACACTATGAGTAAGACCAAAATGGACAATGAGATTGTCAACAGCATAACTGGAAGCCGTTGTAAGCATGTTCGGTTCTATTACATCATTGAAAGCTAAAATGGCCAGCTTGTAGGTTGTTGTCGTGCCTAACGTATTCGCCGGTATCGATGTATAAGTGACCCCGCCTCCCAGTACAGCCCCGAATTTCAGGGGCGATTTCGGATCGTCTTCCGGGTAGGCGACTACCACGATGGAACTGTATTCCCCGTTGTTGTTCCAGCTTACAGGTATGGTAACCGTGGGGTCCTGCTTCGGAGATGTATCATCAGGATTTACACCGGTGGGAGGGCCGAATATGTCCAGGTCGGCATCGATCCTCCTTGTTGCCGTTACAACGGCTCCAGCGGTATCAAAGAGCTGAAGTACATATTCACCCCGGTCGAAATAATTCTGACGGATCACGAAGACAGCGTTGTCATCGGACTGAATAAAATAAGCGGATTCCTCGCCCGCCCTGCTCCCTGAAAAGACGGAGTCGCCGTCAGGATAAAGCATCGCAATACCCGCAAGTACCCTGAAATCCCCGATTGATATCATTGCCGTATGCTCCTGCCACTCCCCCGTGGTGTACCGCTCCTCCCGGAAGTAGATCAGCATGTCATCGATGGCTATATCCGCATCCTGGTCCCCAGGGGACCAGCTTATAACCATCCGGACCGTGCCGTTTTCATAATACCCGGTTATCTCCGCCTCGAGGGGAACGTCTTCCGTTACCTCGATGGTGGCGTAGGTATCCTCCAGTTCTGATCCGTTTTCAAGAAACAGGATACGGATATCCCACATACCGGATCTGATCCCTTCAAACAGGGTTTCTCCCCCCCCTTCGGGGCTTAGGGCAATATCCCGGCTGTGAGATTCTTTTCCATCATCCGTTTCCAGTTCGATTCGTAAGGCGTATTCATTTCCCCCTGGAAGGCTGTCAAACTGAACGGAGAAGGTGATGCTGCCGCCGTAACTGCCGCTGTCGGCTACGCAACCGGACATCATGATGAGAAGGATACCAAAAAGCAGTACTGGAAGGGGTGATTTCATTGTCACAGTTTATGTCCCTGAAAGGCGGATGGTGAATTCACGGGTCTGGTCCATACTGGCTATCACCTCTTTTCGCAATCCCCGGTTTGATAATACGGAGAATCGAATACGGTAGGTGCCCTCAGCCAGTTCAATATTGAGGGAGCCTTCGGGGGGAAGCCGTTCCTCACTGAAATACACCTGTATATCTGAGGAGTACGAGACCTTTTCTACAGTAACCCGGCAGGTCTGGTAATCCGGTTCCCCGTAGAACTTGTAATTGACATCGATACTTGTAGTGTCGTACACATCCCGCACATCCAGTTCAAGACGGGGGAAGTCCTGTTCACAGGCAAAAAGGATCAGCCATAAGCACCCTGTTACCAGGAGGAAGGAAATGCGACAGGTACCGGTTTTCCGCCTCATCATCTATTTAAGTATACCACACCAGGAAAATTATACACAAGTTGGTTTCCCTCCTCCGGCGGGCCGGAGAGTTTCCAATAACCGGGATTCTGTTATAATTGTTGTATTCTTTGAGCAGAGCAAGAGGAGGAAGGTAAGATGTCGATTCGCACGATATTGATAGGTGGAATGCTTGTGATTACTGTAGTTTCCACATTTCTGGTCGGAGCGCTTGGTGTCTATAGCATCAGTCAAAGCGTTGAGAGCGAAGCCCAAACAAGGGTAACCCATGATCTTGAAATCGTAAGCGGCTATCTTCAGAATCATATCGAAGTGCTTGCACAATCCATAGAAGAGACCGCCGCCTCACTATCGATCACCGAGAGTGACATCACCCGGAAAATAAGCACTCTCAGACAAGAGTTGGATTTGGATGTCTTAAACCTCTGTGACGCCGATGGAAGGGGAATAGCAGGAACATATCCTGATTTCGGGATTACCGTCCCTGTTATCCAGGATCCTGTCTTACGTAAGGCCCTTAAAGGAAAAACCGCTTGGGGAATGATGGCACTCGATTCCGGTCGTCTTGACATTGAAGGCGGAGCGGCATTGCGAAAGTCTGTCATTGTATACTCGAAGGCCCCGAAAAATGAAATCGCCTCACAGACCGGGTTTTTTTTATGGGCGGCAAGCCCTCTATACGATGATAAAGGACGGGTTATTGCGCTGCTTTACGGAGGAAGACTCCTTAACTACAATTTTGACCTCGTTGATGATCTGCGGGACAAAATTTTTACCTCGGACTTATATAATGGCAAACCCTTAGGGACAGTCACGATCTTTCTCGGGGGCTTACGGGTTGCGACGAATGTGCTCGGACCCGATGGTAAACGTGCTGTAGGAACCTTCGTTTCCAGGGAAGTACAAGAGGCTGTGCTTGAGGAAAATCAGAACTATATTGGCCGTGCCTGGGTTGTTGATCAGTGGTATTTAAGTGGATATAAACCGATTCACAATCCCGACGGGCATACAATCGGAATCCTTTATGTCGGGCTGTTGGAAGAACCGTATAAAGATTTACGGACACGATTAATCAGCAGGTTTCTCGTACCGACGGCCTTTGTCGTTCTGGTGGTATTTGGGGTCTCGTTTTTTATTGTCAACCGTATTATAGGTCCGATACAAACGCTTAGAGATGCAGCCTCCCGGGTAGCGGTGAGAGACTGGCAGGAGGACATCACGATCCCTAGAACCTATTCCGAAATTGCCGAATTGGCATCCGTGTTCCGGGAAATGCAACAGGCCATTAAGACGCGTGATCACCAATTGACGGCACAAAACCAACAATTGACCGTCACCAATGAGCAACTGGAAACGACCAATCGAAACTATATGCAAACCTTAGGGTTTGTCACTCACGAATTAAAATCCCCCCTGGCTGCGATGCAGAGCATGGTTTCGCTAGTGGTGGACGGGTATGTAGGAGAGGTTTCGGATAAAGTCAGGGAACCCCTTGTCCGGATCAAGCGAAACTGCGAAGAACTGCAGGATATGGTCAAGAATTATCTGGACTTATCACGCGCAGAGAGGGGCGAACTGGCGGCGAAGAAATCGCACATCCATTATCACCAGGAGGTCGTAGAACCGTGTGTTGAGCAAACTCAGGCACTTTTTAATTCACGCGGTGTCACGCTTACAGTAACATCACCTGAGGACCTGGTCGTCCTGGCCGACCCTGAACTAATGCGGATTGCCCTGACCAACTATCTGACGAACGCGGCCAAGTACGGCGCCGGGAATAAAACGGCAAGACTGACGGTCAATGTGGAACAGGAGGTACTGACTGTCACTGTCTGGAATGAAGGGGCAGGCTTCACGGCTGAGGAAAAGGAATCGCTCTTCAAAAAGTTCTCCCGTCTCAAGAACCCTAATACCGCCAATAAACGCGGCAGCGGGCTGGGACTCTTTCTTGTTGAGCGCATCCTGGAACTGCATGATGGTAAAGTGTGGGCCGAATCAAACCCGGGACAGTGGGCGGAATTCAGCTTTTCCTTTCCAACGAATTCCGAAACGGAAAAAAATTGAATCATAGAGGTACAAAGGACGAATGATTTTTTATCTTATCTTCGTGTTCCCCGGGCCTTTGCGGTGAGATGAATAAAAATCTCATAGCTGTCCGGAACAACAAATAGAAATTAGAAGTTACGGGTTTACTCTTCTTGTCCACTTTTATGAGGTGTCCTTACCAAAGGTCTGGCCCTTATTATTGCACCGACGCCTTTACCTTAGGACTATAACGGTGAAATGATAGTATTCCTTGTTTCGAGGATCGAGCTGTAAACTCACAAATTAGCGAACCACTACCGGCGGTGAGTTGCTATCGCAACCGGTTCGTTACAATTTCGAGTTGCATTGGAATATTGTTATATAGTACAATTCAAGAGCAGCAACAAATCTGTCGTATCCGGTTTGTTCTTCTCGATTGAATATCTGTAATACGCAGTCACCGGGTATAAAGCATACATGTAAAGGGAGTAGAATGTGAAAAAGACTTTCAGCAGCGAAACAGAACAAATATCTGAAGTTATTCTTAAAGCCAAAGAGAAAGCCTGCAGCGAAACGAGTGCTGAACCGGAGCCGGATTTAACCCAAAAGATCGAATGGCCTCTCACCTGTACCGTCGGACCAGGGCTGGAAGGTGCAATAGCTTGTGAAACCGAAGTGGGGTATGTAAACGGTTCGAAAGGATGGCTTATCTACCGGGGGTACGATATTTTCGATCTCTGTGCCTATTCGACATTCGAAGAAGTATCCTACCTGCTGGTCAACGGCAAGCTGCCAAAAGAAAAACAGCTTGCAGCCTTTAAGAAGAAACTGGCGGAGAACCGGCACCTGAATGAGACCCAGCGTCTTCTCATGAGTTTTCCTGTAGAGAACATGAATCCCATGGCTGCCTTAAGACTGGGCACCAATCTTATGAGGCAGAAGCAGACATTCAGGGATGAAGAAGCGGCGGAGCTCAAGGCGGAAGCAATAGCCGCGGACGAAGATTCGATTGCCATGGAAACCAAGCCCCACGGTGATGCCCATGCGATCTACGAATTCAAACGGAGTCAGGTAAAACGGCCCCGCAGTTCGGATATTACCCTTCTCAACGCCGAGAGCCTGGAAAGCTGTTACTGCCTCATTTCCGGTGTTGCAACTATTGCTGCCGCAATCGCCCGCTTAAGAAACCGGAAGCTTCCCCTGGAACCCCTTACCGAATTGAGTCATGCAGCGAATCTTTTATACATGATTACCGGAAAGATCCCGACGCCGGTAGAAGAACGCATCATGGATATCTGCCTTATTCTGCATGCGGACCATGGCATGAATGCCAGTACGTTTGCCTCCATGGTGGTAGCCTCCACCCTGTCGGACGTATACTTCTCTATCGGAGCAGGAATCGCAGCTCTCAACGGGCCGCTTCACGGCGGTGCTAATGAGCAGGTAATGAGGATACTGAGGGAAATCGGCGACCCTAAGGAAGTTCCTTCCTGGTACGCAGCTCAGAGGGAGGCAAAACAGAAAATATCAGGTTTCGGTCACCGGGTGTATAAAACGTATGATCCGAGAGCCCGGATCCTTGCGCCTCTGGCTAAAATCCTTGTGGCCTCTCATCCGGAAATGAAAAAACTGTATAAAGTAGCAACAGCCCTGGAAAAAGAAGTGGTAGCTACCCTTGGAAAGAACAAGAATATTTTTCCCAATGTGGATTACTATTCCGGATTTATCTACAATTCTCTTAGTATACCCACCGACTTTTTTACACCTATGTTTGCCGTTGCCAGAGTTTCCGGCTGGACCGCCCGGGTCTTCGAATATCTGCAGAATAACAGAATATTCCGTCCCAGGGCCATGTATGTAGGTAAATTTGACAGGAAATACACTCCATTGACAAAGAGATGATAACCAACTCAGGTGAGAGCTGTGACAGAAAAACGGTATGTACTTTCCCTCGATCAGGGGACCACGAGTTCCAGGGCCGTACTGTTCGATAAAACGAGCACGATAATCGGGATTGTTCAAAAAGAATTTCCCCAGATCTATCCGAAAAACGGCTGGGTGGAACACGATCCGGAAGCCATCTGGACCAGTCAGAAAGGGGTAATGGAGGAAGTATTACAGTGTACAGGCGTACTTCCGGAAGAGATAGCCTGTATCGGTATAACGAACCAGAGAGAAACAGCTATACTCTGGGACAGGCAGACGGGAAAACCCGTGCATAATGCGATCGTGTGGCAATGCAGGCGGACCGCCCCGATATGCGAGGAAATGAAAGAACGGGGTATAGAGGATTACGTGCACCATAGTACGGGTCTTATTCTGGATGCGTACTTTTCCGGAACAAAAATCAAGTGGATGTTTGACAACGTGGAAGGGGTAAAGGAACTGGCTGATCAGGACCGGCTGATGTTCGGAACGGTGGACACCTGGCTGGTGTGGAATCTGACCCGAGGGAAAAAGCATGTAACAGATGTAACCAACGCATCGAGAACGATGCTGTTCAACATCCGGACCATGCAGTGGGACAAGAAACTCCTTGCCATACTCCACATACCCTTCTCTATCCTTCCCCAGGTATGCAGTTCTTCCCACGTGTTCGGTACTACTCATCCATCCTTTTTTGATGGACGGGAAATCCCCATAACAGGTATTGCCGGAGATCAGCAGGCGGCCCTGTTCGGGCAGGTGTGCTTCGAATCCGGGGATGTGAAGAGCACCTATGGAACAGGGTGTTTTCTTATGATGAATACCGGGGTGGAGCCTGTAGTATCGAAAAACCGGCTTCTCACCACCCTCGCCTGGAGGGTGGGAAACCGTGTCGAATATGCCCTGGAAGGAAGCATTTTTACCGGCGGTGCAGTGGTACAGTGGCTCCGGGACGAAATGAAGTTGATTTCCTCATCCGGAGAGAGTGAAACTGCAGCAAGATCCCTGGACGACACGGGGGGAGTGTATGTCGTTCCCGCATTTGTGGGTCTCGGGGCTCCCTTCTGGGATATGTATGCCCGGGGAACCATCCTGGGGATGACAAGGAACACTAACAGGAATCATATCATTCGCGCTTCGTTGGAAGCTATCGCATACCGGACAAAGGATGTTCTGGATGCGATTATCGAGGACAGCGGGCTTACGGTTTCCAGTCTGAAAGCTGACGGAGGGGCCTCGGTAAACGATTTTCTTATGCAGTTTCAGGCGGATATCCTCTCCGTACCGGTGGTAAGACCAAAAGTGATCGAAACCACCGCCCTGGGGGCGGCGTATCTCGCAGGATTGGCTGTCGGGTTCTGGCAGGATATGAAGGAGGTGCAGGAATCCTGGGTGGCTGGAGCTGAATTCGAGCCGGCCATGGAAATCGGGAAACGTACCACCCTCTATGAAGGATGGAAAAAAGCGGTAAAATGTGCTTCTTCCTGGAATATCGAAGGAAAGCGAATTTAAACCTTGTTTTTGGAAATTCGGTAAATTAGTATAGATATGGTTGCTCATATTAATAGAACAGGGGATAGATACCCCTGGACAATCACTTAAGCAAGGAGAAATCGATATGAAAAGTATCAAAGGATCCCAAACTGAGAAAAACCTGATGGGAGCATTCGCCGGTGAGTCCCAGGCCCGAAACCGCTATACGTATTTCGCATCAAAGGCGCGAAAGGAAGGCATGGTCCAGATCAGCCTTATTTTCGAAGAAACGGCAAATCAGGAGAAGGAACACGCGAAAAGGCTGTTCAAGTTCCTTGAAGGCGGAGAGGTGGAAATTACTGCCGGGTTTCCTGCAGGAGTCATCGGAACCACTGCGGACAATCTGAAAGCCGGGGCTGCGGGTGAAAACTACGAATGGACCGATATGTATCCGGGTTTTGCTGAAACGGCTGAACAGGAAGGTTTCACGGAGATCGCCGGTGTATTCAAATCGATTGCCAATGCGGAAAAACAGCATGAGAAACGGTACAATGATCTCCGGGCAAATATCGAGGGCGGGACGGTGTTCAGGAAGGAGAAAACAGTAACCTGGCGCTGTATCAACTGTGGATACCTGCAGGAAGGGACGGAAGCTCCCCAATTATGTCCTGCCTGTGCACATCCGCAGTCCTATTACGAGGTGCTCGGTGAAAACTGGTAAACAGGAGGTATACGTTGTATGATTAAAAAAAATGTACAGGATGCTCTGAATAATCAGATCATGGAAGAATTCAATTCCGCGTATTTATACTTGGCAATGGCTGCGGATTTCGAAGAAAAAAAACTTAAAGGCTTTTCAACCTGGATGAAAGCCCAGGCCGGCGAAGAGATGATCCACGCGATGAAGCTCTACAATTTTGTAAACGATAGAGACGGGAAAGTGGAACTTCAGGGCCTGGACAAACCACAGGCCACCTGGAAAGACCCGCTGGAAGCTTTCAAGTCTGCTTACAACCATGAACAGTATATTACCGGATGTTTCAATGATCTGATTAAACGGGCCCGTGAAGAAATCGATACGGCAACAGAAATAATGCTTCAGTGGTTTGTAATGGAACAGGTGGAAGAAGAAGCTGCGGCGGGCGAAATTGTTCAAAAACTCGAAATGATGGGAGGGTCCAAAGAAGGGCTCTATCTTCTGGACCAGGAACTGGGCACGCGGACCCTGCCTTCTCCGGGACTGGCAGTCGCCGGCGGTGCAGAGGGTGAATAACGTGCCCGGATATGGTAAGTTGGAACATCCAACACGAGAGAGGTGAAGCTATGAAAAAGTACGTATGTAATTTATGCGGTTATGTGTACGACCCGGCCGAGGGAGATCCGGACAACGGTGTTGCTGCCGGTACCGCCTTCGATGATCTTCCGGAAGACTGGGTGTGTCCGGTCTGCGGCGCAGGCCAGGATGATTTCAGTGTGAGCGATTAAAGCTTGAAAAAGTGCAGGGGCTGTCCATTCATCCGGGCAGCCTACTGCTTTTTCGTGATAATCCAAACGTTATGGACGTTCTTCTTCCTTTCAAAATCTTTTGGAATCGTAGATCCTGTAATATTCTCCGTATAAAAATCTTCACATAGTGATTCGTCCAGTCGGAATTTTCTATAATTGTTGGAGAATAAGACGATCCCTTCCGGGGTGAGTAATTCTGAAGCCTGGCGAATGAGCTCTGAGTGGTCTTTCTGCAGTGTAAAATCATCCCCTCCGGTTCTGTTGGAAAACGTGGGCGGATCGATGAATATCAGGTCGAATTGCCCGGGGTCACTCTCGAGAAAACCGCGAAAATCAGAACGTATAAATTCGTTACTCCTCCCTGTTAATCCATTGATTGTCATGTTCTGCCTGGCCCATGCAAGGTAGGTGCCCGAGATATCGACGGTGACGGTAGAAACGGCCCCCCCGGCGGCAGCGTAAACTGTTGCAGACCCTGTATAGGCGAACAGGTTGAGGAACCGTTTCCCGTGAGCCAGTTTTCGAATGAGGGCACGGGTTTTCCTGTGATCGAGAAAAAGTCCGGTGTCGATATAGTCTGAAAGGTTGACCAGGAATGAAAGGCCCCCTTCATGAACGGTGACAACGGTTCGTTTCTGCCTGGCCTGCCGGGAATACTGGTTTTTTCCCCTTTGAGGTTTCCGCTGTTTCAGGAAGATATGGTCCGGAGGGATCGAGAGGAGCCCGGGAAGTACCTTCATGATGTCCTTGAGCCGCTGTTCCGCCTTCGTGGGATCGATCGTGACGGGAGGTGCATATTCCTGTACAACCGCCCAGTTGTTTTCATACAGATCCAGGGCAACAGCGTATTCGGGCATGTCTGCATCATAGAGCCGGTAACAGGATATGTTCTCTTCCTTTAACCATTTTTTCAGGTGTTTTTTGTTTTTTATAATCCGGTTTTCAAACATCCGGGCCCCGGGAGAAGGCATTCCCGCATTCTCGTTGAAACGGTTGTATTCATCCAGGACAAAATGGGCAAGGGTACATTTAATGTTTCCGTTGTACAGCACATTAGTACTGGCCGCTTTTAACCCGATAGAGTGTGCCAGCTGGTTATCACCGGTTATCACCGAAGCAGACCAGCCATGGAAATACCGGTGAAGCTGTTTACCTATATCATTATACAGCTGATCCAGGTCCGCCGTTTCGGTTATACGTTTCCCATAGGGCGGATTGGTAGCTACCAGCCCTGTTCCAACGTTCTCCGGAGGCAGTGCATCCTTCAGCTCTTTTTGCCGGACTATCACAACATCTTCTAAACCTGCGGCGCGGATGTTGAGCCTGGCCATTTCAACCGCGTAGCCGCTTTTGTCGAAACCCAGGATTGGTGGGATTTTTCGAAGCCCATGTTCTTTCTGCCGACTGTATCTGTTCCATGTCCGTGTCCACATTTCTCCATCGTGTGCTGACCAATGGAAAAATCCAAAGTGTTTTCGATCCAGTCCCGGGGGAATATTGCCGGCGATAAGTGCCGCTTCAATGGGAAGGGTTCCTGACCCGCACATGAGATCGATAAAGGCACCTCCCTGCGCGGCGATAGCCGGCCATCCTGCACGGGTAAGGAGAGCAGCCGCTGTATGTTCCTTCAACGGAGCCGGCCCCTCATGTTTTCTGTATCCCCTCCTGTTCAGGCTCTCTCCGGACAGATCGATTGACAGGTGGGCGGTATTCCTTTCGAGAAAGAGGCGGATGATGATGTCCGGCTTTTTCGGGTCTACGTCGGGCCTGGTTCCGGTCTTTTTCCTGAAGGCATCGGCAATACCATCTTTTACAACCTGGGAAGCGTAATGAGAATGAGTGATGTTCGATGAACGGAGATCACTATGGATCAGGATAGAACAGCGGTTATTAAAATAGTCGAACCAGGGAACAGATAAGGCTCCTCTGTAAAGTTCTTTCTCCGAGACGGCGGGAAAGGAAGCCGTTTTGAGGAGAACCCGGCTTATTACTCGTGAGCATAGGCATGTGGTATAGATGCACTGAAGATCGGCTGTGCAGGACACGCCCGCCCGGGTAAGCTGTATATCCCGGGCCCCGAAACCGTTCAATTCTTCCTTCACCAGGTCTTCCAGGTGCAGCGGGGAGGTGCAAAAAATGGAAAAAGGTGTATCCGGCATCTCTCATTACATCCCAAAATGCTTGACGGTACATATCAGCGTTAGTATTTTAACAACAAGAATCTCACACAGGGGAAGTTATGTCAAAGGATCGAACCAGGAAAGGTACGGCTGTGTCTCAAGACAAAAAAGGCGATGAAATGAAGGAAGCCGTAGAGATTCAGACAGAATCAGGAGATAAGGATGCCGAAACTGAAGCTGATGAACAGGATAATGCAGCACCGGTACCGGAGATGAACCCGGAATTGAAGATAGAAGAATTACAGAAGGAATTGAGCGATCTTAAGGATCAATATTTACGAAAACAGGCTGACTTCGAGAATTTCAGGAAAAGGATGTTCCGTGAAAAAGAAGAAGCCATTAAATTTGCAAACTCGAATCTTATTATGGATTTGATACCGATTATCGATGATTTTGAGAGGGCTATCAGGTCCGGGGAAGATTCACAGGATTTTTCTTCGTTTCACCAGGGAATAGAGCTGATAGAGAAGCAGTTTATCGGTATGCTGGACAGAAAATGGGGATTGAAAAGGTTTGATTCCGGGGGAGATGACTTCGATCCGGAGAGGCATGAAGCTCTTCTTATGGAAGAATCCGACGAGGTTGAGAAACCAAAAGTGGTAGAAGATTTTCAGAAGGGGTATATGCTCCATGACCGTGTACTGCGCCACGCAAAAGTAAAGGTTCACATGCCTAAGGCCGATGCTGCTGAGAACGAAGAAGACGATGATTAGTGTGAGTGTATATTCGTTGAGAAATAATCATAGATAGGAGAAAAAAATGGGACGTATTATTGGAATAGACCTGGGAACGACATACTCCTGTGTAGCCGTAATGGAAGGCGGCGAACCCGTTGTAATCCAGAATTCTGAAGGACAGCGTACAACCCCGTCGGTTGTCGCCTTTACTTCAAAGGAGGAGCGTCTTGTTGGTCAGCCTGCAAAGAACCAGATGGTGACCAACCCGGAGAACACCATATTCTCCATTAAACGGTTTATGGGAAGACGTTTCAATGAGGTTCCCACGGAAATACAGATGGTTCCCTATACGATAAAAGAGGCGGGCAACACGGAAGTCAAGGTTGTAGCCCGGGGTAAAGAGTATTCTCCCCAGGAAATTTCCGCTGCAGTACTCCAGAAGATGAAAAAAACCGCGGAGGACTATCTTGGAGAAACAGTCTCCGAAGCGGTAATCACGGTTCCTGCCTACTTTAACGATGCACAGCGGCAGGCCACCAAAGATGCGGGTAAAATCGCGGGACTTGAAGTCAAACGAATCGTCAATGAACCGACTGCCGCTTCCCTTGCATATGGTTTCGGCAAGGACCAGAAGGAAGAGAAGATTGTCGTTTACGACCTGGGTGGAGGGACCTTCGACGTATCGATTCTCGAACTCGGCGATGGCGTGTTCGAAGTTAAATCGACGAATGGGGATACCCATCTCGGTGGTGACAATTTCGACCAGCGGATTATCGACTGGCTCATAGACAGCTTTAAAAAGGACTACGGAATAGACCTTGCACAGGACAGGATGGCCCTTCAGCGCCTCAAAGAGGCGGCTGAGAAAGCGAAAATCGAGCTTTCCAGTACGCAGTCCACGGATATCAATCTTCCGTTTATCACAGCCGATTCTTCCGGACCGAAACATCTGCAGTATAACCTGTCCCGTTCGAAATTCGAGCAGATGGTGGAGGATCTGGTAAATAAAACGAAAGGACCGTGTCAGAAAGCCCTGAAAGATGCGGGGCTCGCACCGGAAGGAATAGATGAAGTCATCCTCGTAGGAGGTTCCACCCGAATACCGGCAGTGCAGGCGCTGGTAAAGGATCTTTTCAAGAAAGATCCCAACAGGGGAGTGAATCCTGATGAGGTCGTGGCAATGGGAGCCGCTATCCAGGGAGGGATCCTCGGCGGAGACGTAAAGGATGTGCTCCTTCTGGATGTTACTCCCCTTTCTCTGGGTATCGAGACTCTTGGCGGAGTATTTACCAAGCTCATCGAGAGGAATACGACTATTCCGACCCGGAAGAGCCAGATATTCTCTACTGCCGCGGAAAACCAGACTGCCGTTTCGATCCATGTACTCCAGGGTGAGCGGGAGATGTCAACACAGAACCGGAGCCTGGGAAGGTTTGATCTGGTGGGTATACCTCCTGCACCCCGGGGAGTTCCCCAGATAGAAGTTACCTTTGATATAGACGCCAATGGAATCGTCCATGTTTCGGCCAAAGACCTGGGTACCGGAAAAGAGCAGAAGATCAGAATAGAATCATCTTCCGGCCTTTCTGAAGATGAAATCGACAGAATGGTAAAGGAAGCTGAAGCCCACGCAGAGGAAGACAGGGCGGAAAAAGAGAAGGCGGAAACCAGGAACGAAGCGGATACCCTGGTGTACACTACAGAGAAGGCTTTGAAAGATTACGGTGATAAAGTGAGCGAAGAAGATAAGAGTAAGATCGAATCTGCAATCGCAGCACTCAGGTCGGCCATAGAGTCCGGTGATCTTGCCCAGTTAAAAACGAAAATTGAAGAATTGAAACAGGCGAGTTACAAACTGGCGGAAGAAATCTATAAAAACGCGAATCCTGAAGACCCTGCCCAGGGTCAGCCGGGGCCGGGTTTTGAAGGCTCCCGGGAAGAGCAAAGCGGCGGTAATGCCGAAGAGAATAAGGCCTCGGACAATGTGGAAGATGTAGACTACGAAGTCGTCGATGATGACGATCAATAATCTGCCTTAAATTAAACAGGGGAAGCATCAATAGTTTGGCAAAGAGGGATTATTATGAGGTCCTGGGAGTCCCGAAAGGGGCTTCACTGGACGAGATTAAAAAGGCATATCGAAAACTCGCGATACAATATCACCCCGATAAGAATGCAGGAAATCAGGAAGCCGAAGAAAAGTTTAAAGAATCCACTGAAGCTTACGAAGTCCTTGCAGACCCGAAGAAAAGACAGGCCTACGATCAGTTCGGTTTCGCCGGTGTCGAAGGTTTGGGTAGCAGCGGTGGGGCTCACGATTTCTCCTCTGTTTTCCGGGATTTCGAAGATATTTTTGGAGATTTTTCCGGTATATTCGATTCATTCTTCGGCGGAGGGGGGAGACGCAGAAGTTCCAGGGACTCTGTTCGAAGAGGTGCGGATCTCCGGTACAACCTGGAGATCACCTTTGAAGAGGCAGTGTTCGGGACAAAGAAGGAACTCTCCTTTTCCAAGAACCATTCCTGTTCCGCCTGCAAAGGAACAGGAACCGAATCGGGAAGTGGGAAAAAGGTGTGCTCCACCTGCAACGGAAGCGGACAAGTGCGCAGAAGCTCCGGATTCTTTTCTATTGCATCCCCTTGTCCCACCTGTAATGGTGAGGGATACCTTCTGGAAAATCCCTGCCGCCAGTGCGGGGGAACCGGTCTGGAAAGGAAACGGCAGAAGCTGAAAGTTACCATTCCCCCGGGAATAGAAACCGGGAAAAGAATCAATATTCCGCAGCAGGGCGAGGCAGGGATGAACGGGGGACCCCCGGGGGACCTCTACGTGTATGTCAGTGTTCACCCTCACGAACACTTCGAGAGAGACGGTACTGATATTTACTGTGTTATTCCTATTTCGATTACCCAGGCTTCTTTGGGAACGGACATATACGTTACCACCATCGACGATAAAAAAGTAAAAGTAAAAATACCTGCCGGAACTCAGAACGGCAAAGTCCTGCGGCTGCGTAACGAAGGGATTCCATATCTGCATAATGCAAACCGGCGGGGAGATATGTATATTAAAATTCTGGTGGAAGTTCCCACCAGGCTCTCTTCCAAAGCGAAAAACCTCCTTCAGGAATTGGCGGAAATGCATGGAGAGAAGGATAATCCGAAGCCTATAAGGCTTTCTGAGCTTCGATAGTTGCATTTCGTCCTTTCCCCTGAAGGTAATGTGGGGTATAATGTGTGAACCGGATAATCTGCAGGAATCGGAGCGAAACATGGAAAAGTTCAAGCGAAAAAATGTAGTAATCGATAGAAGGTTTCAGTATGGGTTGATCGCAACGTTTCTTATCTCCATACTCGTCTCCCTTGCCATGTTTACCCTTGTCATTAGTTTGTATTACTGGTTCTCCTCCGTGGCAGGAGACAATGTCTTCAAAGAGTTTATCACAATAGAGCGCCAGGTGACGGCACAGCGGGAAGTGATGGAAGACGGTGATCTGAAGAAAGAAACGTACACCACCACGAAGACGATTCCAGGTGTTAAACGATGGGAGATTGTTGTTCCGCCGATCCTTATCAATAACCTGGTGATCATGATCGTTATCATCATCATCGGGATATATTATTCTCACAAGATTGCAGGTCCGGCATACAGGATGATTGTCGATATCCAGCGCGTCCTGGATGGCGAGACCAGTGTACGGGTCAAGCTGCGAAAGAAGGATAAGCTTAAAGAGCTCTCCGACCGGGTCAATCTCCTCATTGAAAAAGTAGAAAAGCTCAAACAGCCTTAGGCAGAAACTCTGTTTGGATTTCCTCGGAAGGTGTCGATACTAAACACGAACCCTATATGAGGAGAGACATTTATGAGATTCGCCAGTGCTTTACTGCTGCTTCTTTGCTTCTCTTCCCTCTCTATCTACGGTATCTCAGGAGTCGCTTTGGATACAAATAACGATGGAAAGGCGGACCGCTGGGAAGAATTGGATGAAGAAGGAAATACCATTTTCCAGTTCGATCGTGATTATGACGGAACCATAGATTATCTGTTGAAAATGAGTGAATTCGGAAATAAAATAATCGAGGAACTCGATTATAACTTTGACGGTGTCATGGACGATTTCTATTTTTATACCGGTGGTGTTCTAGAGAAAAGGGAAGTAGATACCAATTTTGATACCAGAATCGATCTCTGGGTATACCTGAAAGAGGGCGTTTATATCGAAAAATACACGCGGGATACCGATTTCGACGGTGAAATAGATATCGTCAAATCATTCGGATTATAAAGGGCATGGAAAAAATTACCGGGTTTCATCCGATCCGGGAACTCCTCAAAAAAAAAGGGATCACCGGAACTCTCTTTATCGCCGGGCGGAAAAACGAAAAGGTAAGGTCTCTCCGGGAATGTGCCGAAAACCGGGGATTATCTGTTAGCCAGGTTTCCTTGAAAGAACTCGATACGATTGCAGGAGGTCTCGATCACCGGGGGGTCCTGCTGATGTACGACATAAAGGTGCAGACGGAAAAGACAAATCTTTCCCGTGTATTAAACGACCTGGACCGGCGGAATGCCTGTGTCCTCCTTCTGGACGGTATATCGGATCCCCATAATCTGGGTGCTATTTTGCGTTCAGCAGATCAGTTCTATATAGATCTAGTCGTTATTCCTTCCCGTAGAACGGCACCGGTTTCTCAGGTTGCGGTCTCGTCCTCTGCCGGTGCGGCACACCATGTTCCCCTGGTACACGTAACCAACCTTTCCAGGGCTGCGGAGGCGTGTAAACAGGCAGGATTCTGGGTATATGGGGCGGATATTCAGGGGGAATCCATCGAACGGGTCGATTTTACCGGTCGTACAGCCCTGGTCCTGGGCAGTGAAGGCAGGGGACTAAGCCGGCTGGTTCGGGAACATTGTGATGGTATGGTGCGTATTCCTTCCCGGGGACACGTGGATTCCTTCAACGTGTCCGTTGCAGCCGGTATTATCCTGTACGAGCTTCGCCGGCAGCAGCACTTCGAATGATCCTCTCTGCCAGATGGACTGCATTGAGCACCCCCTGCTTGCCGATGCCCATGGTCGCAACGGGTATTCCCTTCGGCAGCTGAAGTATCGATAAAAGTGCATCGATTCCTGAAAGATGACCGGAAACAAGGGGTATGCCGATTACCGGGGAGGAAACCATGCTGGCCACCACCCCGGGAAGTGCTGCGGAAAGACCTGCCGCAGTAATGATTACACGATACCGTTTTTCTTCTTTACCCAGAAATTCGGTCAATTCGGGAAGATTTCTGTGAGCGGAGTATACGGTAAGAGTATAGGTCAGTCCTTTCTCTTCAATAAGGGCAATGCCGGGAGCCAGGGATTCCCTGTCTGATTCAGATCCGATGATAATCAGAATATCTTTCATGAGCTATACCTCCTGCAGATCGTAGAAAAATTTTTTTGCGATATCTTTGCGGTACCAGGATTGTCTGAAGGATATCTCAGGAACCGCATTGTATACTTTTGTGTATGCTTTGATGATGTCCTTATTTGTACCCACCACGGTAAAACACCTCCCCCCGTTGGTATGAATCCTGCCGTTTTTCAGTACTGTAGAAGCATGGAAAACGCACACGTCATTTGCAATCTTTTCAGAAATGGTTACCGGGAGCATTTTGTTATACTTGTCAGGATACCCTCCGCTGGCAATGACAACACCAACGGCTGAGTTGTCAGACACCCTTAGAGGAAACGTGTCCAGAGTGCCACGGATGATGGAATCCGAAAGATTGCCGAAATCGGACTGGATCAACGGCAGGAGCACCTGGGCTTCAGGATCGCCGAAACGCACATTGTATTCCAGCAGTTTAGGCCCGTTTTCGGTAATCATGAGCCCAAAGTAGACAACCCCCTTATAGGAGAGTCCCGATTCTCTCAGCCCCCTGAAGGTGGGTTCGATAATACAGGTCCGGATCTCCTGTTTGAGAGAAGTCGTGACAATCGGAACCGGGCAGATGGCTCCCATGCCACCGGTATTGGGCCCTGTGTCATCCTCTCCCGCTTTCTTGAAGTCGGCGCAATGGGGCAGGACTATGTAGGAATTTCCATCGGTGATGGCGAAAACCGATATTTCCCACCCCTGTAGAAACTCCTCCACAAGAAGAGTGTCGTCTTTCAATACACTTCTACCGAAGCGCAGCAACTCCTCTGTGTCATCCGATTCGAACACCCCTTTTCCTGCAGCGAGGCCGTTCTTCTTTATTACCAGGGAACCGGAAGTATTCACCACGTACTGTTTGAAGTCCTGGAAATTGACAAATTCCCGGGCATCTGCAGTGGGAATGCCGTAGGTGTTCATGAATCGCTTGGAAAAAACCTTACTCGATTCGAGCCGGGCGGCCTGACGGTGCGGGCCGACCGCAGGAATATCTTCTTCGGTGAGTGCATCGATAATTCCCGCGTCCAGGGGTTGTTCCGGTCCAACAAACACATGACTGATATGTTTGTCACGGCATACCCTTAAGACAGCTTCCGTGTCCAAAGGGGACACGTCCGGGAGATTCTCGCCGATTTCATCGGTACCTGCGTTTCCAGGGGCTATGTACAACCCGGATATTCTCTTACTCAGGGAAAACTTCCAGGCAACAGCATGCTCACGAGCGCCGGATCCTAAAACCAGAACTCTCAATGTATCCTCCTGATGTGCGGAATTACTTCACATTAGCTATTTTATCAAGTATGTGCAAGATCACCTTCGGATATACCCCATGTTCGATCCGGTGGATAGTATTCTCGATTTCCTCGATGGATTCGTGACCCTCCCGGATGAACGATTCCTGTGCTATAACAGGACCGGTATCCACTCCATGGTCGACATAATGAACGGTAACACCCAGTTCCCTGTCACCGGAGTAATAACTCTTCCGGATCCCCTGGGTACCGGGGTGCTTTGGCAGGAGCGACGGATGGATATTGACGATCCTGTTCCGGTATGCAGCCAACAGCAGGGGAGAGATAATTCTCATGAACCCCGCCAGCACGATGAGATCTATGCTGCAGGGTTTAAGGAGGGAAAGGATCGTTTCTTCGGCCTGTTCCCTCCCCCCGTTGTCGTAGGTTACGAGGTGACAGGGAATACCAAGGGAATGTGCCCTGGTAATCACACAGGCAGCGGGATTGTCACAGATAACACAGCAGATCCTGTGGGGGCCGGACTGAACCGCTTCGGCAATGGACTGAAAATTCGATCCGTTTCCCGAGGCAAACACAGCAATGTTAGCCATGTACGAGTTCTCCTATTGTCAGGAGTTCGATGCCATGCTCTTTCGCTGTCTCTTCGATTTCTTTCCGCCGGTCCCGATGTACCACAAGAGCGATCCCTATTCCCATGTTGAACACCCGCCGCATTTCCTCTTCGAGGACAGGGCCCCTCCTCTGTATTTCCCGAAAAATTTCAGGAACAGGCCAGGCATAGGTAAACTTGGGTATGACATGATCCGGGAGCACCCTTGCCAGATTACCCTCCAGGCCCCCGCCGGTAATGTGAGCAGCGGCAAGGACGGCCTGGGATGTAAACAGCACTTTCAGCTCACGGACATAGATTCTGGTGGGAACAAGGAGCTGCCCGAAGAGACCGGGTTCTTCCATGGGAATCACCTTCCGCGCCAGAGAAAGACCGTTAGAGTGGATACCGGAAGAAGGGAGCCCGAAAATGATGTCCCCCGGTGAAAGGGCATCCTCTTTCGGTAAAAGGGCGTGCTTTTCACCGATCCCAATGGCAAATCCTGCAAGATCGAAATCCTCAGGTTTATAGAGATCCGGCATTTCTGCCGTTTCTCCTCCGGACAGGGTACATTCAGCGGTCTCACATCCACGGATAATGCCTTTCATTACCTCTTTTAACACCGTTTCATCCAGGGTGCCGCAGGCAATATAGTCAAGAAAAACCTCGGGAAAGGCGCCGCACACTGCCAGGTCATTTACACACATGGCTACCAGGTCGATACCCAGTGTGTCGAACCTGTTCAGGGCTTTTGCAACAAGGATTTTCGTACCCACTCCGTCGGTAGTAGTAAGAACAACAGGGTGCTTGTACCTGTCTGTATCTATTTCAAAACCACCTGCAAAACCACCTAACCCCGGGGATACCGCAGGGGACGGGAATGTCCGGATGAAATCTGAAAAATTTTCGCCCCGGCGGATATCGACACCGGAATCCGAGTATGTGAAAGGGGGTTCGGCTTTATCCATCGGGCTGTCCCTTGGCGTAATCGTGATTGGCAGGATAGTCCCCGCTGAAACAGGCAAAACAGTATTCTTCCGGCCCGGGAACGCACTCTTTGATTTTATCCAGGGGGATAAACCGTACCGAATCCGCCCCTATAAACGCGGCAATTTCCCCGGGGTTCATCCTGTTGGAAATAAGTTCCTCTTTCGTCGGTATATCGATGCCGAAATAGCAGGGCCACTTGATTTCCGGTGACGAAAGACGGAAGTGCACTTCCTTTGCCCCGGCATCCTTCAGCAGATTGACAAGAATCCTGCTGGTGGTTCCCCTGACCAATGAATCATCGATAACAATAATTCTTTTACCTGCGATGGACTGACGCACCGGGTGGAGCTTCATCCTCACGGCAAGCTCCCGTTGGGATGTAGTCGGCATGATAAAGGACCTGCCTGCATAGTGGTTCCTGGTAAGGCCCAGTTCGAAGGGAAGCCCTGACTCCTCGGCGTACCCTAAAGCGGCGCTGTTCCCGGAATCGGGAACCGGGATAACCATGTCGGCGGAAATAGAGTCACAGGTGGCCAGGGCAGCCCCCATTTTTTTTCGTGTCAGGTAAACGGAATTATCGAATACCATGGAATCAGGCCGGGCGAAGTAGATCAGTTCGAAAATACACTGCCGTTTTTGGCCCGGAGATGAGAATATTTCTGAAGTAAGGCCGTTTTTATCGATAATAAGCATCTCCCCTGCCTGCACCGACCTGGGATTTTTGATTTCCAGGATATCCAGGGCACAGGTTTCCGACGCGGCGACAAACATCCCGTTTTTCTCTCCCACGTAGAGAGGACGGAAACCCAAGGGGTCCCGAACGGCTATGAGCCGGTTCTCATGGATCATCACCATACTGTATGCGCCCCTTAAATCCAGGAGGGTCTCCACCAGGGCATCCTTGAAGTCTTTCTGCCTTGAACGGGAGATGAGATGGAGGACCAGCTCGGTGTCGGATGTGCTCTGAAAAATGGAACCGTCTGAGAAGAGCTTTTTCTTGAGTGCAACAGCGTTGGAGATGTTCCCGTTGTGGGCAAGAGCGATGGTCCCCTTGTTGCAGGTTACCACAATAGGCTGGGCGTTTTCCAGCTTGTTTCCCCCGTGGGTGGAATACCGTACATGGCCTATTCCCGCGTGTGAAGGGTGGCGTTTATAGAGGTATCTTCCCAGTACCGATGAAACCATGCCGAGATCTTTATACACAACGGTACGATTTCCCTTCCTGTACGCGATACCTGCACTTTCCTGGCCTCTGTGCTGCAGGGAAAAAAGACTGTAGAAAATGGTTTCAGGAATATTTGTCCTGTTAATCGAATATGCCCCTACAACTCCGCAGTGGTGCCTGGGCTTGTCTCCGTGGTTGATCACAGGGAAGGTATATCACCCTCACCCTGTTCGGTCAAGGCGGGGTGTCAACGGGTCATGAAGGAGGAAAGGATGCTTTTGATTTCTGCGGTATTTGATGTATGGACCAGCCGGTTTCTTAAAGCCGCCCCCCCCTCAATCCCTTTGGTGTAAGCACAGAGGTGTTTTCTCATCTCTTTTACCGCCCTGGCCTCGCCGGCATAGTGGATACTTAAATCAAGATGTTTAAGAGCAGCTTCTATCTTCTGTGTATCATCTGCATCTGCCGGAGGAACACTCCCTTCCAGAAGTGACCGGCATTGTTGGAAGATAAAGGGGTTGCCGATAGCTCCCCGGGCAATCATTACTCCGTCACAGCCTGTGTTCTCCAGCATGAAACGGACCGCCTCCGGAGTGAACAGGTCACCGGAACCGAATACAGGAATATCCATGTACTCTTTTAACTGTTTGATGTGTTCCAGGCCGGCTGACCCTGAATAGCCCTGTTTCCTGGTTCTGCCATGAAGGCATATCATTGCCGCCCCGTTTTCCCGGGCAGCCTGGGCTGTTTCGATGTAATTAAGTGAATCCTCATCCCAGCCGGTGCGGATTTTTACAGTAACCGGTACATCGGTATTCCCGGATATGCTCCTGACGATCCTGCCCAGTTTCTCCGGGTCCTTAAGCAGGGCGGCTCCTGCACCGGACCGGACGACTTTCGGGACCGGACAGCCGCAGTTCAAATCGATTAACGAAGGATTGAAACGGAGGACGTGTTCCACAGACCGGGCGGCGGAATCGGTATGACCGGTAAAAATCTGAACACCGAAAAAGTGTTCCCCCTCTGCAGGTGTAAGGAGTTCCAGGGTTTTCCTGTTTTCCCTGATGATACCTTCGGCGGAGACCATTTCGGAATAGGTTAAAGAGGCGCCTGTATCAATACACATGGTACGGAATGCTTTATCCGTGTAGCCTGCAAGGGGAGCTAAAAAGATATTACCATCTATACGACTGTTTCGAATTGTAACAGGATGAAAAAGCCTGCCCATTGCTTAAGGACATGAGCTCCTTTTAGTGGTTGATGCCGAAAAAGGTAAGGCTGTTCTGGAACACTGCTTCTGAAAACTCTTCCAGGGGCATTTCCCTGAGTTCTGCAACAAATTCTACTGTTGCATGGAGATATGCCGGTTTGTTCCTCTTACCCCGGTATGCGGAAGGAACCATAAACGGACTTTCAGACTCTATAAGCAGCCGGTCTATGGGCATGTTCTTCGCAGTTTCGTGAAGATTCCTTGCGTTCCGGTAGGTGACATTTCCGGCAAAGGAAATATACAGGTTCAGGTCCAGGGCTTTTTGAGCATATTCCCAATCTTCAGAATAACAGTGAAGGACACCGCCTTTAGGAGGCAGTTTTTCCATCAGGATCTGCAGAACATCACTACCGGCTTCCCGGTTGTGGATAACAACGGGAAAATCCAACTTGTCCGCCAGTTCCAGCTGCTTGATAAAAAGTTCGATCTGCGAGTCTTTATCGCCGAACTTTCTATAGTAATCGAGACCGATCTCACCTATCGCTACAATGTGGGATAAATTCACCCCTTCTTCGATTTTTAGTTCCCAATCTTTTCCGGGATGCGAAACTTCCGAGGGAGAAACGCCGATACTATGATAGACATGGCCGGCGGTTGTGAGATTTTCGTGAACCTGAAAGAAGTCATGAAGGCTGTTGCAGATACTGACGATGTGCTCAACCTGTTCCTGCTTCGCTTCCTGAACGATAATTAACTGCTCGATCGGGTCTTCGTTGATTAAGCCAACATGCGCGTGAGAATCAAAAAACCGCATATAACCTCATTTATTTGATAGATTGAGAGCCGAAGCTTTTTGACAAAGATATGACTGAAGATACCACGAAGTTTCTGCCTAGTCAATAATTATTTGACAAATGTTTTGCACCGTGATAGTCTGAACGGGAATCGGCCATGTTAATTTAGAAAGAGAGGGACTGCAGGTGTCGCCGGTACATCAATACAAAAAGATAGAAAACAAGGTTTCCGGACTACTGGTAAAACAACTGAATAATCTCGGAAGTGGAATTACCGGTTTTTTCAAAAGAATGATGGTCATGGGTAAACAGCGTTTCACCGTTATGTTTATCCCCCATTCCGAGAAAAAAATATTCAATTTCAGGATTTCTGTTTTTTCCCTGGTTTTCCTCTCGATTCTTCTGTCCGCGATACTGGTGGCTTTTTTTCTCTCCAGTACGTATTTCAGCGGGTTATCCAGAACACTCTCCAAAAAAAGTACCGCCCTGCAGAGCACCCAGGCAAGCCTGGATGTCGTACGGGACGAAATAAGCGAATTGCGCAAAGTCTCGGATACCTTTGAGAAGGCTTTGAACCAGACCTTGGAAACTTTGGGGATTGCCGATAAGGAACAGTACCAGGTGAACCTGACCGGTGGAGATCTTTCCACCCTTTTTGATCTGGAAGAACAGGAAGACGGCGTGTTACAGGAACTGAGTGATTTGAAAAGCCTGAGTGCGTTTCTTGATGAATCTGTAGATTCACTCCAGAAGATTACAGATTTGCTGGTTTCTCACGGCGATCTTCTGAAAGAGTTGCCTACACTGTGGCCCCTCCAGGGAGTCAGAGGGAGGATTACAAATTATTTCGGTCCTGCGGAGCATCCGTTTACCAAGAAATGGTACCTTCATAAAGGAATCGATATTGCGTACCGCCAGGGAACGCCTATCATCTCCACAGCCGATGGAAAGGTTGTGGAAAAGAAATACGAACCCATGGGATTTGGACATTATATCGTTATCCGCCATAAATACGGCTTTTACACGAAATATGCCCATCTTCAGACCGTTCTTGTGAAAGAAGGAGAGCATGTAAGCCAGGGGCAGAAAATAGGGACCATGGGAAATACCGGTCTCTCTACCGGTCCCCATCTGCATTATGAAGTCCGGATCGGTTCACAGGTTGTGGATCCCGAGCGGTATTTGAGCATAAAAAGCGGCTTGAAAGGTGTTTCGTACGATAATTAACATTCCCGGGCAGGAAACCGGAGAATCCTCATTGTTCCTGAGCAGAATGTAGAGTATAATTATTGACAACAGCATTCAATGAAATAAAAATTTAAGGAAAATATCAGGCTAAAGTCCATGAGTGATCATCTGGTTGCAGACGGAACATTCATCAACTCAATTGTGGGAGAGGGGACCCGTTTCCGGGGTGATCTGGAATTAAACGGTCTTCTTCGTATCGATGGTGACTATTCAGGTACTATAAGTACCCCCGGGAAGGTACTGGTAGGGAAAAACGGCCGTGCAGAATGCACAATCCATGCCGGTACGGTTGTCATAGGCGGTGTAGTCAAAGGAGATATCTATTCTTCGGAAAAGGTGATTGTCCTTTCCACAGGTATGATTATAGGCAATGTCGTTACTCCACGCCTTATCGTGGAGGCCGGTGTTCTTCTTAACGGGGAATGTTTAATAAGGCAGCAGGAAGTTGATCTGAAACAGGATAAGAAGACTGAAAAAGCCCGTTTGGCCGGCATGTCCCGGGATGCTGTTTCGTCAACACAAGGGAATGATAACGGCGGTCAGGACGAAACATACCATACCGGACCATCCGGGGATGCTTCACATAAGGAGCAAGAAGAACTTTCTGCATGGAAAGGATAAGTTCGTTCGATGGCGCAGTATTCCGTCGTAGAAACAGGGAAGGCAAGGGTGTCGGGAAAAAAAGAGGTATAAAATCCTCGTTTTCCTCGTACCTGGATGCCGAAGAGACCGGGTCTATTGAAGGTGAAATCACCCCCGATCCGGTCACGGATCTGCCGGTTGAAACTCTCCTGGATGAAATCCATGAAACCGGTGAAAAACTGAAGGGGAACCCCACCCTGAAAATCATACAGCGTTACAAAAGGGCAGTAAAAGGGTTCATCCGGTATATTGTAGCAAACAGCCTGGAAGTTGAAGAACACGTCTCCGGGGTGAATATATTGAAGAGGAAACGGTTCACCCTTATCAAAGTGATAGACGAAAAGCTGGAAAAACTTGCTGCGGAAATCCTGAAAACCCAAAAAGACCAACTTGAGATCCTGCGAAGGGTTGATGAAATGTATGGGTTGTTGATAGATTTGGTAAGCTAAAGGAGAACAACAGGTGCAGACCAATACCGAACAGAATATCGGCAAACCGGAACAGGATTCTCAAGACCAGGAAGAGATCCTGTACCGTATAAAAATACATCACTCCAGTGAAACCGGGGTATACGTATTTCCGGATGAAAAACCCCTGGACCAGGGAGAAACCGTTATTGTACCGACAAAATACGGGACGGATTACGGTATTGTCCTCGGGAGAGTGGCAGCCAGGGAGAATCTGAACGAAGAAATCCATGATGTCATCCGGAAGGCAGCTGAAGCAGATTTCCGCACAATAGAAGAAAACAGGGCGAGAGAAACCAGGGCCTTTGAGATATGCAGGGAAAAAGTTGAAGCTCACAATCTGGATATGAAACTCGTCTCAGCCCATTACCTGATGGATGAACCCAAGGTACTCTTTTTCTTTACCGCCGAGCAGCGGGTAGACTTCAGAGCCCTTGTCAAGGACCTGGTCGCCGAGTTCAAGATGAGGATCGAACTGCGCCAGATCGGAGTGCGTGACGAGTCCCGGGTTTTAGGCGGTCTTGGTGTATGCGGCCGGTTCCTGTGTTGTCATAAAGTGACGGATAAGCTGAAGCCTGTATCGATCAAAATGGCGAAAGAACAGAACCTGTCCCTGAATTCCATGAAGATTTCCGGTCCCTGCGGCAGGCTGTTGTGCTGTCTTTCGTATGAATATAATTTTTACTGTGAAGAGAAAAAGAAATATCCCCATCCCGGTATAAAAATTCATTACGGCAAGGATATATTTAAGATTTCTGAGATCAACATTCTGTCGAAATCGGTGAAACTCACCGGGAATAATGGGCAGGTTATCGAAGTTCCGGTTGATAAATTTACCTACCAGAATGACCGGCGCCAGTGGAACGTAGAATTAAAAGATTTCCTCTAGGTCTTGACACTTTCTGCAGCATAATAGTATATTCCGTGCAATCCCAATACTTTTAAGGTAGGTGCTATGGCTCAAATCAGTAAGAATGCTCGTACCGGGTCGACTGTACAAAAACATCACTGCACCTGCGGTGGTGAGATTAAAATGAGATCTGTCTTCTCCAGTGGCAAAATACGGAATATTGCAGAATGTGAAAAATGCCACAGGAAAGAACGGCGGCCAAAAGATTTCCGGTAGAGAAACCACGGTATGAAAACAAGGGGCTGTATGTAGTTATTCTGTATACAGCCTTTTTTTATTGCCTTTCCAGTCTGTGCCAGGTGTCGACCTGGTCTTTTATTTCCTTCTGGATCGCCTGGAGCATGTGCAGGACTTTCTTTTTACCTGCCGGTGCCGGGTAGAGATGAAGAAACTTGATGCGGTAGGTGGACGACCGGAGATTGTTCCAGAAGGATTTCAGTGTTGCCAGTTTGTACCCTCCGTCAAGGGCTACGGCAAGCACCGGCATGGGAGTCGTTTCCAGAATCTTCCTCACTGCACCGGGATGAAAAGGTTTAACTTCCCCGTCTTTGGACCTGGTTCCTTCAGGAAAAACCACCGGACTATAACCTTTTCGGGACATCACAGCCAGGCGCTGGAGCTCCTGCATGGTGTTCGTAAAATCGCCGTTCCTGTTGATGATAGCATGTTTCTCCACCTGGAGAATCGCCGAAATCATGGGGACCCCCCTTGCGAGTTCCTGTTTTGCCACGAACCTGGGTCTCCGGTTGGGAAAACTGTAGAAGATAGCAGCGATATCGATGATGCTCTGATGATTGGAAATGATGAGAAAGGTTTCAGGCAGGGTTTCCCTTCCAGGGAAACTCGTTTCCAGGGTGATACCACCGTAGACTTTTCCGAAAGCAAAAAGCATCCTGGCTATGGTTGAATCTTTCCGGTCAATCAGTTTACGGGCGTATCGTAAGTTTATCGCAGCAGCAACATGAAGGCGAAGGTCCCAGTAAACGACGTAGAAGATGAAGCTGAGGAAAAAAATGATGAGTCCCATGGAGACACTCTACCTGATTTTTTAAAGAGAGAAAAGGCTCCGGCGGTTTGAAGGGCGATAATGCACACGATGAGAAAAAAAATATTTTTTCAATTGACTAGCAAACAACCTATGATCAATAATAGAGGGCAATGAGCGATAACGAAGACCCTAAAGATGAAACGAACGGATTTGAAAACGATCAACTGGATCGAATTCTCAAACAGGAACTCGATACGGCTTTAAAATCCTTTAAAAAGCGTTTAGACCTGGTAAGGGATAAGGATTCCAAGCAGCCCTTACCGCGTCGCAAGCGTACGAAATAATTTCCCGGGCAGGGCCTGCATGCCTCAGCCGGGTATGTACTACCATTTTTACTTCCCTTGACAGGAATATGAATATTTGATAATTTCAGTGTTCATAATAATTTATGAGAATAACGGATCATGGATCGGAGGTGGGTTTCAATTGGCAGGAAGTAGTTCGGCTGCAAAGCGGTACAAGCAGAGTGAGAAAGCGAGAATGCGAAACAAGATCGCAAAGAGTACGGTCAAAACAGAAATACGGAAATTTCAGGAAACCCTGAAGAGTAATAACAGGGAATCTGCAGAAAGCCAGCTTAAAATTATAGAGAAATTAGTCGATACGGCTGCAGGGAAGGGTTTGTACCATAAGAATAATGCAGCAAGGAAAAAGTCGAGGCTTCATAAGGCGCTGCACACGATTCAGGAATAGAGAGTCGTCACCCTGTACTGTGTATTTTTCTGGTATGCCCGAATCCTTTAAGTACAGAATGATGTGTGAGAGGGGTAAACAGTGGGGAAGAATAAACTGACGAAAGCGGAAATAATAGACAACATCTCCACAAAAATCGGGATCAACCGGAAAGATATTCATGTAGTTATCGATGAGTTTTTTGAACAGATTAAAGAAGCCCTCCAGGATGACCGGACCATAGAACTTCGTGGTTTTGGAACCTTCGAACTTCGTACGCGTAAAGGGAGAGAGAAAGCCCGAAATCCAAAAACCGGGGAAATTGTTCCGGTAAAAGATCATGGTGTTGCTGCTTTCAGGCCCGGTAGGGAACTGAAAAAGCTTGCCTGGCCCTTAAGAGACTGATTTGTCCGTGGCGAAACAGGTTCCCCCCTCCTTCCCGGCAGGAGGTGATAAAAAACGGCCTGGAATAGTTACGGTTTTTACCCGTCTGGGCCTTCTGGTTCTGTCTGCCTTTCTCTTTGCGTTTTCCTTTCCCAGTGGAATTTCAACGTGGGGACTTTTCCCTCTGGGCTTCATTGCCCTTATACCGCTGTTTATCGTGGTGCACAGAAGCGGCTGGATCGGTATCTTTCTGTATGGCCTGTTCTATGGTGTGTTGAGCTACGCCATATTCAATTTCTGGCTTCTGCGATTTCATCCTCTCGCAATTTTTATCGTTCCGGTTATCTACGCAGTCTATTTCCTCATAGTCCTGCCGGTTCTGAAGCTTTGTGATTCCTTCTTCCCCGATTACGGGTATCTGGTCCAGGTGCTGATATGGCTCGGATACGAGTATCTGAAAACGACCCGTTTCTTGGGATACGCTTACGGCATCATGGGATATACCCAGTACTTGGTCCTCCCTTTGATTCGGATATCGTCGATAACCGGTGTATGGGGAGTATCACTCCTCGTTGTATTTCCCTCTGTATATTTCGGTAATGCTCTCAAGGAGGGTGTTGCGAAGGCTAGACTCTTTATTCGGCGTCACAGGATCGATCTCTTTGTCTATACAGGGCTGTTCATCTTTGTACTCATATTCGGATTCGTAACGAAGAGTTCCTTTGAAACTTCACCGCAGATCAGGGTTGCCCTTATACAGCATAATGTGGACCCCTGGAAAAATGACTATGAAGAGTCCCTGGACCTGCTGATATCGTTGAGCAGGGAAGCGGTACAGGAAGCACCCGATATGGTTGTCTGGTCTGAGACGGCCTTCATTCCGGCTATCGACTACCACACGCGCTACAGGACCGACAACGAGGCTTTTCAGCTTGTTAAAAAACTGAAGGATTTCCTGGGCACCCAGGACGTTCCCTATGTCCTGGGTAATGATGATGGTGTTCTGAAAAGGCTGGGGGGAACCGAACGGATCGACTACAATGCAGCTTTACTCTGGAAGGACGGGGAGTTTGCCCAGATTTACAGAAAACTCCATCTTGTTCCGTTTACCGAACATTTTCCCTACGAGGAGCAGTTTCCTCGGATATACAACTGGCTGAAACAGGCGGATACCCATTTCTGGGAACCCGGGGATGAATACACCGTTTTTGAAGCACAAGGGGTGAAGTTTTCCACACCTATCTGCTTCGAGGATACCTTCGGGTATCTTTCCCGAAATTTCATCCGCGCCGGGGCAGACCTGATAGTAAACATTACCAATGACTCCTGGGCACACTCGGTAGCATCGGAAATGCAGCATATGAGCATGGCGGTGTTCCGTGCGGTTGAGGACAAGCGAACAGTTGTCCGCAGTACGAACGGAGGTATCACCTGCACCATCGATCCGAATGGCAGGATTACATCGATTCTCGATCCGTTTATCCAGGGGTATCTTGTTGCCGATGTCCCTGTGTACAATAAACGGGTGACACTGTACACAAAATGGGGTGATTGGCTTGGAATTGGGGCTGTATATGCGGGTCTTGTGGTTCTTGCCCTGGGTGTAGTACTGAGAATAATGAGGAGAAGAAAAGAAGATTGACATTATCCAGGAAGTATAGGAGAATAATTCGATACAGGAGATCCCGGTAGTGGACAAAACGAAAATTCTCATCGTAGATGATGAACCGATAAATTTGGAATTCTTCGACGTAATGCTTACCAAGCTTGGGTTCGACGTTATAATGGCCGAGGACGGCGAACAGGCTCTGGAACAGATCCGTTTATACCGTCCGGACCTGGTTATCCTGGATAATATCATGCCGAAACTTTCCGGCTGGGAAGTAACACGAATCGTTAAAAACGACGAAGAGTTTGAGGATTACAAAGACATTCCAATCATCATGTTTTCCGCCATGGATGATGTAAAAGATAAAATCGAAGGATTTGAATTAGGTGTAGAGGATTATATCACCAAACCTTTCAATTTTTCCGAAGTATTTGCCCGTATAAAAGCTGTTCTCCACAGCCGGGAACTCTCAAAACAGGTACTGCAGAAAGAAAGGCGTATCGCTCAGATCGACTCACTTAATCAATCCCTCATCTTTTTTACAGAGCATTTGCGGAAACCGGTGCTGAAGCTGGTAAAAAGCGCTCAAAAGCTCGATAAATCAAATCCGGAAGATGTCTCGCGGTTTGTAGATCTGGTTTCCAGGGAAGGAGATGAGGTCCTTGCAGCTCTGGCCGGTGTGAAAGAGGAAATAGAAGATTTAATGAATCAGGATGAATTTGAAATTAAACGGGAATTAAGCCTCCAGGATCTGGAAGAAAAGTTCCAGAAGCATTTTGTAGACTGGAAGGTCAAAAATAAAAACTAGATCGGGGTTAACTTAAGTGATTTCTGATCAGAAAAAAGAAGTGCTCAAACTGTTTGCAGAAGGACGTAAACAGTATAAGCTCATGGAGTTTGAAAAGGCAAAGAACTTATTCGCCAAAGCTCTGGAGATCGATGCTGAAGACGGCCCTTCGAAGGTCTATTTCGATCGATGTGCCCATTATGTAGAGAATCCTCCCCCTGAAGATTGGGACGGTGTATTCGTCATGCAGACAAAATAACAGTTTCGTATTCCTGTAAAGAAACGGTAATAAGAACGTGAGATAGGTATGTCAAGAAATTCTGATAAGAAAGGAATCGAGGAAATTACTACAACACTGGGGAAATCAACGGTCTTTAACGGAACGATGAGATTTTCCAAGTCGCTCAAAATTGACGGACGTTTCAACGGGAGAATAATATCAAAGGGATTTCTCTACATCGAAGAAGGTGCTTTAGTAAAAGCAGATGTAAAAGTCGGTTCTGTCGTCATCGGTGGCATCGTCCACGGTAATATCGAGGCATCGGAAAACCTGGAAATGCTCTCAACCGGACAAGTGTTCGGAAATATAAAGACAGCAAAGCTGCGTATTGCCGATGGTGTTGTATTCGAAGGCAAATGCGAGATGATTAAAAACCCCGAAACAGTGGACATTTTTTCCACCCCCGTGGAAAAGCTGAAAAGCAAAGTCCAAAGTGTCTGACTCACCAATCCGGGCGGGTATTATTCTCATCGGAAATGAACTCACCCGGGGAATAATAGCCGATGCGAATGGCCCCTTTATTGCCGGCAAACTTCATGAAACCGGCATATCCCCGGACAGGATATGTATGGTTCCGGACGTACCGGAAAAACTGGAAAACGAGATGAGGCGCTGTATTGAAGAAACAGACCTGATCGTAGTAGCCGGCGGCCTCGGGCCGACAGCAGATGACATCACCCGCTATAGTGTGTCTGCAGTAGCCGGGAAACGCCTGGAAGAGAGAGAGGAAATATGGGATTCTCTGCGGCGGTTTTACGGTGAGCGGGAGATCCCCGGGCCGAACCGGAGACAAACCCTTGTTCCCGAGGGATTTACTGTTATTCCTAATAAAAACGGAACTGCTCCCGGTTTCTATGGTGATATAGGAGAGGCAACGGTTATCGTACTCCCGGGACCGCCGGGTGAGCTCGTGCCCATGTTCGGTGACCGGGTACTTCCGCTTATTCAGAAGCGGTTTGATCTGAAACCGGAGATGTCCTTTAAAGGCACGAGTTTTCTTGTTCCGGAATCGAAGCTGGAGCAGGCATTCCAGGACTGCTGCAGCCGGGGCGTAACCTGGAACACCAGGATCGAAGAGGATAAGATAACCTTCCGTCTTTACGGGAGTACGGCGGAAAGGCGGAGGGAATCATTTATTGCCCTTCAGAACTGTTTCAGCCCGCATGTAATACGGGAAGGAACAGTGGACCCGGTTCTTTCTTTTTTCAACACCCTGGACGCGAAGGGATACAAGGTGGCAGGAGCAGAATCCTGTACAGGGGGTCTTATTTCTAAAATGATCACTGAGGTCGCCGGGAGCTCCAGAATATTCTGGGGCAGCTTTGTAACTTATGATAACCACGCTAAGACGGTACTGGGTGTGGATAGTGCCCTTCTGGAAAAGCATGGAGCAGTTTCCAGGGAAGCTGTAACGGCAATGGTAGAAGCCGTCGGCAGGCAGTCCGGTGTAGAGTGCGGATATGCCGTTTCCGGTATTGCGGGACCGGAGGGTGGAATGATTGCCAAACCGGTGGGTACTGTCTGGATTGCGTGTGCAGTGCCGGGGAAAAAGGTGTACTCCCGGTGTTTCGGTTTTCATGGTACCCGGAGCAGTATACGAATAAAAGCTGCGGTAGCAACGATGATTTTAGTTGTACTTCTTTTAACAGGAGACGAAACACTTGACAGTGGTGGATTCAAAGAATATATTTAAACGGTAAACATTGCTTCGGGAAGAATCCAACATAACTCTTTGAATGCAGTATCCTAATCTTTACCTATAGATGATTAAAAATAATATGACCTAGGCAACGGAGTTTTTATGGCATTAATCCGAAAAAAAACCAATCGTCCAGGGCGTAGGAACGTGCAGGACGAACTTTCCTTCGGTGAAGTAGTACAAGAATCCGCGACTGAGGCAGTCGAAAACAGCATAGAAAAAAAACCTGAATCAATCGTGGTAAAACCGGTAAAAAAGACCCGCAACCAGACAACAACGGAGCCCCCCGGGGGAAGCAGCCCAGATGGCGGCACCGCAGATTCAGGAAATACAGGGGTTCAAATTCGAAGTGAAATGAACGGCGAGAAAGGGAACTCCGAGGATAGTACAATGAATGATGAAAATAGTGAATCTCTCTCAAGTAAAACACCGGAAATCATGCACCTGAAGGAAAAAAGAGAAATTTCTCCCCATGTAAGCGGATCACAGAAACTGAAAAAACCGCGGACCCGGAAGAAAAAAATTAAAGTGGAGCTCATAAAGGATGATTTCCAGGGTGATGGAAACGGATCATACGGAGATGACTCAAACGGGAGAAATACGTCTGCATTCAGTACGACCGGGGAGGAGGCTGCTGCCGCCAGTGAGCCTGTTTCGAAAGATTATCCGAATGCTTCGCGGAACAGAGTTGGGCCGTCGGATGGAAAGGAAAAGCTCAGTATCAATGAATTGACCCGGATGAACATGCCTGAGCTGAGGAAGCTTGCCCTTTCAGTCGGTAAATCCCAGGATGAACTGATCTCCCTGAAAAAACAGGAACTGATTTTTCATATTCTCAAAGCCCATACGCTGGAAGGGGGTGTTATCCATGCATACGGATCTCTGGAAATATTACCTGACGGGTACGGATTCTTACGTTCTCCACAGAACAGTTATCTTCCCGGTTCGGATGATATTTATATATCGCCCTCCCAAATTCGCCTGTTCAATTTAAGGACGGGAGATACAGTTGCAGGCCAGATCCGTCCGCCGAAAGAGGGCGAACGATTTTTTGCCATGCTCAGGGTGGAAGGAGTCAATTTCGATGAACCTTCCTCAGCCCAGACACGGATTCCCTTTGATAACCTGACGCCCCTCTATCCCGATGAGAGACTCAATCTGGAGACTGAAGGGGGTGATCCTTGTACCAGGATGATGAATCTTTTCTGTCCTATCGGAAAAGGACAACGGGGATTGATCGTATCCCCGCCACGGACCGGAAAAACGATACTACTCCAGAAAATCGCCAATGCCATAACCACGAATCAGCCCGAGGTTATTCTCATTGTCCTTCTCATCGATGAACGGCCGGAGGAAGTAACCGATATGCGGCGGAATGTTAAGGGAGAGGTTATCGCCTCAACCTTTGATGAACAGGCAACCCGCCACGTCCAGGTGGCCGAAATGGTGATCGAAAAAGCGAAAAGGCTGGTGGAGCATAAGAAGGATGTTGTGATCCTCCTTGATTCTATTACCAGGTTAGCCCGTGCATACAACCAGACGGTGCCTACTTCGGGTAAAATACTCTCCGGAGGTGTGGATTCCAATGCACTTCACAAACCGAAGCGGTTTTTCGGCGCTGCCAGGAATATCGAAAACGGAGGCAGTTTGACTATCGTTGCTACAGCTCTTATCGAAACCGGCAGCAGGATGGATGAGGTTATTTTCGAGGAATTCAAGGGAACAGGAAACATGGAGATCAACCTGGACAGGAAACTGTCTGACCGGAGGCTCTTTCCTGCCATCAACATAAAGAAATCGGGTACGAGAAAAGAAGAACTTCTCTTAACCGAGGAAGAGCTCAATAAAATGTGGATACTCAGGAAAGTGCTGGGCCCCATGGATGATATTCAAATTATCGAACTCCTGATTGACAGAATGAGGAAAACCAAGAATAATGAGGCCTTTCTTCGTTCGATGAATACTTCCAGTGTTTCCGATTTCGAATAGAAAGAGAAGATTATCCTTTGGAGGATTAGGTATGAAGAAAGATATACATCCGAAATACGGTCCAACTACCATCACATGCGCCTGTGGGAACGTTATAGAAACAAGCTCAACGGCCAAGAATTTAGAGGTGGAAATCTGTTCCAGTTGTCATCCTTTTTACACTGGAAAGCAGAAGCTGGTAGATACTGCGGGTCGTGTTGAACGGTTCAAAAAGAAATACGGGATCAAAGAGTAAGAGAAATGCTCCGGGTTCCCGGAGCTGCTTTCCCCGTGCAACGCCCGGTACGGCTCTAAAAAATGATATTTTCTTGCACAGAAAGACATTTTCTTATATTATTCTCATGAGGATATAAATGAGTAATCTCTTTTCTCTCCATAGGGCAGAATACGGTGTTGAGCCGGAGGTCGTTGTTTCGGCACCTGGAAGTGTTAACCTGATGGGTGAGCATACTGATTATAATGACGGCTATGTCATTCAGGCCGCCGTCGTACTGCACGTCGAAGTGGCCCTTTCTCTGCGGAAGGATAATTCATTGAGGTTTTACGCGGCTGACCTGAGTGAGAGAAAGAGAACCACAATAGCAAACCTTAAATATAAGAGGGAAGACCGGTGGGCGAACTATCCTAAAGGTGTACTATACGAAATCGCCCAGTTAGGTTATCCCCTCAAGGGTCTGGATATGACGATACGGGGGAACATACCCCAGGGGATAGGACTGGCTGCATCAGCCGCATTGTGTACAGCCTCCGCAGAAGGAGTGAACCGGCTCCTGGACCTGGATATGACCCAGATGCAGGTAATCCAGTCTTCCTCACTCTCGGAAAAAGCTTTCATCGGGCTGGATACGGAAATCACCAATCATTTTATCACCTATGTTGCCAAGAAGGGCTCTGCCGTATTTCTCGATAACAGGTCCTTAGCCTATGAGTACATACCTCTTCAGCTGGATAAACTGAAAATTCTGATCACCGATTCCAACGTACCGAAAGGTTCAATAGAGCAGGAATTGAAAGAACGGAAAGAAGAGTGCTCCCAGTGCGTAGAGTATCTGAACAAGAAAAGACCGGGGAATTCTCTTCGGGATTATTCCATCGACGACCTTCAAAACAGTATGGGATTAATTCCGGAAAATATGCGAAGACTGTGTCTTCACGTAGTAGAAGAAAACCAGCGGGTTCTCGAAGCCAGGGATTTCCTGAAAAAGGGGAACCTCCCTGCTTATGGAAAACTTTTAAGCCGTTCTCATGAGAGCCTGAGGGATAATTACGAAGTTTCCTGTCCCGAAATAGATTGGCTGGTAAAACGGGCGGCAGAAATTGACGGTGTGTATGGTTCCCGGCTTACCGGTTCCGGATTCGGGGGATGTACCATTACCCTGATCCGGGAAGATGCCCTGCCGGAGTACCGGGAACGCCTGGAAGAGTACGAGCACATATTTGGTTTCGACGCCACCACTATCCTGTGTGAACCTGCAGACGGGGTAAAGGTCCTGTTTCCCTATGAATAGAGAATTGTAAGTGAACATTCTGATTACAAACGATGACGGCATAGAAAGCCCGGGGCTTAAAGCACTGAAATCGTGTTTTAATTCGGAGCATACCGTGTGGGTAGTAGCTCCGGAACGGGAGAGAAGCGGAACATCCCATGCAATCACCCTGAAAGGGCCGGTTCGGTTCAGAAAAATCGAAGAGAGGACCTACGGCTGCAACGGTACTCCTGCAGACTGTGTCCTCTATTCTATCCTGGGCGCGTTGGAAACAAAACCGGACCTCATCGTATCAGGAATCAACCTGGGGCCGAACCTGGGAACAGATATCATCTACTCCGGAACCGCCGCTGCGGCCCGCCAGGCGGCACTCATGGGATACCCGGGAGTTGCCGTTTCCGTCGTATCCTACTCGCCGCCGTTTTTCTTTGCCTCGAGTGCGGAATTTATCAGTCGCAACCTGGAGAACTTTGTATCCAGGTGGACCTCGGACCATTTTATCAATATCAACATACCAAATAACGAAGAGTCGGATTCCAGGGTGGAGATTACCCGCCCTTCCATGCGGATCTACCGGGATAAGATAGAGAATTTCGCAGGTCCGAATGGGGACCGTTATTTTTTCTTAAAAGGACCACTGCCGGGAGTTCAGCCGGAAGCGGGCACTGATTGGGACGCTGTTTCCAGGAATAGTGTGTCCATCTGCCCGGTTCACCTTTATCCTCAGGGTCATATTGGAGAAACACTCTACAGAGAATCGGATTTCCAATAAATGTTATGAAGGGATCGTTAACCAGAGCACTGAAAAACTACAAAGCCAAAAGGTATGAGAACGCCTTAAAAGAGCTGCTCTCTCTTGATAAAGACCCCATGGAGTTTCCTGACATTGCCTATTATCTCGGCCTCTGTTATACCCGGCTGGAGCAATTTGATGACGCCCTTATCTACCTGGAACAGGTGGTTACATCAGATTCGGATATACTGCACAAATACCAGAGCAGAATGATCCTGAGTTATATCTATACAATAACCAAAAGGCTTTCCCTCGCTCAATTCGAACTGACTTCCCTGCTCGAGGAGGGATATGAGTCCGCCCAGGTGTACACGGCTCTAAGTTTCATTGCCTACAAACAGAACAGTCTCGATAAAAGTAAAGAATATCTCGAACTGGCGGTTTCCCTGGACCCGCAGAATCCGAACACCCTCAATTCCCTCGGTTATATCCTGGCAGAAGAAGGAAAAGATGCAGCGAAAGCGGTAACATTTTGTAAAAAGGCGGTGCTTATCAAGCCGGATAATCCTGCATACCTGGATTCCCTGGGCTGGGCATACTTCAAAATGGGGAACATGGAAGAAGCACGCACGTTTCTGCGGAAAGCACTCAACCTGACATCCGGGGAAAAAGAAAAGACCATTGCCGGACATTTAAAGGAAGTGATAGAGGCGGAACACAACGATTAAAAAAACCGTTAAGTACTTCGGTATTTACGTCGAAAATGATATTGGAGTGCTGTTATGATTGAATCGATACCAAATACACAGCCAATTATACAAAAAGTTCCACAACCGGAAAAGGCACTAATCGATCTGCGGCAGATCAAGGCAATCCTGTACCTGGCGCTTCGCGGAGAGGTTGCTCTTCCTGTTGAAGAGCGCAAGGTAGATATCTTTGCCTGATTGATGTATACTGGCTATGTGAAACCCGCCGGCCTTGCTTTTCGATTTTTTATAGTACTTATAGTTTATGTTTCCTTTCCCACCTGGATATATTCTCAGGATATCGACATGGACGGCGTGTATGCCAGGGATGAATTCAGGTGGGGAGTACGGTCCTTCAACAGTACTCTTTTCAACAAAGCGATCATCTCATTCGAAAAATCCCTCTCCTACAAACCGGAAGATCCGCGTACAAGGGAATGGCTTGGCAGGGCGTATTACCGGTCCGGATTTGTCGATGCAGCACTGAGGATCTGGCAGAATATCATCGATGAAGGGAAGGCAAGCTCCCTGCTTGCCAATCTTACTGAGGTGGTAAGTGCCCGCAGAGGACTGGGAAGAGAACTTGCCGAAAAAATGCACTATGTCATTTCCCTGGAAATCATGGGAAAGCAGGAAGAATTCAACCTGTTTACCCGTCCTACGTCGGTGAGAACGAGATACGATGGAAGTTTCTATATCGTTGCATACGGTTCCAACGAAGTGCTGTTGTTCAACGCGAATGGAGCCCTCAGGAAGCGTCTGCGCGGCGGTTTCGATGTGTTCGATCACCCTTTTGATGTGGCTGATTCCGGGGAGGGGTACCTCTTTGTCTCTGAGTTTGAAGGCAACAGAATTGCGAAGTGTAATTACGAGGGGTATATCACCGGCAGTATCGGTGAACGCGGCCGGGGAGAAGGACAGCTGTTAGGACCTCAGTACATGGCGGTGGATGGAAAAGGATACCTTTTCGTTACCGACTGGGGAAACCGCCGTGTGAGTAAATTCGATTACGATGGCACTTTTATCCTCGATTTCGGAGAGAGGAGCCGGGATTACGATGGTTTCCTTGCGCCTAGCGGTATCCTGGTGTATCAGGACAGGGTGTTCGTCAGTGATAGTGTTCGAAAGCACATCGCTGTATTCGATATGCATGGGAATTTCATCACAGTGCTCGGCGAGGGGAGGCTGAACGGCCCTGAGGGGCTTTCCCTGTTTTCCGATAATAATATCCTCATTGCCGATACCACACGGCTGGTTTCTCTTGATATCGAATCCGGAACGGTACAGGTGGTATCGGACATCGAGGGTGGCGCAGGCCGCATTATGAAAGCCGATACGGATATCAACGGTAACCTGATTGCCGTAGATTTCGATAAGAACGGGATAACCTTCCTGTCTGAGATCTCCAGCATCTATTCAGGATTGTTCGTTCAGATCGATTCGATCTATGCAGGCAATTTCCCGGAGGTAACCGTTGCGGTCAAGGTTGAAGACAGGCTGGGAAATCCTATTTCCGGGTTGGACAGCAGCAATTTTCTCATTACCGAGCGGGGGTATTCTGTATTCGATTCCAGATTCGAATACTCGACAGACAATTCCGGTTTCGCCGACGTAGCTATTCTTATGGACCGGTCGCCGGAGATGAACAGGTACAGGGAACAAGTGAAAGAGGTCATTCTCCAGCTCGATCAGGATATCCGGGCCCGGGGTTCAATAGCCATGATTTCCGGTGGTGAAACGCCTCTTATCACGGCGGAACCGAACAGCAGCAGGAACGATCTGCTGGAAGCGGCCCTTTCATCGAGTGATAACTCTGACTTCTGGAGTTTCGATCTTGGCGCCCGGCTCAGTGTGACCGAACTGCTTACCAGTAAGAACAAACGGGCTGTCATTTTTCTTACCGCCCAGGGCCCCTCGGAGGAGAATTTCGCCCAATACGATCTTATTCAGCTGCAGCAGTTTATGAAGAATAACGGTGTCGCTTTCTACTGTATCTACCTTGGCGGGGCGGGTACCGGTGCATCAGAAAATGTCGAGTATTTGTGCGAGGAAACCGGCGGCAGGAGCTATCACTATTATGAACCGGCAGGAATCGGATCTATTATCCGGGATATACTGCTCCAGCGCACAGGTCTGTATGTTTTTAAATTCTTTTCAACCCAGCAGACCGATTTCGGCAGGGCGTATCTGCCGGTGGAAGTCGAGGTCATCCTCATGAAACGAAGCGGCAGGGATGAGCTCGGTTATTTTGCACCCCTGGTTTTTTAATTCGTGGTTCATTGGGATTCTTTATGTAAACAGTGCGGGTTCTGTTGTCTGGAGAAAAGGTATACCGCTTCAGGACATCTCTACATAGACGGCGGCCGGCCATGCAGGTATCTCGATGTTATTACCAGAACATGTACAGTGTACGAAGACCGTTTCAGCCTGTGCAGGGAGTGCAGGAAACTAGGGCTTGTCCACGCCCTGTTTGCGTCGTATCTTCCCGGTTCCTGCGGTTATGTGGAACGGTTCAGAATATGGCGCGGATTTTCCATACCTTTTCTGTTTCGTCGAAAACGACGTAGGTTCCCCTGTAGGAGCTCCAGAAAGGCAAACGCTTATTCCCCGGAGAATCGTAACGTACGTACACCTTGAATAGTTTTCCTATAGATTCTGCGATGTCGGTACTTTCTTCAATGTTCAATGTCATATGCATATCCTGAATTTCCGAAAAGTCGAATTCTTCTGCATACTTACTAAACAGATCGAAAAGATCATCCTTACTCAAATCCCGTGCCGAAGTGATATCTGTAAAAGGATCTGTAAAGTAGGATATGGATGTAATTATATCCCGCTGCACGAATGCGTTGAGGCAGGACAGCATAACGTTCTGAATGTACTTTTCCGGCTGAATTACCTGGTCCAGTGCTCTCGGTAGAGACCCTACTGCAAAGACCTTCCATGTGTTCCCGACCTGCCGGAAATAGAACACCTGTTTTCTGTCTCCGGGGTTCAAATAGAGTGAAACATCGACAACCGGATTCCGGGCAACAAGAATAGATGCCGCCCATATCTGGCGTGATACCGGCTCTGTTTTGATGGATGTCATATCCAGCATCTGCGAGGGAGGGAGATTGCTTATATCGTAAGCACCGAAGAAATCGATGAGCCTTTTCCTGAAATCATCCCTGGAAATACCGGCATCGGCTGAAGGACCATAAATCCGTGTATCCAGCACCTCGATCATACCTTCTGTGTCTTCAGTAAGGAAATACCGGAGTAGCCGGGAGAACTGATACTTCACCGCATTTTCTGATGTCACTCCAGGAGGCATGGGGGTAAATGAAGGTTTCCATTCACCGCTTATCCTGGGCGCCCTTTTTACGATTCTTTTATCAGGATTAATGGTATCCGGGTTAAGTTCGGGATAGATCGAATAGGCCATGGTAATGAAGTCATCACCTTTTTCTGGTTTTCCCGCGATTTTATACTGTTTTCCAACCAGGTAGTATGCTTCCGCAAGGTCTTTCCGGAATTCCATATCCAGGTGTTCGTAAAACTGGGAGAAAGCAAAAAAAGCGGTCAGGAAAAACAATATTGATAGAACGAACTTTTTCATATTCCCATCCTTTATGTAACGGCGTTACTCCTAGTAATATACAACAAAACGATCATTTTAGAAAGCATCTACATTGAGCGCCAGAATTTATAGTTTTGCTTCTCGATTTCTTCCAGGGAAGGCATGGGGTAAAACTTTTTGTCTCCCTGAGAAGCGAACATAAAGCCGTGGCGGACCATCTTGTAGGGAATCATGTCAAAGGTACTGTCCAGGTTCAGCCCTTTTGTCCGTTTCTGCTGCAGGGCGCTGAGTTCCAGAATCGCATCCCTCAGCCTGGAAGGGTGTATCGTGGCAATGGGGGGTACCATAAAGGGATTAGCTTCGAAATCCTTTAGAAATTCTTCCATATTGAGATCAAGCTGGGTATAAAAAAACTTCGGCGCACCTTTCGGGTTATTCGGGTTCGTAATGTAGTCGGCGAACTCGATGAAATTGAACCGTGTCAGGACCAGCATCCGGAGGGGTGTAATCTCCACAAAGATGCGCAGGTGTCCCGATTCGTGGTGTGAAGTATGGGGAGCTTCCTGAAGCTCCAGGCAAAACCCCTCGGGGGTTGTAAGGAAGAGATTCTTTATCGCTTTGAAGTCCATGTGTTCGAGGACACGGTAACTGGAGATGAATTTCGTCGATTTCGGTCTTCCGTTTTCGTGGGGTTTCATCTCTTTCAGGGTTTCTTCTATCCGGAAATAGGGGTGCCTGAAATCGATATCGATCTCCGCAAAAACTACTTTTCCGTTGTAAAACCGTGTCGAACCGGCTATGTAATGCCGGGCGAACTGTGCCGGGTTCAGCTGGGAACAGATGAGGGATGGGTTGGGAAAAAGAATCTGGTACATGCGATTTATATATTCCATGGTCATGACCCCCAGTACGATGTTAACATAGGTGCGATAACAAGGGATACCACAGCCATCAGTTTTATCAGGATGTTGAGAGATGGCCCGGCGGTGTCCTTAAAGGGGTCACCCACCGTATCTCCTACAACGGCTGCTTTGTGCGGTTCCGAGCCTTTTCCATGATCCCGGATATCCCTTTGTTCGATCATTTTCTTTGCGTTATCCCAGGCACCCCCGGAATTAGACATAAACACAGCCAGTACGACACCGCTTACCGTTGCCCCTGCAAGGAGACCTAAGAGCATGCTTATCCCTCCGAGAAAACCGGTAAGAATCGGGGCAATGAAGGCACACACCCCGGGAAGGATCATTTTTTTCAGTGCCGCAGAGGTGCTGATATCGATACACCTGGTATAATCCGGCTCTTCCTCGCCGGAAAGGATCGCAGCTTTTTCCCGGAACTGCCTCCGTACTTCTTCGATCATGGCAAACGCCGCATCTCCGATGGCACTCATAGCCAGGGAGGAAAACAGGTAAGGAATAACTGCACCAATGAGGAGGCCTGTGAGCACCCGGGGATCTGTAAGGTCGATTGTCAGAATGCCGGTCTGCTGTTTGAATGCGTTGAACAGGATGATTGCCGTAAGGGCGGCGGAGCCGATGGCAAAGCCCTTCCCGACCGCGGCCGTTGTATTACCTACCGCGTCGAGCTCATCTGTAATAGTACGGACTTCCGGTGGGAATTCCGCCATTTCCGCAAGCCCCCCGGCGTTATCCGCAATAGGGCCATAGGCGTCGATGGCCAACTGCATCCCCAGCGTGGTGAGCATGCCCACTGCGGCTATAGCAATACCGTACAGACCCGCCAGGGTTGAACTGGAGAGTATTGCCGCAGAAATGATGAGAATAGTGGGGAAACTGGACATCATACCCACCCCAATTCCGGTAATGAGGGTAGTGGCGGGTCCTGTATCACATGCCCGGACGATGGACCTGACCGGCCGTGTGCCTGTTCCGGTAAAATATTCGGTGATCATGCCTATGAAAAGGCCTGCCGCCAGTCCGATGAGGGAGGAAAAAAAGACATTGAGATACGTTATCCCTTCATGTCCCCCTCCCAAGGTGAAATAGCTTAAGGGAAATGTCAGCACCGCTGCAACCGCTGCCGCTCCGAATACCCCCCGGTTGAGTGATTTCTGGGGAGAGTGCCCCGGGTTTACCCGCACCATGAACACACCGATAAGGGAAGCAACCAGACCGGCGGTGCATAAAAGCAGGGGGAAAACAGACAGGCGAATACGGAACACATCCGGCCCGGCGACGCCTAACCCGAGGATCATACTTCCTACGATGGAGCCCACATACGACTCGAACAGGTCTGCTCCCATGCCTGCCACATCACCCACATTATCACCCACATTATCTGCAATGGTTGCCGGGTTCCGGTGGTCATCCTCGGGAATACCTGCTTCCACTTTGCCTACCAGATCTGCGCCTACATCCGCCGCTTTGGTGAAAATACCGCCTCCTACCCGGGCGAAGAGCGCTATGGAGGATGCACCCAGGGAAAAGCCTGACAGAATGGGTAGTACCATCGTGTCGAGTGTTTCAACCCCGGATCCTAAGAAACGGGATCCTGTAAAAATCGTTGCAAAAACGCCCAGGAGGGCGAGTCCCACCACGCTCATCCCCATGACGCTGCCACCGGAAAAAGAAACTTTTAAAGCTTCCGTAATCGATCGTGTAGCCGCCGCATGAGTGGTTCGGGAGTTCGCTGCAGTAGCAACTTTCATTCCAATAAATCCTGCAAGGGCGGAACAGGCTGCCCCCAGGATAAACGAGAGGGCCTGCCACCGAATGGTGTTCCGGTTGGCAAGGGCAAGAAAAGCGGCCACGATAAGTACAAAGGGGAAGAGGACTTTATACTCCCGGGAGAGAAATGCCATGGCCCCCTTTGAAACGTAACCGCTTATTTTTTTAAGTTTTTCATTTTCTACAGGCTGACGAAAGACCCACCTGGCCATGAATACTGCAAAAATCAGGGCTACTCCGCCTCCGACGAGGATCACATAAAGAGCGAGATCGAATGTCATATAGCTATACCTCATGTTCCCGGATATTATGGGATCATATGTTGGACTGGATGATGGGGTCAATAGACAAACCTTGAGCTGCCCCCACGGTTTCTTCTGCTTAGCAACCTTGACCGGCCCTTTTACTCCCCTGCTTGTGGAGGCTACTTTGTGTTGGGCTACCCCCTCGGCTGTGCTCCTTAGCAAAGTTGACCGGCCATTTTACCCATAGATTATGTGGAGGCAAGGGTGCGTTGAACTACCCCCACGGTTTCTTCTGCTTAGCAACCTTGACTACTTTTTGTTTTCCCTGTATATTTCACACAAATATAGTAGGAAATAAGAGTGGACAGTCAATCGGCATTAGTTCAACAGATAGCATACTTAAAGAAAGAAAAAAACGCGGTTATCCTGGTCCACAGCTATCAGAAACCGGAGGTTCAGGATATAGGCGATTATGTGGGAGATTCTCTCGGCCTGTGTATCGAGGCATCTAAAACCGATGCCGACCGTATTATATTCTGCGGTGTACACTTCATGGCGGAGAGTGCGAAGATCCTCAATCCGGACAAAATCGTGGTTCTCCCGGATGCAAACGCGGGATGCCCCATGGCCAGTATGGCGGACGCGGAAGGCCTGGGCAAACTGAAATCGGAGAACCCCGGGGTACTTGTCGTCTGTTACGTCAACAGCACCGCTGAGGTTAAGGCTGAAAGTGATATCTGCTGTACCTCCTCAAACGCTGTGGCCGTAGTGAACTCACTGCCGAAAGACAAAAGAATCATCTTTGTTCCGGATAAATATCTTGGAGGATACGTTTGTGAGCAGACAGGAAGGGACATGATTCTCTGGCCCGGGTATTGTCCGACCCATCAGAAGATTTTGCCTGAATACATCATGGAGAAGAAAAGGGCGTATCCTCGTGCCGTTGTGCTGGCGCATCCGGAGTGTTCGAAAGAAACGATACAGCTGGCGGACGTGGTGGGCAGTACGGGATACATGTTTTCCTATTGTTCAGAGTCTGAAAAGCAACAGTTCATCATCGCCACGGAAAACGGACTGCTCTACAGGCTTAAGAAATTCAATCCCGGTAAGGAATTTATACCTGCATCGGACCTGGCGGTCTGCCCGAATATGAAACTCACAACCTTGAGAAGCGTGTGCCGGGCCCTGGACAGGATGGAACCGGAGATTGATCTGGACCCTGAACTTATCAGGAAGTCCTACGATCCCATCGCACGGATGCTCGAAGTGACGGCGTAATGGAAAGGGGAGAAGATGCTTTCGGTATCGACACGGATACGGTACGGGTTACGGGCTCTCGTACGGTTGGCCCAGGCTGACCGCCGGGAATTTATACCCCTGGTCCACATCTCCGAACAGGAGCAGATATCCCGGAAATACCTGGAGAACATCTTCCATCTGCTCAAACACGGAAAGATAGTAAAAGGAACCAGGGGACCGGAAGGCGGGTATCAGCTGAATAAATCCCCGGATGACATCACTGTTCTGGATATCGTGAACGCTTTGGAAGGACCTCCTTCTCCTTCGAAATGCATTACCGAGCCTAAGCGGTGTGAGAATACAGGCGATTGCGGTACTCGAACATTCTGGAAGGAACTCCAGGAAGAAGTAGAGTGTTTTCTTAAATCAAAAACCCTGACCGAAGTAGTGAGTCAGGTGAAAAGGGGCGAAGAGAATGGAAGCACGAAATGTTTATATGGATAACAACGCTACCACACCGATACATCCCGAAGTAAAGAAGGTACTGGTAGATAACCTGGATCTCTTCGGCAACCCGTCGAGTATGCATGAGTTCGGCCGCAGGGCCCGGGTTGAAGTTGAGAAATCCAGGGAGATCGTCAGCTCGTTTATCGGGGCCGGCCCGGAAGAAATTGTTTTCACCGGAGGCGGTTCGGAGTCGAACAACGCGGTGCTTAAGTTTGTTTCCTGTGCAGATGCTACGTGCACCATGTGCCCTGCCTCCAGGAATGGCATCGTAACTACGAAGATCGAACATCCCAGTGTGATGAATACGACGGAAGTGATCGGAAGGTCCAGGGTCAACGTGACATATGTAGGGGTAGACAGTACAGGGAAACTGGACATCGAAGAACTGGAGGATTCAATTTCTGAGAACACCGCTTTGGTTTCGGTAATGATGGCAAACAACGAGATCGGCACCATACAGGATATAAAAACCATAAGCCGTATCGCCCATGAAAGGGGAGCTCTCATGCATACCGATGCCGTTCAGGCTTTGGGTAAGATCCCTATCGATGTGAGGGACCTGGATGTGGATTTCATGAGTTTCTCGGGACACAAAATCTACGGCCCTAAGGGGATAGGCGGATTATACGTTAAGAAGGGAAGCCCCTTCTGCGTGTTTATCCATGGGGGTCATCAGGAGGAAGGCCGAAGGGCGGGTACCCTCAATACCCTGGGCATCATTGGATTCGGGAAAGCCCTCGAACTGGCATCGAAAGAAATATCGGAGGAAAGGGAGCGTCTCCTGACCCTGAAAGGTATGCTACTGGACGGGATAAGAGAAAGGATTCCTGACATCTACGTCAACGGACACCCTGAGGACTGTCTTCCCGGAACCCTGAATGTGTCGTTCCGCGGTGCGGAAGGAGAATCCATTCTTCTCTACCTGGACCTGGAAGGGATTGCGGTTTCTACGGGGTCCGCCTGTGCCACCGGCAGCCTGGATCCTTCCCATGTGATTATTGCTACCGGACTCGGGGCGGAACTTGCTCACGGCTCTATCAGGTTCAGCATGGGCAGGGAGAATACTGAAGAGGATGTCCTGTATATCCTGGAAAAGCTTCCGCCGATCATCAGCCGAATTCGGGAAATGTCTACCGTATATTCCGGAGGTTCGCCATAATGGGTAGTTTTAACTGGATGTATTCAGATGTTGTGAAGGAACATTTCACCAATCCAAAGAACGTGCTGAAAGATGAGGACGCATACGAAGCGGATGGAAGGGGTACTGTCGGTAACATCAAATGCGGGGACCAGATGCTCTTCGTCATCAAAGTGAAGGACGGTAAGATTGCAGACTGTAAATGGCAGACCTACGGATGTGCCAGCGCGATTGCCAGCACGTCCATCCTGTCGGAAATGGTCAAAGGGATGGACCTGGAGGAGGCCTACCGGATCACACCGAAAGACATCACCGCAAAACTGGAAGGACTCCCGGACAATAAAATCCACTGTTCCGTCCTGGGTGATAAAGCCCTGCGGGAAGCGATAAACGATTATTACCGCAAAAACGGGATGGAAGACAGGATAACCCGTGAAAAAGAGACGATAGTGTGTACGTGCATGAATGTTTCCGACAAAGATATTGAAGAAGCCGTGAAACAAGGGGCACAAACATTCCTGGAGCTTCAGGAAGCTACCAAGATCAGTACAGGCTGCGGTCAATGCAGGGAGCGCGCGGAAGAGATGTTTCACCAGTACGTCCATCTGTACGGAGAATAATAAAAGCACGATTAAATATCCTGGTGAAATAAAAATAGCACCGATCACATCCGTGATAAGGGACATCCTGACCGACGTACTCCTTTCACCGGATGGAAAATTCGAGGTTGTCACGGAGCCGGAATGGCGCGGGATTTGGGGACAGCCTCACCCTATCTTTGAATCCCTTTCCATCACGAACGATAATCTACTTTGCGGAAATATCCACATCTTTTACTCTCATCCGTGAACATTCCATTAATCTCAAGCCACTGCCATAAAGAAGCCTCGCCATTAACTGTTTAACACCGGATAAATGTGATAACACCCGTTTCTTATGAAAATACATGTAGCACCGTATCCATTGTCCGTAAGGTTTTTCTGTTTTTAAAGAATAATGTTTTGTTCTCATAGTAGCTTTGATGTGGTCCATTAGTTTTGGTTTTCCGGTATGCATTCTTTCCTCCAGATTATCAATTGGGTTTACAATGCATTACCGCTAATAATCGGCTATTGCTCCAATATACCTGCGATTATTCCGGATATCCTCAAATAGCCCGGCAATTTTTCTGGTTTATTGGATGCTATACTGCGAAAAATCGGTATAGTATCCTTTGTGGAGGTGGTGTCCAGCTAAAAGCCGGTTTTTTTGGCAGTATCCTTGTTTTTACGCGGTATAGCAGGTACTCTACAGGAAATAGTTCTTGGAGAGTAAAAAGTTTAGGTGGATATACTGCTTAAAATCGGCATTCCAGCGTATTATCTTACTTATTTGCGGGTTAATCACTAGTTATGCGTAAAGAAC
>JAJSAL010000068.1 GCA_024274705.1 Spirochaetota bacterium
AGCATATGATTATGTTACAAAACCGTACAAATTCGAGGAGCTGAAGGGAACTATACGTAACGCTCTTCAGAACAGTGCAGACAGGGCAACGGCATTTCCGGAAACGGATGATGAAGTGTTGCAGGACCTGCTCGGGGAGAGCAAAGTCATTCACGATGTAAAAAAACTGATATGCATGTATTCCCAGTCTAACAGCACCGTTCTTATCACCGGAGAAAGCGGAACAGGCAAAGAACTGGTTGCACAAAAGATTCATACCCTGTCATCCAGAAGAGAACAGGTGTTTACCACGGTAAATTGTGGTGCCATCCCTTCCACTCTTATCGAAACGGAACTCTTCGGCTCGGTCAGGGGAGCCTTCACCGATGCGGTCGATAGAAAAGGGTGCTTTGAATTATCCGATATGGGAACCCTGCTCCTGGATGAAATCGGTGAAATGAGCCTTCAGGCCCAGGTAACACTCTTAAGAGTGCTGGGGGAAAAGTGCATCACACGTATAGGCAGTACGAAACGGATACCTGTCAACGTGAGAATCCTCGCTGCAACTAACAAGGACCTCCTTCAGGAAGTACAGACCAGAAATTTCAGGCAGGATCTGTTTTTCCGGATCAATGTCCTTCCTATCCACATTCCTCCCCTTCGGGAGCGGAAAGAGGATATACCCCTCCTGGCTGCTTTCTTCCTGGAACACTTAGGTTCTTCCGGATTATCGATTTCACCAAAAGCAATAGATAAACTTCTGGTCTATGAATGGCCCGGAAATGTCCGGGAATTGAGAAACGTATTGGAACGGGCAATCATCATTTCCGGTGGGGAACACATTGCCCCTCATCACATCGTTTTCGCTTAGAGAGGCCTTACAAACAGGGCTTCGATCACCGGAAATACCGTTCCGGTACTGTCTTTCCTGGATGAAACTACACGGCCGATAATCATGACACGGGAATTCAGTTCAATCTCGTCAGGCAGCTTATTCCTCGTTCGTCTTGCGGGAATACGGGCACTGAATTCCGGACCCTTAAGCTGTACATAACATTTGTACACCTCTACCTCTTCCACCCCGATCCATTTTCCGTCGATGAGTTCCAGTTCCGCAAGGAAGTCCTGTTCCTCCTTGTTCACCACAGTACGGGAGGCAACAGAACCATCGATTATGATCAATTTGCCGTTGATGTACTGCTGAACGCCGGATTTCTGAGCCTCCCGGTACAAGGTGCTGAAGGTCGTGGAAAAATCCACAACATTACTGAACTCTTCGCTCAGATCAGCATAGAGGACACCAGTGAGGAAAATACATAAAAGAATACCTACTACTTTCTTGTTCATTGTTATTCCTTACTCCATAATAGTAAGATTAAACAACACGCCGGTCAAGGGTCCCGGATAGCCGCCGGCATTGGAAGGGGGCAGGTAAATATTGTGCAAGCATATGCCGATAAAATAGTAATATCTTTGCTTAAAGGCCCGGAAATAAATGTACAATATGTATTTGACAAAGAGGGCCTTGACGAATAATATAGAACGGGTAAAGTAGTATCTATATTCCTTGTCAAAGGGGCACCATGAACAACAACGACATTGTACCAGGGTTTGATGATGAAAAAGACGATAGTCTGAAGATCAGGCTCCAGAAAGTTGATGAAATCGAAGGATGTCTCGTTCTCTACCTTACCGGATACATCGATACATATAATTCGAATTTCTTTCAGAAACGGGTTAACAGGGCAATAGAAGCCAGCTATATACGTCTTATATTCAACTGCGCCGGTCTTAATTATGTCTCCAGTACAGGTATAGGTTCGTTTACGGCATTTCTGAAAGCAGTCAAACCCCGCGGTGGAGACCTAGTTCTTCTGGAAATCCAGCCTAAAGTATACGAAGTGTTTCAGCTGCTTGGTTTTTCCCAGTTTTTCAACATCAAAGACAATCTCGAGGAAGCTGGAGAGTTTTTTTCCAAAGGCGGTCAAACTGCAGGAAGTGCCTCTGTATTTCCAAAAATTTTTAAATGCCCGATCTGTTCCAAGAAACTGAAGGCTACCAAATCGGGAAGGTTTCGCTGCTCCGAATGTAAAACAATTCTTGCCATCGATAATTCCGGCCAAGTCTTTTTAGGATAGGGCATTTCTTCTTATATCAGCATAGTATTATTAAGGGGGTCCCGCAATGTCAAAAGAAAAAATTGAAGGGTTCCTGATAAACCTTGGACTCAGTTTCGAAGAAGTAGGTGAGAATTCCTGGTTGATTTCGGACCAGGATAAAGGTTTGGAACAGGTCGTTGTTGTGTATGAAGACCCGCTTATCGTTATAAGGGTAAAAGTGATGGCCCTTCCTGGATCCGGAAGAGAAGCTTTCTATAAAAAACTACTCGAATTAAACGCTTCCGACCTGCTTCACGGGGCCTATGCACTCGATAATGAAAGCGTTATTCTCATCGACATACTTCAATCCGCCAACGTCAATCTGGAGACTTTTCAGGCTTCTCTTGACGGAATAGGATTGACTCTTACACAACATTACCCTGTTCTCTCGAAATTCAGGGAACACTAGACAGGAGGAGCCGTTATGGGAATTTTCAATCGGTTCAAACGGGTCGTAAAATCCAACCTGAACGACATGATCAGTAAAGCTGAAAATCCGGAAAAAATGCTCAATCAGCTTATCATTGATATGAATGAGCAGCTATTCGAATCTAAAAAAAGTGTGGCTTCAGCAATAGCTGACGAAAAAAAACTGGAAAGGCATACGCTTCAGCAGCTGGAACAGGCTAAAGACTGGGAGAATAAAGCCCGGATGGCGCTGAAAGCCGGAAAAGAAGATCTGGCAAAAGAAGCACTCCTTAGAAAGCAGGAACTGGAAAACCTGGGGGGCCAATACCGAACACAATGGGAGGCCCAGCATGAATCGGTAGAAAAACTGAAAAACGCCCTGCGGCAGCTGCAGCAGAAAATAGAAGAAGCTCAGAGAAAAAAGAACCTGCTTATTGCCCGGGCAAAACGGGCGGAAGCGCAGAAGAAAATACAGCAGACTATCGGGGGGCTCACCGACACCTCCGCCTTCGATGCATTTGACAGAATGGCATCCAAAGTAGACAGAATAGAGGCGGAGGCTGACGCTCTCCAGGAAATCGAAGACATGTCCGGTAATCAGACACTGGAAAAGAAATTTCTCGAACTGAAAGCTTCGGATATGACCGCTGAACTCCTCCTGGAAGAATTCAAGAAAAAAGAAGGAATGGATTAACCGGACCTGGTGATCGGCCATCCCGGACCATCTATACACGCACTCATTTTTCCTGATTCTCACCTGCTCAGGGAGAAAGTACGCCTTTATCAAAAACGATGTTCCCGAATCTCGCTTCTCTGCCCGGATACGACCTGGGATAACGGTTTTGTCGATATCTCGGTGTTGCCGGTCTCTTTTATCGAGCAGTACACACGGGAGTATCCCGTCCTTATCCACACCATCCCTTTTATCAGTTACGGGCCCCGAATTCACATGAAAACCGCTTTCTGCCGGGGCTGTACAGATTATATCAAAGAACCCTGGGACATGGATGAGCTCATCCTTCGCATACTGCAGCATGTTAACGACAGAAAAATCGAGCTGCCCTGGGGAATAATCCGGTATTCTTCTTCCAGCATTACCTCTGTAGATAATTCCCGCCTGTGTGCCCTCACGCATAACGAGTTTCTCCTGTTACGGACTCTCCACCTCCATCAGGGATCAGCTGTTTCCAGGGAGGTGATCCGCCAGGTCCTCATGCAGAACAGGGATCCGGATTCCCGTGCTATAGATATGCAGATTTCATCGGTAAGGAAAAAAATCAGACAGGTCCTTCATCTAACACAGGCTGCCAATCCTCTACGGTGTATCAGGGGAATCGGCTATATATTGATCCGCTAATGTTAATATCCTGTGGATAACTCTGTTATGGATCAAAATGACACACAATGAGAGATGGTAAACCAGGTTATTACGATAATTCTAGTACAGGTATGTTAAGCAATTTTTTTTATTTCTTTTTGATATAAACAATTAACTCTCCTCAAAAAAACCTTTGCCTCGAGAATACCGAAAAACCATCGGTAATTTGATATTGATTACTTAATAACTCATATAAAAACGGTATCCCTTACCTGTGGGCAACTTGTTGATAACATTGGTTTCTCTTCGTAATTCTATTCCTCTTCGACAGTTACAGCGGTCCCGTACACCAGGAACTCCGCAGCCCCCTGCATCATGCTGGTGGTGGCAAACCGTACCCCGACCACCGCATTGGCACCTACCGCCTCGGCATCTTCAATAAGTCTGTCCAGGGCTTGTTCGCGGGATTCGGCCATCATCTTTGTATAATCCGAGATTTCACCGCCTACTATATTCTTAAGACCTGCCAACAGATCTTTACCGATATGCCGGGCACGGATGGTGTTTCCCCTGACCAGTCCGAAAACCTTGATGATACGTTTTCCAGGGATTTGATCCGTAGTTAACAGAATCACTTCATTACCCCCTTGTATTTGTCTGTTCGACTCTCCCTGACTCTATCACCAATGGTTACGCCGAGCAACACGATAAATCCGAGAACGATACCCCCGACCAGTATTCTCACAAACAGGTCCCCCTCGCTGTCACTGAAAAAAGTAAAGAGGGCGTATCCGAGGAGGAGGATATAGGAGCCGAAAAACAGCAGTTTCCCAAAGAGTGAGGAGAATCCCCGAAAAATGTTTTTCGACAGATCTTCGAACCATTCTTTCGTGGGTTCCGGTACAGAAAGCACCTTCATTTGTTTCTGCAGTGCCAGGAGCTCGATATAGTCATTCCGGCACCGGTAACAGCTTTCCAGATGCCGGATCACCCGGGGAATCTCCTTTTCATCAAGCTCATTGTCTGTAAGTGCCTGAACTTGCAGTTTTATCTGTTCACAATTCATAGGTTTTCACACCTCCTCTCTGGAGAGTTTTTCCCGCAGTTTCATCCGTGCATTGTAAAGACGGGACATGACCGTACCTGTTGGTATGTCCAGGATTTCAGCTATTTCAGCGTAAGAACATTCCTGGAAATGCTTCAACTCGATAATCTCCCGAAAGTGGTCCGGAAGGCGCCGGACCGCAGCAAGGACTGCATCTGCTTCTTCCTGTTTTAACAGGGCTGATTCAGGATCGATGAAAGAGCCGGGTACTTCCGTTTCCGGCAGGGAAACGTTATTACTGTTCATGTTTTTCACCTTATTGATGCACAGATTACGCGTTATCCTGTGCAGCCAGGGATAAAGAGGCCGGGATGTATCAAAGGTTGCGATATGTTTATAAGCCCGAATAAATACTTCCTGTACGATATCCGAAGCATCGTCCACATTCCTCAGGAACAGGTAGGCTGCGCGGTATACCCGGTGAGAATAGGTCCGCACAATACCTTCAAATGCTTTCCTGTCGCCTGATTGGGTCTGAACGATGAGATCAGCTTCCATCATATAAAACAGTACTATCGGGACGTCCGTTTATTCAACTTTTTTTAACTTCAGCTGACAGAAATTCGAGAGCTGTTATCGATGCATATAGCCAGGCCGAAAAGTGATCCTTTCTGCAGATAATCCGGCACCGGTCCTTCCATAACACCAAGGGTAAGCCGGTATTCTTCTACGAGTGCATACAGCCCGGTAGACAGTACAACCTCTTTAGGTGTAGAACCGGACTCCATCAATGCCCGCTTCTGCCGGAGCACTTCTACGATCACCTCTTCCGCCCGCACATACTCTCCTTTTCCATTACGATATTCTATACTACCATGATTCAGGTCATCCGCCGGAGGTAACCGGCGACACAGGAAGAAATCTTTTCCTTGCAATCCCCACAGGAACCGCTACAATAACAGTATGAACAGGGGGGAATGGTATAAATCGTTCGGCTCCTCTGACAACTCTGTCAACCCGACTGAAGCCTATTATCATATTGTCGATATCGAAAATGATTCCAGGGTTCTGGTAGACGAATATACATACTACGTCCTCCTCAAAAAACTGGTGAAAACAACAAAAACTCCGGTAGTACACACGTCAAAAGGGTGGCTCGAGCAGATCATTCATAATGATGTGTACCTCATCGACAAGGAACAGGTCCCTTTTCTGCTGCATTTTTAACTTATACGTCGAGTTTATCCCGTTCTTTCTCAAATCGTTCGATATCCATCCTGGCATTCCTGATTTTCAGCTGGTATTTCCCGACCTCGATCTCATAGCTCCTGATGGATTTCTCTGCATCTTCGATCATCCCCTTCAGCCTGTCGAATTCGATTCCGGCTCGAAGATGCTCTATTTCTCCGGTAAGGGAATCTATTTGTTCATACACGCTGTCCAGGTTCGAAAGGAGAGATTTCAGATCCTGATCCGGTTTAACTGCGGCAGGTTTTTCATTATAAAAGATCCTTCCCAGGGAATAATACGCAACCTCCAGGGAGGAGGAATTCTGTTCCACCTGCTTCCGGATTTCCGAGATTTTCCGGTCTACCCGACGGTTGTCAGTGAGGGCAGTGATATCTTTTTCTACCGCAGCGAGTTTTGCCTCCCTGTATTCGATCTCCTTCGACAGGGACAGCTGATCTTTACGTTTTTTCACATATTCCGAATGGGCCGACTTCAGATCCTCCGGTACTGTTCCTTTGAAGAGGTCGGTCTCCACGAGGGCGGCACCAAGTTTCCGGAAAGCACCGGGGAGGTTTCTCTCCTTGATCATCCGCTTCCCTTTCAGGAGTACATTCTGGCCCCTTCCGGCGAGCTTTTCGAAAAACGGCTTCTCCTTCTTTTCTTTCCCTGTATCCAGGATTGCGGCTTCGATTGCCGCAACCTCTTCGGAGTAGGTTTTAATATCCGCAAACAGGGCGTCATACGTTCTTAAGACACCCGGCTCCTGGCGATAGAGTTGGTAAGCCAGTATTCCCACAGCTTCCAGGAGGGAAGGCATTGTCTTGTCCAGTTCTTTCTGTTTAACAAGGAGTCCCTGCAGCTCTTCCCTGATGTTTTCCGCCTTTGCTTCTGTCTCCCGCACAACCTCGGCCTCTTTTTTCAGACCCGTTTTTTCCTTAATGAGCTCTTTGATGTGTTTAAGGGGCTGCGCGCAGGGGGAACCAGCCAACTGCGCGGTATAACCGTCAAAAAGGGTCCTTCCTACCCGGGTAAGTTCTTCATCTGCAGAGACTGACAGTTTCTGCATCTCTTTTTCATAACCGTGAATGATAGACTTCCTTTTATCCATAGTAATAAGTTTATTCAAGAACATGAAAACTTCAAGATGTATTTCCCGGTTGTACCGGAATTATCTGTTGCACTATACTGTTATCCATGTCAGATACCGTTTGGAAAACCCATTTCCATCCTATTGTTGCCGGCTGGTTCGAAACCCATTATACCGGACCAACAGATATCCAGGTCAAAGCCTGGAATTCGATACACGAGGGAGAACATGTCCTTATCACAGCCCCAACGGGAAGCGGAAAAACACTGGCTGCTTTTTTATGGGCTGTCAACCAGCTGCTCTCCGGTGCCTGGGAAACGGGAACGATCAGGGTCATCTATATCTCTCCTTTGAAAGCGCTCAACAACGATATCCAAAGAAACCTGCTCGATCCTCTTCATGAATTGAAAACATCTTTCGCCCAAAAAGGGATAATCGTACCGGACATACGCATCTTTATCCGGAGCGGAGACACACCCCAGTATAAGAGACAGAAGATGCTCCGGAATCCTCCGGAGATCCTAATAACAACACCGGAAAGCCTCAACCTCCTGCTCAGTTCCAGGAAAGCAAAGCCTGTTCTGCAGGGTGTAGCCTCGGTCATCCTCGATGAAATCCATGCTGTGGCGGACAACAAACGGGGAACCCACCTGATCACTGCTGTGGACCGGCTGGCTGCCCTTTCCGGAGAATTTCAGCGTATCGCCCTGTCCGCGACGGTTCGTCCCCTGCAGCGGATCGCCGATTTCATCGGAGGATACCAACCGGTCCCCTCAGTGGGAGGTCCTCCGGAATACAGGAAACGGCGGGTGGTCATCCTCAAAACGGCTGTAGAGAAAAGGTACGACCTTTCTGTCCGTTTTCCCGGAGATTCCCTATGGCCCGGTATAATCGACAGGTTCATCGAGATTATCGATGCCAACAGGTCCACCCTCTTTTTCGCCAACAGCCGGAGGATGACCGAGAAAATCACCAGGATGATCAATGAAAAAACGGGCGCCCAGACAGCCTATGCTCACCATGGTTCCCTCTCCCGGGAAATACGGACCCTGGTAGAGGAAAAACTGAAGGCCGGAGAGCTGAAGGCAATCGTAGCTACCAATTCTCTTGAACTGGGAATCGATATCGGATACCTGGACGAAATCATCCTGGTTCAGGCACCGTTCTCGGTAGTCTCGGCACTTCAGAAGATCGGCCGGGGAGGCCACGGGGTCGATGAAACCAGCAAGGCCCGGATCTACCCCCTCCACGGCATGGATCTCGTCCTTTCCAGTGTTATTGCCAGGGCTGCACTGGACCAGGATATCGAGGAACTGAAGATTCCTGAGGCCCCACTGGATGTGCTGGCACAGATCATCATATCCATGGCTGCCTTCGATCCTGTACCAGTGGAGGAGATATTCAACCTTATTCGTTCCAGTTACCCCTACCGAAATCTCTCGGAAAACGATTTTGAGCGCGTCGTTGAAATGCTCTCCGGTAAGTATTCGGATTCCAGGATTCGGGAACTCGAGCCCCGTATTTCCCGGGACAAGACAGACAACACTCTCCAGACAAAACCGGGAGCTTTGCCGGTTCTGTACATGTCCGGAGGGACGATACCGGACCGGGGATATTATGATCTCCGTTTCCAGGACACAAAGGGGAAAATCGGGGAACTGGACGAAGAATTCGTGTGGGAACGGAGCGTGGGAGATGTGTTTTCCCTGGGAACGCAAACCTGGAGGATCCGGAAAATCGACCACCAGAATGTAGAAGTCATACCTTCTTCAGGTCCAGGCGCAATGGCTCCCTTCTGGAAAGGTGAGGGAATAGGCCGATCTTTTCACCTCTCCGAAAAGACGGGACTGTTTTTAGAAGAGCTGAATCCCCGGCTGGAAGATCCGGACTTGCCCGGGTTTCTCGAAACAGCATATCAGATGGATTCCTTAAGTGCCGCGGAGTTAATCGGCTACCTTAAGATGCAGAAAAAACACACCGGGTCGGATCTGCCATCGAGACATCATATCCTGGTGGAGCACTTCTCCGATCCCAGGGGCAGGGCTGAGAGCAAACAGGTTATTCTGCATACTCTGTGGGGGGGAAAGGTCAATGCCCCCTACGCAACGGCGTTCCGCCAGGCATGGGAAGATGCCTGCGGGTATCCCCTCCAGGTATTTCACGACGATAACTGTATCATGTTCAATCTTCCTCACGAATTCCAGGCCGGCCCGGTCCTGGATTTGGTAACCTCATCGAACCTGACGGGACTGCTCCGAAAAAAACTGGAGAGTACCGGCCTCTTCGGCGCCCGGTTCCGGGAAAATGCTTCCCGGGCGCTCCTCCTTCCCAAGGTGAGTTTCAACCGGCGTATGCCCTTTTGGCTCAACCGGCTCCGGTCGAAGAAACTGCTCCAGGCTGTGATGAAATATGATGATTTTCCGGTCCTTACGGAAACCTGGAAAACCTGTCTGAACCTGGAGTTTGACCTAGATTCCCTCTCCCTGCTCCTTGAAGAACTGGCCCGGAGGGAATTCCGGATCAGTGAAGTGTTCACATCTTCCCCCTCTCCCTTCGCATCCGGCCTGGTGTGGCAGCAGACCGAAACATACATGTACCAAGACGACACACCTCCCACCGGTGAACCTTCGAATCTACGGGGAGACATCCTCAAGGAAGTGCTGTTTTCTTCGGAGCTGCGCCCCCGGATCCCCCGGCGGATCACTACAGAGTACACGAAGAAACTGCAGAGAGTGTTCCCGGGATATACACCAGCAACACCGAGAGATCTCCTGGACTGGGTGAAGGAACGCATTCTGATCCCTCTTCCGGAATGGGAGGACCTGAAAACAGCAATGGACAGGGACACAGGGGGAGAAGGCCCTGCCATTATCAGGGAGATACAGGAAAAAATAGACATCGTTACCCCCGGCGGCAACGGTATTGAGTGTATAACCGCAAAGGAATCTATAAGCCGGATCACAAAGGTGCTGCACCCAGGTGATGAAGACGGATACAGGCAGCTCCTGGCGGAATGGCTGCGGTATTACGGTCCGGTTACACCGGGGGTTATCCATACTGTTTTTGCAGGGGAACCATCGGTGACGGAAAAAGCTCTGCAGCTGCTTCTGGAAGAACAGATCATCATCATGGACCGGATCACGGAAGGGACCGATGTCATGGAGATCTGTGACAGTCAGAACCTGGAATTCCTCCTCCGCCTTAAAAGGAAAAAACAGCGGCCTGAATTCGATCCACTGCCCCTTCAGATGCTGCCTCTTTTTGTCGCCCATGTTCAGGGCCTTACCCTGCGGGGTTCATCTCTGGATACCATGAAGAGAGTCATGGAACAGCTGCTGGGGTATCCTGCGCCTGCCTCCTTATGGGAAAAGGAGATCCTTCCTTCGAGAATAACACCGTATTTCACCTCCTGGATGGATTCCCTTTTCCTGGAGAGTGACCTGGTATGGTGCGGCACCGGGAAAGAGGCCATACAGTTCTCGTTTTTCATGGACCTCGATACTCACGTGCCTGCCCGGGAGGAAAAAAGAGAGATCCTCCGTCTTCTGCCGGACCCCCGGGGGCGGTACACCTTTTGGGATCTGAAAGAACATCTTAATATGAGTACCGAAGAGGTAACGTCGCTTTTGTGGAAAGAGACATGGAAAGGGCACCTTTCCAATGATTCCTTCGATGCCCTGCGCAAGGGGATACGGAATAGCTTTAAAGTTGAAACCGTAACAGCCCTCCCTCCCGGCCGGCGGAGGAGCAGATCGGGATTTTCCAGGTGGAAAAGTTCCCACCCTGTATCGGGAAACTGGTTTCTCCTTCCAGCCCTGAAAAAACAGTACGATCTCCTGGAAAAAGAAGAACTAAAGAAGGAACGTGTGCGCCAGGTCTTATCAAGATACGGGTTGGTGTGCAGGGAAATTGTAAGCAGAGAGACGAAGCCCTTTTCATGGAAAGAACTGTTTCCCGCCTTAAGAAGGATGGAACTCTCCGGCGAACTGGTGTCGGGCTGTTTCTTTTCAGGGATACCGGGACTGCAGTTCACCTCCATGGAGTATGTGAGGATGCTCCAGGACGACCTTCCCCGGGACACTGTGTACTGGATGAATGCACGGGATCCGGCTTCCCTGTGCGGTATGGGATTTGAAAATTCAGGTGCGAAACTGCCGAGCAGAATCCGCTCCAATCACATGGTATACCACGGGGAAAAGCTGGTATTGGTTTCCCGAAAAAACAGAAGAATCATCGAGTTCCGTGTTCCTCCCGGGAGTGAACATCTGGACCGGTACCTGGAGTTCTTCAACGCTCCCATCTTAAGGGACTTCGATCCGGAAAAAAATATCAGAATAGAAGAAATCAATGGTACCCCGGCGGCGGAGAGTTCCTATGCTGACCCTCTTCTGCGGTTCGGGTTTGTCAGGAATTATAAAAGTCTTATCCTTAGAAAGCGATTTCAGGTATAATACACAATATGAACGAGTATATGCGCATCGCTATCGAGGAGGCTGAGGAAGGAGTCCTTCACGATCACGGCGGACCCTTCGGTGCTGTTATCGTACACAACGGGAAGGTGATCGCCCGGGGGCACAACCGGGTCATTACGACCAACGATCCTACGGCCCACGCCGAAATGGAAGTGATCCGGGAGGCGGCCCGGAAACTGGGCAGATTTGACCTGTCCGACTGTGAAATCTATTCCTCCTGTGAACCCTGTCCCATGTGTTTTTCCGCAATCCACTGGGCAAAGATGAAAAACCTCTATTTCGGCTGTTCCCGGGAAGATGCTGCGGATATCGGATTCGACGATAATTTCATCTACGATATGATACGGGGAACGGCGGAAAAAGAACAGGTCCATACCGAACAGATAGAAAGAGAGAACTGTTTGAAGCCGTTCAAACAATGGGAATCTAAATCCGACAAGGTACCGTACTAGGAGGTTATGATGTTTATCCCCAAACAGGCTGTTACTCCTATTGATTTTGAAGGACTTACTATCACAGATTACACGGCTTCCGGTAACCTTTCCTCTTCCTGCGCACTGATCCGGGTTTCTCCGGGGGTCTCCCACAGGAAGTCGTTTTCGAAGAGGTCGGATAAATACTATATAGTAATCTCCGGTACGATCCGGTTTACCCTGGGAAAAGAGACCAGAACGATGAACACCATAGAAAACGAAGTGTTTCCGGACGACTAAGGTGACAGCCATTTTTTTCATCTCTTTCGGGTTGGCCTTTTCCGGCGCAATGATGCCCGGTCCCCTTCTTACCGTTACGGTAAGCGAATCTCCCCGAAAGGGGTTTGTAACCGGACCCCTCCTCATCCTGGGTCATGCCCTCCTGGAAGCAACCCTTCTTGTGCTCCTTCTGTTGGGACTTGCCCCCCTGTTCAGCAACCCGGTGTTCTTTTCTTCTGTCTCCATGGCCGGTGGGGGGATCCTGGTATGGATGGGCATCGGCATGCTTAAGTCCCTGCCGGGATTATCGGTTTCATGGGAAGGATCAGGAAACAGGAACAACAATCTCATTCTCAAGGGAATACTCATGAGCCTGGCCAACCCGTACTGGACCATCTGGTGGGCAACCATTGGTATGGGATACATCCTGCAGTCCCTGCGCTTCGGCATCCCCGGAATCGCCGTATTCTTCGCGGGACACATCCTGGCGGACCTGGTCTGGTACTCCCTCGTGTCCGGGACCGTTTCCCGGGGAAAAAAACTCTTTACCGACCGGGTATACCGGTGGCTTATCGGCGTATGCGCTTCATTCCTTCTCGCCTTTGCAGTCTATTTTTTTATAAGTGGAGTAAAGAAAATAGCGGAAATGAGGATCAGCGGCTTGTAATAAGGAACTTCGCTTTTCCTTCAGCCGCCTTTTCACCTTTTTCATTCCAGATGATCCCTGAAGTATAGATGATGCGGGAACGGACTTCTTTCACAATCCCTTCTATCCTGATGGTCTCCCCTACCTGCACAGGCTTCTGGAACTTAACGGAGAGTTCCCCGGTTACCGCCATGGAGGCTTCACTCCGGCATGCGTGGGCCATGGCTTCGTCCAGCAGCATGGAGAGAAACCCACCGTGGGTAACTGATCTCCACCCGCTGAAATAATCAGGAACTTTAAAGGCAACCTCGGATTTCCCCTCCCCGGGATAGGAGAACCTGAGGTGAAGCCCTTTTTCGTTGGCCTTTCCGCAGCAGAAACAGGTATCGTCCAGGATATCATTCTTTTCCATGCATGCCCCCGGGCAGGTCCACTTCTTCTCGTTTCATACTCAACTCCCGAGGTAAAAGTGTATACCGAAGCTTTGCCTTAGGGTCAAGGAAAAAACGACAACCCTACACGTATTGGTTTCAACCCTGTTGCCCACCGGGATACTTTCTGTTATACATGTGTGACGGATGTACTCTCTACCGGATGCTCTCTGGATCAACATCCTCGTGTTCGCCGGCAGCCTGGCTATTCCGGCAAAGCCGGCAGATTTCCTCATGGACGGAGCCGCGGGCATCACCGTTCATCTTAATAGGCCGAAGATGCTTATCGGCATCATCCCGTTGAGGTTCATAATACAAACTGCCGGCTTAAATACAATTGTGATCTCAGGACAATGGACAGTGGCTTTTGCAGCGTTACATGCAGATAGTGAAAACAGGTTTCATTTAAAAAAATGGAAATTCTTAAAGATATTGTAATTGTCATCATAAGTATTGCCGTCATATCAAAAGGCGCAATTATGTTGGTGGACTCTGCGGTCAGAATCGCCAAAAAACTCGGGATTTCGGAACTGGTAATTGGATTGACAGTTGTTACACTGGGAACTTCTGCACCAGAATTTGCTGTTACTATTCTGTCTTCTCTTCGTGGTATAAGCAACATTTCTGTTGGAAATATTGTAGGTTCAAATATTTTCAATCTTGGGTTCATTTTAGGCGGTACAGCAATTATCAGAAGTCTTACAACCAGCAAAAAAGTCGTTTTCAGAGACGGTGGGTTCCTACTTGCCGGGACACTAATGTTAACTTTTTTCTTATGGGATTTAACTCTTAACAGGGGTGAAGGAATCATATTAGTTATATTGCTTTGTGCGTATCTTGGATATTTGTTTTGGAAAAAAGAGCCTGTTGAACTTGAAGAAAGTACTGAGAAGTACAAATGGTATGACCCAGTGCTTTTAATAATCAGTTTAGTCATGGTAGTGGGTAGCTCACATTTTTTAGTAGACTCTGCAACTACCCTTGCTAAAATTATGGGTATCTCTGATTGGGTAATAGGAGCCACAATAGTTGCTGCAGGTACTTCCGCACCGGAATTAGCAATTTCAATAGTAGCTGCCCTTCGCGGTAAGTACGGGATTTCGGTAGGCAATCTTATTGGAAGTGATATTTTTAATATGTATGGAGTATTAGGAATTGCGACAATCATGCGGGAATTACCGGTTGATATAGGAGCCCGCTCGAATTTAATTATGCTTGTGTTAATGGTGATAATAGCACTCTTTTTTATGCGTACAGGATGGAGAATTTCAAAGCGGGAAGGTTTAATATTGGTTTTAATCGGTTTAAGCAGGTGGATATATAGTTTTTGGATTGTATGAATAATTATGTAATGCATTCCCCCTTTAAATAATATTTTAAAACAGGACCCTACAATATGGGTCTATTGCCGGCAGCTTCCATACCCTGCTGAATGCTTTGTCCCGCCATTTTACGAAACGGCATTATTACAGACTATGAATGCTGCTTCAGGCCTATCATCTCTTCAGCCTCTTCAGTAATCCTGCCGGGCCTGATCACCTCTGCGTTCCCTCTAGGGTAACGGTGTTTTTCAGAATCCCGATGTTCTCGATTGCCACTTCCACGATGTCGCCTGGTTTCAGCTTTCCTACACCGGCGGGAGTGCCGGTGGAAATGATGTCTCCCGGCATAAGAGTGAAATTCTTTGATACATAGGCAATGATTTCCGGTATGGGAAAGATCATGTGCCGTGTATTCGATTCCTGCACGGTTTTTCCATTGAGCCTGCACCGTATTCTCAAGTTCTGGGGATCGCCGATTTCTTCTGCCGGTACGATATGCGGTCCGATAGGGCCGAAGGTGTCGAAAGACTTCCCCCGAAACCATCCGGACCTGTCCCCGGTCTGGATGTTCCGCTGGCTTATGTCGTTAAAACAGGTAAACCCGAGGATGTAGTCCATGGCTTCTTCCGCCTTAATGTGCTTTCCCCGCTTCCCGATGATGAAGGCAAGCTCCGCCTCGTAGTCGGTCCTGGGCTCTTCGAAGGCATACTCTTCAACCAGTGCGGGAATGACGACCGGCTCTTCCGGTCCTATAAGAACGTTCGGCGTTTTCGGAAAGAGGACAGGTTCCTCCGGGATTTCCCGGGTGAAGCCCTGCACACCGACACTGTGACTTTCGGCTATATGGTCCCTGTAATTCAGACCCAGCGCAATAATTTTTGTCGGGTTTAATGTATAGGTTTTACCGCTGTTTCCAAGGGGCAAGGTTATCATTACTGTTCTCCTGTTAAGGAGAATCTTACCGGTAATCCCGGGGTTCCTCAAGAAGGAGAATAAAGGGGGATTATCGTACCGCTGATGGGATAAAAAAGTTTGATTGTTCTCTGAATAATGGTCTATACTTACTGCTATAAAGAAAGATTAATATAAAAAACTGGAGGGTTCGTGATACAAACTACCAACTTACATACAATTCTGAGATCACGATAAGAGGCAGGAGCCTTTACAGCATAAAACGCGGATCATGAAGTTATACAGCAACGGTATATGTAATAGGGGTGCTGAGTTATACGGCTGCAGGATATCTTGGCTGCATCCAGGCTTTTTACCCGGCAATTTGGTGAGGGGGGCAAGCAGCCTAAAGAAGATAATTGTTGCATGGGAGTAGTTTAATTGAAAACTGGTGATTTAATATGTTAAATTCCGGGGAAATATGTGGCACATCCTCAGGAGCCTTTGGAATTGTGAGTGGTATTGATCGAGTAAAGGAATGAAATGGCCCCGCAGCCCACGCCATTGATGTCCACTCCACCATGGCCGGCACCAGGACCCACGCTTGCCACCCTATGGCCTACGCGAAGCCGACGCAATGGACATCGCCCACGCTTTGGCCACGCGGGAAAGAATATATGGAAAGGAGTCTTTCTGCGAACTTCACTCATGACAGCTAGTTGGTAACATGCGGTGGGCATGCTATTCTGAATTTAACAATCGGATGGAGCGGACCGCAAAGTAGTTCTGTGGCACGGTTGGGGGGTATTCCCATTCGTCAATATTGAAATGATATCGGCGCCGCAACTCATCCCGGTCGTTATGATGCAAGTTGGATAACTACAATATTTAGCAATTACACTGATATTGAATCAGAATGACAAAACTTGTACTATATAGTTAATATGAGCACTGTAGTATACACGAATCAGGAAAAAACGAATTTACGCCCATACTTGCCGGAATCAGTCAAATCGCTCGTAACAACTCGTGAAATAGATACCACAATACCAAATAGCTCTAAATCTGCAAATATTATGGAAGAAATCTCCTCAAGATTGCGTCAATTAC
>JAJSAL010000069.1 GCA_024274705.1 Spirochaetota bacterium
ACCTGGTAGCCCAGGTACTTTTCCATCGCTTCTACGGCAGGTTCTATTACCGACCCGGGTGTTACCGCAACGTGATGACGGAATCCGCCGTACCCGATAGTCTGCAGGGCATCCTGAAGGTTTCCTATTTCCGCCACACCGGCACAGCCATAGAACTCTTCCGCTATGGGATCTTCCGTTATCCTGCCTGTACCGATGTATGTACGGATAGTCCCATCAACAGTGAGAAGGCTTCCGTAGGTCATATCAGTGGGAGTGATCCTTCCGACATTGCTTCCGTAGGAACATCCGGGACCGACAGCGTTTTTTAAGATAGCGTGGTCTGTTACCTGCCCTTTCCCGGTCATCAGGCTCTGGGGAACCGGGCCGCAGTGGAACAGGATGCACTTGTCCGGATCATCGCCGTAGTTGTTGTTCCAATCCAGGAGGGTTGCCGGTTTGCCGGAAGCCGAGGAGAGGGCGAGCATCATCACCGCATTGCCGGTATCGAGTTCGCATGCTGCAGGAATTCTCAGATCGTTCAGTACTCCGATGAGAACACACGGAGAGATGCCCAGTTGTTCCTGCATTTCGATCCAGCACCGGATGGAAACGGCATCCAGACCGTTCTCCCTGATCATCCTGTCCAGGACAACACTAAGTTTGGTGAGATTCATAAACGCCTTTTCCGGCACACCGTTCCACCTGGTGTAGCTCTTTAACGATTCCGCCTTTTCTTTTACCGGGCTGTCGGTATCTTTCAGGTCCTGAACCTGCTTAAAGACTCCGGAAAGATCGTAGGTTTCCACGGTAATGCCGTGTTTCTGAAGGGCAAGCTCATCGATCCGGACGGTTTTGAAGGCGGTTGTCCTGGCGCCGATGGCACCGATGACGCACTTCTTCAGATTGCTCACCACCCGGCACATCCTGTCGAAGTATTCGATATTTTGTGAGAACTGCGGGCTCGAAGGGGCAATGGTATGGGGTTTCAGGGCCGTAAAGGGAACTCCGTACTGGCAGAATACATCCATGACGGAGAACTTACCGCAAAAAGCGTCCCTCCGTTTGTCAGGTGCCATCTCATCCAACTGGTCCGGGTAGGCCTGGACCAGGATAGGGACCCCGGTATCCTCCAGCGCAGCTACAGCCCCGGTTTCGTCGCCGAAGTTCGGCAGGCACAGGATGACTCCGTCATATTCTCCTCTATGATCGTCAAGGAATCGCCTGAAAACTTTTCCCTCCTCCGGGGTTTCAACTGCTCCGTACCGGGTTTTGTCTTTTCCAAGCATAAGAGTGTCATGTCCCAGTGCTTTCAGCCGCTTCGGGAGTTCCTCCCGGGCTGTTTCCTGGTGGGATGCCGGGAAGAACCCCCGGTTTCCGAAAAAGAGGGCGAATGTCGAAGGTGTATGCTTCATGAATAGTTCTCCTGAAGGCCTGAATATAATGAATACCGTAAGCCGTAAGGTTATCAAATATTTCGAAGATAAGGAAGTCACTGCCCTTCAACGCGGTTGGATGAGGACCGGAAAACCGGTACCCCGGGATGGGTGTATTAAGGTGATCCTGTGGAATGATCATTATTATGTGCAGCAAGCCTGTGCCTGAGCATGGTGAGCCGTTTCCGTGTGTTTGTATTTTTAACGGCCATTCCCAATGCCTTTTTTGTTCCAATCAGCACCACCAGTTTTTTCCCCCTGGTCACCGCCGTATAGATCAGGTTACGCTGCAGGAGCATGTAATGCTGGGTGATTACAGGGATGATTACAGCCGGGAACTCCGATCCCTGGGATTTGTGAACTGAGACGGCATAAGCCAAGGTAAGCTCCTCCATGTCGCGTCCTTCATATCGAACCCTGCGGTTTTCAAACCGGACAGTCATCGAGGAGTTCCGGGAATCCACTTTTTCAAGACGGCCGATGTCCCCGTTGTACACATCCTTATCGTAATTGTTGCGTATCTGCATAACCTTGTCCCCTGCCTTGTAAAACCGTTCTCCAAGGGTAACACCCTCTTCGCAGGGATTCAAAGTTTTCTGCAGCAGGTTGTTCAGATTGGTTACACCCACTTCTCCCCGGTGCATCGGTGACAGGACCTGGATGTCGTCTACAGGGTGCAGATGGAACCGAGCGGGAATGCGGTCTTTGCAGAGTTTTACGATTGTTTCCAGGATTTTCCCAGGATCCTCCTGCTGGATGAAGTAGAAGTCCCCTTCCTCTTCGGATAGAGGCATTAAGCCGATGTTTATCCGGTGGGCATTGACCACGATCCGGCTGGCTTCAGCCTGGCGGAAGACCTCGTTCAGTTCCACCACCGGAACCGTCCCGGAGAGAATGATGTCTTTCAGCACGGATCCGGCGCCCACCGAAGGGAGCTGGTCCGCATCCCCCACCAGGACCAGGGATGTGCCGGAAGGGAGAGCTTTGAGAAGATGGTACATCAGCAGTATATCCACCATGGAGGTCTCATCCAGGATAAGGAAATCACACCGAAGGAGGTTGTCCCGGCCCCGGCGGAATCCACCCTCATTCGGATTGTACTCCAGAAGGCGGTGGATGGTGACGGCTTCCCGGCCGCTGGTTTCCTGCAGCCGTTTGGCTGCCCGCCCGGTGGGAGCGGTCAGCAGGGTTGTGAGCCCCGACCTGTCCAGGACAGCCAGCAGGGAGCGGATGATGGTGGTCTTACCTGTACCGGGACCGCCGGTAATCACCATCACGTTGCCCGAAAGGGCGGTGCGCAGGGCTTCGACCTGCCTTTCAGCGAGGGTAATCCCCATCCTGTTCTGTACCCATGAAACAGCTTTCTCCGGGTCTATATTCCCTGTACCCCGGGGACTTCCCGGCTCAGACCCGGTAAGGAGTTTACCGAAGAGTTCGGCAGCCCCGGTTTCGGCCCTATGGAACATGGGCAGATACACCGGGGGGTCCCCGCCGGGAATGTCCCCGGGGGTTTCAACTATCACCTGGCCCCCTTCCCGAAGGGTGTCCACGGCCCGGTTGATAACATCCCGGTCGATCTGCAGTACTTTCTGGGCGGCCTGGACCAGCTGAAGCCTGGGATAGTAGACATGCCCTTCGGAGACGGTTTCCCGCAGCGTATGGAGGATTCCCGCTTCTGCCCGGGCAATGGAGGCTTGGGGGAGTCCTAAATGTACGGCTATCCGGTCTGCGGTAAGAAACCCGACGCCGGGTATGTCCCGGGCAAGACGATACGGATTCTCTTGTACCCGTTGTGTTGTCCGGTCTCCGTACTCCTTGTATATCCGGGCTGCCAGGGCAGGGCTTACACCGTAAGATTGAAGAAAGATCATTATCTGCCGGATTCCCCTGTGCTGTTTCCATGCCTTCCGGATCATCTTCAACCGTTTAGGCCCTATCCCTTCGATCCTGGACAGTTTTTCTCCTTCATGGTCCAGGATCTCCATGGTCCGGGTCCCGAAAACACGTACGATACTACGGGCGAGGTGCGGTCCGATACCGGGGATCATTCCCGATGACAGGTAGCTCTCGATCCCCTTTTCTGTGGCGGGAGTAACAGGATGGTACTCCCTGACTTTAAACTGCCGGCCGAAGCGCCGGTGCTCGGTCCACTCTCCCTTCAGAAGGAACCGTTCCCCTGGAACCACGGAGACGATAGAACCGACTGCAACAACAGTGCCGGCATCTGTCCGGAAACGCATCACGGAATAGCCGCTCTGTTCATCTGAGAAGAGGAGTTTTTCTACGGTCCCTTCGATCTCTTCCGGCATTGTTTACCCTTTCCGTATCAGATGTTCCACACTGCCCGGAAGATTGCGCTTTCATATACTCCCCCCCTGCCGTGGTCCATCCTGCCGGGCCTTAAGGACATGCCGTGGTCCGTGGTCAGGACCAGAGGACGGTTTTGCCGGCGGCACAGCTTAAGGATGGGAAGAAGCTCCCTGTCCAGGATAGTCTCCAATACCAGGACGATCTCCGACAGCTTGTAAGCGCCCCGGTGGGCGCCACGGTCCAATACGCTTAAGCGGACCACTGCGGCAGTACCGGATGCGAGTCCCTCCAACTCTGCCGATACGGACTTGTCCCCGGTGCCGCTTAAGGTTATATACGGGACACCGAGAGCGGAAAGGGCATCGGCAGGCTCCTCTTCAACACCGAACAGCAAGGCTGTAGCCGCTGCTGTTTCGGGAACAGTAGTAAGGCGTGACCAGCTGATAAAAGGGCGGGATTCCTTCGTAGTGATCCTGGGCAGCACCTTAAGCCATATATCCGGCGGCACCCCGTCTATCAACAGGACCAACGGTCTCTCTTCGAGGCGTATGGGTTTAACGGGATCGAGCCCTTCAAGCCAGGTCCCGCCCAATGATTGTGTCTTCTCCAGGGTTCTGTCCACACAGGTTTTCAGTGCGTCCTTTGCCCATGGATCGGAGAAAAGGGTTTCCAGGTCCAGGCGGACTGCTAAACGTTCAGGATATGCCCGGCCCAGGTGTCCCGCGATCTCCCCTATCAGCACGAGACGTTTTTCTGTCTCTTTCGAACACGTAAGGTCGGCATGGCTGCATCCTAAGTCTTTTTCTTCAGGAAAAGCGGCGCCTTCGAGTACCCGTTCTGCCAGGACCAGCCAGGCTGTCCTGATTGCGGAGGTGTGGAAGGGTTCCCCTCGGATGTAACGGATCAACGTTTCCGGATTCATGCGCTTAAAGTGTTCCACAAGCTGACCGGAAGGATACCGCTGTTCCAGGAGGGTTCCAAGTTTCCCGGTCAATGCCGCTTCATCTCTATCACCGGTAGAGATATGGGGAAAATACCGGGCATTGGCTAAAGGCCACCAGTCAGCTGCCCCGGTCTCCTCTGCCTGGCCAGGAGAATTTTTTCCCACCACCGCGACAAGGGTGTCATCGTCATGTACACCCAGCCATTCAGCAAACAAGGAGAGGACCCTTGCCGGAGGTAGCCTCCGTCCGGCAAGCCGCTTAGTAAGATCGTCAAGGTTTACCCGCTTGAGGGTCACCGTTCCCTCGATGGCCCTGGAAAGTTCCCGGATAGTGGCTTCGTCGAGGACACTTACGAGGCTGGAAGATCTTATGGATCCTGATTCAAGACCGGCACCCAGTTTCTTAAGATGCTTTGAAACCTCAGGCAGCATATCCTGAATTGCGTATGCGTGGGCGGAAATGGGTTCCAGTACGCCGGGAGTATTCAGTATGGCCACGTATTCCGTAAGGAACCTGTCGATTTCCTTCCCCGGGTCCTTCGGAGCGGAGAAAGAACCACCCTGTCCAGGGAGGAACCCGCAGCTGCAGAGAGGGGACCGCATCAGTTCTTCCCTGGTCTGCCTTCGGCACTGTACCGTCTGCCGGTTATCCATGTCTGTCAGAAAACGGTCCAGGCCGGGGGGCCTGTCCATTGCTTCGATTCCTGCAAGCCGTCTTAAGGTTTGTAACGCCCGTTCCGCATTTTTCGAAAGTTCCGGCTGCCGCCGGGAATCGTAGTATTCACCGTGGAGCTTCGTATAGAGAGGGATATAGAGCTCCCTTAATTGTGCGAATTCCCGGTCCAGGATGTTCCCCTCGTCAGGAACGACGTCCTGTTCCGGTTTTTCCAGCATTTCCAGGATGATCTTCCTCCGTACTGCCAGGTCCTGTTCAAAACGGTCGATCTTTGTCAGCCCTTCATGACGCACATAGTGGTTGATGAAGACGAACTTCTCGGCACCCCTGTTTAAAAACCGTTCCAGCTTCAGGAGGAAGGGGATGTCCTCTCCTCTTAACCCTTCGGAGCGCCAGGCGTTTAAAAATTTCTCCAAACCCTCTTTTGCCGTGTAGGAGACCCGGATTTCCCTGCCGATCCTTCCAACGGCGGCGAGCTTTTCTTCAAGAGCTTCAAACCCGAAGTTCCTGAAGGATGAATATTCATGCCTCTTTTGCAGATCGGCTAAGGTTTCTCCGGCAAGTCTTTCCGCGGTATCCCGGAACCGCACCACTTCCTGCCAGGCATTCCGTTGCTGCCGTAAGCCGAAAGATTCCCATCCCCCGGAGGTGTCAAGAAACCCGCACTCTTTCAGCAGCGTGGTCCTGTCATACTCTCCGATGAGCTCGCCCAAGGTAACTTCCTCAGCACGCTCCAGGTTCTGCAGGCTGAGGTAATCCAAAGCAAGGGCCTTTCCGTTTTTTCGTATGGTGATAAGACCCCCGGCTGCGAGGGATGCCAGGAGGAAAAGGGACGTATCTTTCGGCAGTCCGAAGACCCCTTTCTTACATTTTTCCAGCAGTTCCTTAAGCGGCACGGTGCCCGAAGGGCTTATCTGCTGGAAGAGAAAACTTAAGAGAGGATGGCCTGATACGTCCGGTGAGTAGAGATAGGATCCCCGTTTCAGTTCCACCAACCCTAAGGGAACTGCCAGGCCGTCGATGGGAGCGCTTAATGAACGGGCCCGGGCTTCACGTAAAGAAAGGCTCCCGGGAATGATGAAGGATTCCAGGAGCTGTTGATAGATCCTCGGAGAGGGGAGAAAGCGGCGGGGTGCTACTTCGGCGAACCGGGGATACTTATCAGCCAGGACAACTTCCCCTGCAGCTTCCAGGAGGCGGTCAAACCGCTTAAGCTGTCGTATCGCCGCATCCAGCCTGATCCGGGGATCACTGAAGGAACCCGCGTAAAAGGTGTCCAGGGCAGCCTGGCAAGCCGCCGGTTTGAGCCGGTTTAAGCGGTCCCGTGCTGCCGGGATAAGGGGAGCCTGTGCAGGGTTTGATGGGGACAGTTCTATCAGGGCGAGACGCACCGCCAGGTACTCTTTCAAGGGCTCCATGGTATCGGACTGCTTCGGAAAAGGGACCTGCCAGATTGCGGGATGCCCGGCCGGGGCTTTGCCTTCCTCGAGGGTGAGGAAAAGGGAAAAATCACACTCCTCCTGCTCTCCGCCGCGGTGATGTAACGCCTGGGGAGCTTCATCCCTGTGCATATAGCGCACCAGGACCCGCCGCTGGCTGAAGTTCCAGTTTATTTGCCGTACCACTCCCCCCGGGCTTAAAACAGGTCCCGGCCAGGAGTCGGATTCGGGGATCTGGGAAAGGGGTTCCAGCAAAAGCCGGGAATCCTTCGGGTCCAGCCCGTCTTCGATGCGGTTTATCCAGGCATCCAGTACTTTCCCGGGATCTTCCTCGGTGGTTATTTCGTACACCCGGCTGTCCGGCTCGCCGTCCTCTTTTTTTGTCAGAAAGCGGCTGGACCGGGCGAGAGGATCGAGTAATGCTTCTGATACAAAAAGAGCGTTCATCTCCGGGGCATCAAAGCTACAGGAAGCCAGCTCTGCCAGCATGGCAGCGCCGGGGGTCACTGCCGTTGGGTGTATACGGTAAAGGACAAGCATCCGTATAAGCCGCTTGGCCAGGTACCGGTCTTCTCCATTATCCAGGACCTTGTCTATTTCCATGTCCAGGTGGGGCACGATGTGACGGGGGTAGATATTGTAGGAGGAGAACTCGGCAAGCCTCTCAGCGAAATGTTCGAAGATACTGTCCGGTCCCAGAAGTTCCTGGTCCGGCCGGTTTAGGATGGAGGGGATATTACGACTCGGGTCTCCGGCGATCCTGGCACATACAAAGTCCACGATCCCCCGGTGCTGGCTGAACAGCCCTCCCAACCCGTCGAGCAGGGCGATTGTTGCGGGGTGTACCGGATAAATCGCCTGGAACTCGTCGAAGGAACAGGTGAATGTGGGAAACTGTCCCCGGTAGTGCTCGTAGATCCGGTAGATCTCCTCACCGGCTCCGGGTTTTTTCCGAACCAGGCGTTCCGATATCAAGGAGCGGATATGTACGGTGGAAAGAGAGAGGCGTACAGGAAATCGATCCTTGATCTTCCTCAATATGGAGTGGGCGATGTCCCCTGTTGCTTCGATACTTTCCTGTACGGCGGCTACGATCCATAAGGGCCGTGCTCCTGTCAGCTCCCCTAATAACTGGAGGGTACGGGCATCTTCGTTTAAGGACCGGGCTGACGGCTTGGAACGGAAGAACTCCGAGAGCTCATCGATCAACAGGAATATCCCGTCGAAACCGGCATCGTCCAGTTCCCTGAACATGCGGTGGAAGGTTTCACTTCGTTCTTCCACCAGGGCTCCAGGAGTTTCGGCTCCCAGTTTCTGAAACAGCTTGATGCCCCCGGTATAGGCTTCCCCGGGGTTTTCGGAAATCCATTCTGAAAGCCGGTCCCCGGGAGCTCCGGTGAGTCCGGTAAAAACTTCCGCAGTATCATGATCTTCCAGCATGTTCCGCACCCTGTCGAGAAAGACCGATACCGGCGAAAGGGCGGTGGTTCTGCCTTTTTCGGCCAGCGCCTTCTCCACTGCTTCAAGGAGTATCTGCTCCAGCGGAGTGGAGGAGCGGTAGTCTATAAGGGAAACGGCAACTGGGAGGGTCCGCCGGTTGGAGCCGGAGGTCCGTTCCATTCCCGGATGGGCGGAGATAAGGTGCTCCGTGCCGGAGAGGCCGGAAAGCCAGGTGTAGAGCATGGCCAGCAGGTGGGATTTCCCGGAACCGAAATCTCCCTGCAGAAAATATCCTTGTCCCCTCCCTGCCATAAGGGCTTCGGTGATGACATTGAGATGGGCTGAAACTTCGGAGGTGAACACGAAACTTTTCGCGATTTCTTCGGAATGCTCCCGCCCTTCCTCTAACCGGATAACTGTCTTTACCGGCGGGACATCGATGAGGTCGCCGATGGTCAATTGTGAGGTCATTGTTTCTGCTCCAGGTGCTTATGAAGGGACCTGATCCTGCCGTACAGGGATTTGGCCTGGGGAAAGAGGCCTAAAAGTTTCTGGTAGAAATTGATGCCCCGCTCGGCTTCACCAATTCGCTTACAGGCTGCAACGTAACTTGAGTTCAGATAGATATCCTCCGGTTCATTCCTTAAAAACTCTTCCAAAAGGGGAATGGCTTCCTTCTCCCTGCCGCTTTTCGCCATGGTGAAGACCTGTTTTTTCTGGATCCGGGGCTCACCGCCCTGGGCAGTGATAGAATCGTACACACCAATCGCCTCCTCCTCTCTTCCCTCCCTCCGGAGGAGGGAGGCATAGATTTCCCGGTACACCGGGGGAAGCGATGGAATCCGGGACATCCGTCCCATTTTCCTGATCGCCTCATCGAGACCCGCCTTCCTGATCTCCAATTCCGTCCGTTCCCACAGGGCGGAACGGTCGTGGGGCGACAGCTCCAGGAGCCTGGAAGTTGCTTTGAGGGCATCATCGATACGTCCCAGTCCGGCCGACCCTTTTATCCTCCAGGGAAGGCTTTCTTTTTCCGGAAGGCTCCATCCTGAAAGCCTTTCCAGGAGGGTTTCCCATTCTTTCATTGCCGCCAGGCAGGAGAGGATGCCCTTCCTCCCTTTGCGAATCAGCCTGGGTTCCCTTAAGAGTTCTTCGTAATGCTGAAGGGCCTCTTCGAAACGCTGAAGCCCCCCGAGCGCATCGGCTGCCGCTGAAACCGCATAGGCACTGTCCGGCTCTATCTCCAGGGCTTTCCTGGCAATTTCAAGGGCCCTTGGGTAATCAGGTATGCGGACCAGGGCCCGTGCCTGCTGGGTAAGCCAGAACGTACCACTTCCTGCCTCCTGAAGGGATTCACGTTCCGCGTATGCAGCGGCGTCGCTGAACCGGCCCTGCTTCATCAACTCCTGGAAATCGTTATACGCCACGAGTACTATTGTAGTATAAGAAGAGAGAGCGCTTCAATAAGGTATTTTATGCCAATTAGCACCTCACTTGAGCCGTGCCGGGTTGCCCCTTATTTCCCGTTATTTGCGAAGGATCGGAATCCCGGGTATCCTTGGGAACCAATTCGCGTTCTTAAAAAAGATCAAAAAGAGCGAAACGCGTAAAACCATCTTTCATGAGCTTTTATGTTTTTTTTAACGGCACAAGTTTTCATCCCACGCAGTGATTTTGTTTCTCATGCAATTCCTTTTCTATTTTTTTCTTTTCCCTGGAAAAATTCCGGGAGTATTTCCCTCTATTCATAGAAGATATATTTCCGCTCAGGGCTTCTTGAACATTGGATTGAATCGACCGTAAAGGTCGACTCAATCCTTCAAGGTTATGTCGGCAGTTGAGTTCAACTTGGGCCGCTGGTTTTCCCCGTCCGACAGCCCATTCTGTTATGCAGGGAACCTTTCGGGAGTTCCCGTCACGGATTTTGAAAGAGACTTAGTCCTACCGAGAAGGCTTTGTTTTTTTCCAAATGTCATCAATCAACTTCATATAGGTTTGCATGCTGTTCCATAAGTGCATAATAGGTAACGGATCCTTTTGTTCTCTTCCAATCATGTTTGTCAATACCTTTGCACTAAGAATGAACGAATAGCTCTCATGGGTTTTTCCATCGAAATCATTTGTAGATCATTTGATAGCTCTCCCTTCTTTGAGCGGTGAGTAATTATTATTCCTTGTATTTTATCTTCTCCTGTTGATGGGACCTTTCTTCTTCGCTTTTCTTGTTCGGCCTCTCAAAGAGGTCTATCAGACCTTCGATCGCCTGCTTTTTCCATTGGCTAATCTGTCCGGGATTAACATCATACCGTTTTGCGAGTTGTTGAATTGTTGCTTCCTCATTTGAGGGCTTCCAAGGCGACTTTCGCCTTAAATTGTTTGTCGTAACTCTTTCTCATTTGTACAGTGTAACCTCCATTTTAATTTTATTGGAGTACTACACCTTAATCCTCTTCCAATTCTGCCTTAATTCCTGGGCTCATTATAGAGCAAGGAACGAACGGCGGGAAAGAAATCCGTGTTCATCACATTATTATCTTTTTTCCGATTTCTCGTTCTCGATCATTTTTTGGATGATTTTCTTTAACTGAGGTACCGATTCTTGAATTGTTTTCCATAGAATTTCGACTTCTGTATCCCAATAATGATGGATTAAACGATCACGCATTCCTGCAATTGCTTTCCAAGGTATCTCTGAATATTCATGCGTTAAGGCATTTGGAAGTTTTTTTACGGATTCTCCAATGATTTCGAACTCCCTCTCAGTGGCACGTATTGTTTTTTCATCAACTTCAAAGGTTTTAAAATCCATTTTTTTAACAAAACGTTCAATGCTTTCGAGAGCTTTTAGTGTATCTTCCAGGAAGTGTAATACTGTTCTGTTAGTCATATATAAACTACCTCATCCAAAATAGACTCCTTTAACTGCGGCTTGATGCCTTTTCGAGTAACCAAATCGATCTTTGAATTCAGAACTTCTTCAAGATAATATTCTAATTCGATCAATGTTACGAGGCTTGGTACTTCTTCATAGTCAATCAAAATATCAATATCACTTTTTGGTGTCTGCCCACTTCGAACATATGATCCAAATATACCAACACGGTTTACCTTATATTTTTCTCTAAGGATTGATTTCTGTTTGATTAAACTATTCTTTATTTCCTCTAAGGTTTTCATTACTTCCTGCCTCATTGTTCAAAAGATAACGTCGGGGATGAGCAACGCGGCCGCTAAGATCCCACCACTACATTTTATCATAGTACTCCACCCCGGCCCTCCGTCGTTCGCTCGATCCCCTTGTGTGCGCCCAGCATGGGCGCGAACTAATGGGGTTGGAGTCCCCAGTATGTGAACCTCCCTACGTCCATTGAGCGTAGGGCAAATACTAGATAAAGGCAACTGCGGAAGGGCGACCGACCGTGGGAAGGAAGCCGGAGATCAAAACTGTGAGCCTACGGACAGAAACAGCATATAAGGCCGACGGGCCGGGTAAGGTGGCACCTGTCTGCGTGCACCGCACAGGCAGGCAACACACCGACGCCCAAGCTTCTGGCTTGGAGGTACATGCTGAGGTTGTGCAGGTGCAGTTCGCGTTCTTATCTGGGGAGACCTCCGCTACATGCGGTCCTGCGCAGCAGGGCAGCGGTGGTGCCGGCAATGGTTTCATTGAGGGCGGAGGAGTCAGCAGACGGCATAGTACCGCTGTGGCCGCAGCGGGAAGTCCTATACGCGACAACTATCCTGAGACATAGGGATATGCAAAAAAACAGGTCGGTAATGACATGTCAATTTCCTCCTATGAAAGGATAATTTCTACCACGCTTTAAATAACAATATATCCTTAATATGCTCGGCTATCTCATAGGAATAACATATTGTATTTACCAGTTTTCAATTAAACTACTCTCATACAACAATTATCTTCCTTAGGCTGCTTGCCCCCCCTCTCACCAGATTGCCGGATAAAGCCTGGATACAGCATGATATCCTGCAGCCGTATAATGTAACATCACTATCGCATATGCAGTTGCAAAGGCCGCTGCCTCTTATACGGATACCGGAATTGAATGTAAGCTGGCAGCTTCTATAACGAACCCTCCACTTTTTATATTAATGTTTCATAATATCGGTAAGTATAGACTATTAGCCCGAAAAGAATCAAACTTTTTTATTCAATCAATCTCTATGGTGATGCAGAAATACTCCTGTAAAAAGGATCTATGAAAATGGCGCTGCCCCGGTTCATATGAGTTCACTAAAAAGAAAAGTTAACCGGGAGGGCTATGCTGATGAAGAATGTACCACCGGCGCAGAAACTGAGGGAGGAGTTGGAAGAGTTGCTTTCATTAGGCAGCAGGAAGCAGGAGAATCTGCCGGAAGCCCTGATCGGGAAATCGGTGAGGATGGTCATTCAGAAGGTACTGGAGCAGTAAGACCCGGATTATCCGGGAGATTCAATCCGGATAGGGCTTTTATGGTTGCCGGGAGACTTGCACCAGGAATACACAGTTAGCAAAAAATACTAGGAATGCTCATTTGTAACCGTATGCTCATGATACCGCCCCATCTGATGCAGACGGTTGTGCAGTGTGCGATGAGCAGATGTTAATACCATGTTCATCCGTTTGTATGCTGTTTCCTCCGCCCGGGTTCCTATGGTATCGATGTAAGCCATGGCCCCTTCAATCTGTTCCAGGATGGTCAGGGCATCCGCCTTTGCAAGCATCGGTGTTCCCTCAACGTGTATCATCACAGGAGTGGAGTGGGCTGCAACGATTTCCGGTTTATCAGCATAATGTCCCCGTACCAACAGGGCCAGCCATGAGCTTTTATCAATGTTGACCGACCAGTGACCCTTGCCCTCCCATGGCGATACAGAAAGACTCTCCCGAATCTCCCCGTTTACGATCAATTCAATGCGGGAGAGAGGGATTGTGACACTTGCGACTTTCCAGGACACATCCACCGTGCCTCCATTCCGCGTCATTTCGATTTTGCTCCCCATGGGAAGTTCGTTTACCGAAAACTCCATAAGGGGTCCGTAGGTAACAAAGGTTTCCGCCCGTTTAACCGCGTCCATCCACGTCTTATAGGTGAACTCTGTATCCGGATCTATCCGCGCATACGTGCGTACCGTTCCCACGGCTGTGGAGGCCATCATTTTATCTGTACCGCCCACAGCCGCAACCAGGTATCCGCAGTTAAGATACCGGTACCAGTCCGAGAGCGAGTAGGGATCTATCCCATTGTACAACAGGTCCCAGGAAGTCATTTCCAGGGCATCGACATCTCCACTTACGATAGATGCTGCGTGTTCAGCCCTGGGGTCGGGAAAATGGGGCAGCACTACCAGGCCGTCCTGCTTCCTGCACTGCCTGGCCCACTCGGTTAAAAGAACTTCCACCGGGTCACCGAGGGCCGATTCATCGGGACCTCCGGTCGTCATCGGCGCAATAATCCGGCCCCTGTACCCTAATAGAGAGATATGTCCGAGTACATGCTGCCGGTTCTCCGTACCTACCCGTACTAGATACTCCCCGTCGCCCCCGGCTTCTTTTGACCCCCATGTAGTCTTGCCGTCAAAATCACCCACATTTGTCATCAACTCTCCCCACTGGCTGGCCAGGAGGTTTACAACATTAACCCCTTCCGCAGCTCCTTCCAGCAGGGCCGATGCAGTGGAGAGAAAATGCACATGCGTATCGGCTGTCACCCAACCCCGCTCACGCCAGGGTAACACTTTTTCGACCTCGACAATTATTTCTTCCGTTCCCTGTGTTATGTTAATCACTTTTCGCACAGGCCGTATTTCAAAACCTTTTGATACTTCGATATATACATTTCCTAAAGGCATATCAATCCTGGTAAATCCGGGTATATACGAGCATGAATGGATGCCAAGGTGTGAAAAATCAACACTGTAGTCTTCGAACCATGCCGGATTGATATTTCGATGGCGGTCCACAGGCGGCAGGTATTCCCCATATTCTCCATGGACATGCAGCTTGACAGGTACTTCTTTCCCACTCTCCCGTTCCATCACCCGGACTGTTACCCTCTGCTTCGACGGTGCAACGACTTGAAACGATCCAGATGCTTGACTGTTTTCAACGTGTCGTACCGGTATCCGGGACCCGTCTGCCAGGTGAAAACAGGCTGCGGAATGAGCGGTATATTCGATAATCACATCAGACTGTGAAATTTCAGGTATCTGGTTGTTGTAGGATTCCGGCCAGTTATCGTGTTGATACTCAAGAAGAGGTGAAGCTGATATAACCTGCCCTAAATCGAGCTGAATCTGTTTAAGCAGCCCTTTATCGCTTAATTCGGCTGAAAAAGATTCACCCTCAGGGAGACGGAAACATACTTTGCGGCGTGACTGCCAGCGTAATGGTGTCACCTCCAGGCTGCCTGCCGATACTGCGGACACGATAAGAATGCCGGACCTCGGTTCGAAGCGGATACCGGCAACCTCCTTTTGCGGGTGCGGATTCTTCCACGCCCACAACCAGTTGATCCACTGTCCTCCTTGTGAGCCATCGACCAAAGCCACCCGGGTCTGGCTCTTTCCCCATTCCGCAATAAGCTGCTCATGGGCCGCCCGTTTCGGATAAGGTTTCTGGTGTGCAACCGCCTGGAAACAATTTTCACCCCAGCGCCTCTGCACACTGCCGACCTGGTGGCGCCTCCTGATTGGTAACCTTTCTTCTGTTCCGTCCCTGAAAAGGACAATGTAATCAGCAGCATGTTCGTTGAGTTGTCCCTCCCCGGGTGAATGGGAGAAAAATCCATCCGGTTCAGGCTGCAATTGCCGCCGGTCCGATGTGTGCATGAACACCAGCCATTGTGCCCCTGTTGGTTCAAAAGAAACCTCCACCGCCTCTTCCCTGATTGCCACAACGTTCCCGATCTCAAAAGGAATACCCCAGCCCACGCAAGCACCTTCCGGTGCTGATTCCAGAAGGGAACTCATCTCCCCGGAAATACCGAAGTCCGGTAACCGGGACAGGGACATGTTCCCGTTCATTTTTATCGGGGAAAATAACGGTGATTCCGGTCCGTCACGATGAGAACGCATTTGATATACCTCGCATTTCAGTGTGCCCCGCTTAAGGGGATGATCCTAAACTGCCTGGGTTTATAAATCATAATGCTGATTTTATACAGTTTATTGGAGCTGGAAAAGGCAGAAAGTACATTTTATGGATGAGATACAGCGACTTGAAAAACCAAGTCTGTTTTTAAAAGAACTATACGACCTTCTTTTACCTTTCAAGATAATCTATTCCTGCTCATTACAGCTTGAGCTTAAAGACAAACTAAAAGAAAATCCGGCCGGGCGTTCGAGAATGATTGTTATTAATCGTCTCTGTCTTTCGGGAATTATGGGTTTTGCGGGCCCTGTTACGGAAGATCAACCCCCGAGCTTAGGTATTTTCCTGAGCAGGCGGGATGCATGGGTAATCAAGGAACTGATTCAGAAACAGGGCGAGACCGTTGTTTTTAATTTAGGCTATCGCCTGTATAAACTGGTTTTTTATCCACTGATTAAAATGATAGCAGTACTCCTGGTACATTATTCTAGCCCTTCCTGGTGTATAGCAGCAGGATGTACCCGAAAATTATGAACACTCACCATGTCATCGTATTATCCTTCAGGGCCCCATTGATATACCTCTGCACCATCTCAGGAAACGCGCCCTACTGTCACCTTTTTTCCGTTTTTGCTCGATATGTCAGTGTTTCCCTCCTGAGAGGATTTTGACATACAGGTCTCGTGATTAATGATAGACATATGTTAAGTACTTCTGTCAGGCAAAATGCTTGTGCTTATAGGGCCAGATTAGCCCACGAAGTTGGGGCAGACCATGGAGTTAGGGAATACGGGTCTGGGATCCAGTTTTATCGTATTGTAAGGACAAACCTTTTCAAAGGCTCCACATTTGGTACAGGGTGATTCATCACCAAATTTCTCACCCATATCTTTCCGTGCCTTCGTGCGAGGGTAGGTTTGCATGATAGTGTTAAGAAGACCTGTGCAGATCTTTTTTCTTTTTACTTCCCATCCTTCGTCGGTAAGTCCCGCCATACTAACCCTGCGATCGGCCCGGGCATACTCCCACCGTACCAGCCTTTTTGCGCACAAATGGTCGATCATACGGGTTACGGAGTTGCAGAGATGACTATATCGAAAACCACGGTCTGATGTGTATCCCATGCCTTTCCTGGGAGTCTGTACCTCCGTATATGAGAGTTGCCGAATCCGGAGACCTGTTTGCCTGACGGCACCACCATAAAAGTGATTCCAGCATGTTTCGTGAGATTGTTTCCCCGGATTTGATCTCCAAAGGAAACAGTTCCGTACCTTCTTCGATGATTACGTCTATCTCGTGTCCTGTTCGATCCCGCCAGAAAAAAATTGGTGCTGCCAGGCGGTGATGGATGTACGCCTTCATAATTTCGCTTACCAGGTAGTTTTCGAACAACGGGCCCCGGAGGGGATGGATCTCCAGCTGCTTTAGGTTACGGATTCCTATCAAAAAGCATGCAAGACCAGAGTCATAAAAGTAGAGTTTTGGGCTTTTAGTCAGCCTTTTGTTGAAATTACGGTAATGAGGAGTCAATAAAAAGACGATGAAGCTGGTTTTAAGTATTGAGATCCATCGCTTTGCCGTGTCTACGGAGACTCCGCAATCATCGGCCAAGGCAGAGAAGTTCAGTATCTGACCCGAGCGGCCGGCACAGAGTCTTAGGAACTGTTCGAAGGTCTCCAGTTCTCCTATATTTGACAGGCTTCGAACATCCCTCTCGAGATATGTCCGCACGTAATCGGAAAGCCAGATCTCTGGAGGAATTCTCCGATCGTGAATACGGGGGTAGAAGCCTGTTCTTACCGCCTCCCACTTATTCAATCTGGTTGTTTGATTGCTGAAAATCTTTGGAGGAGTTTTAGGCTCTTCCTGTTTTTGCACCTCCAGTTCCGCCCGGGAAAATGGAAGCAGGTTCAGGATACTGCATCTTCCGGCCAAAGTCTGGGAGATCTGTTCCATCAGCAGGAAGTTGTGTGAACCTGTCAGAATAAACCGGCCGGAAGCATCGTCCTTATCAACCGAACTCTGAATATATGAGAAAATGTCCGGGACTCTCTGGGCTTCATCAATAATTATCGGGCCAGGATACCGTTTGAGGAAACCTTTCGGATCTTCCCGTGCGAACATTCTGGATTCACTTTCCTCCAAATTGACGTAATCATAATCCGGGAAGGCAGTCCGGGCAAGGGTTGTCTTTCCGGACTGACGCGGGCCGGTTAGAGTTACTATGGGATAGTACCCGGCATCCCTAAGCAGGTACGATTGAAGTGTCCGCTGAATCATGTGCCAAATTTAAGATCAAATCGTAAATTTGTCAAGTAGTTGTAATTTCGTGGCGAAACGGAAAGTGAGTGATTTATTCAAATATTCACATGGATATTATGGAATATATGGATATAATAGATGCAAAAAGAACCCGAATATTCTGCAGCTAAGGTGATAAACACCTTGTTAAGGCCCTTTTATTGACACCTGTGCAGGTTTTACGGAATATCAAAGAAGCTTATTTGTGAGGAGTGATCAGTGAACAGAGAACAAGTATTGGAAGTTCAGGGTAGTTTCAAGAGTTGTTCTTCTGCGGAGGAAATACTTAAGAAAATCACGGCCACGCTGGATCCAGAATCGATCGGTTTAGCGTCGAGTTTCAGTATCGAGGACCAGGTCATTACAGACATGATCGTGAAGGTATGTCCGGAAATACAAATCTTCACCCTCGATACGGGCCGCCTTTTCCAGGAGACCTACAACGTTATGGAACAGACCTTGTTGAAATACAAAAAAAAGATCGAAGCCCTTTTCCCGGACAGGGAAGGGGTAGAAAAGATGGTCCGGGAATATGGTCCGAACCTTTTCTATTACAGCATAGATAACAGAAAGCTCTGCTGCCGTATCCGCAAAGTTAACCTGCTTAAAGGGAAACTTGCGACTCTCGATGCCTGGATAAGCGGTCTTCGGAGCGAACAGTCTGTAACCCGGTCAAACATAGATAAGATCGAGTGGGACGAAAGCAACGGTTTGGTAAAACTGAACCCCTTAGCGGACTGGTCGGAAGGAGATGTCTGGCAGTATATAAAAGAAAACAATGTTCCCTATAATGAACTCCATGACAGAGGATTCCCCAGTATAGGCTGCGCACCATGTACCCGGGCTGTTAAAGAAGGTGAGGACCTTCGGGCAGGACGATGGTGGTGGGAACATCCGGAACACAAAGAGTGCGGCCTTCACGTCAAAACTGCGGAGCAGTAACATGCTTTCCCGTTAAGACCCGGGAATGTGCCGCTGGAATAAACGGCGGCCCGTGTATCAGGTTATCTTGACATGGATAGTATGAAAACGATAGTGTCCGAAAAGGGACAAATAACCATTCGGAAAAATCCGTGATACCATGGGCAAAACCCCTGGACAGTTCTGGAGATAGAGAGCGTGGGCGGAAAGATGGCCGCTGCCAAAAAGCAACAGTCCGCTGTCGACACTTCCGTGGTACATGTTTCGCAGAGAAATCAGAATTGTTTCTCCGGAGGGCTTTCCAGGAGGGAAAATTTATTGTGTGTGAATGTTATGGCGGCTGAACTTGTTCTTTCCTTTCAAAGTACTGAGTTATTTTCAGAGTTTCTCTACGAGTGGGAACCGTTATGACAGACATTCTGGCCATCGGCGCGCATCCGGATGATGTGGAAATCTTCATGGGTGGAACCCTTAAACTATTGATCAGCCGGGGTTATTCTGCCGCCATCTGTGATCTTACCTGCGGCGAGCAGGCTACCTACGGGACTGCAGAGGAGCGGAAAAACGAAGCCGAACAGGCGGCGGATTTTTTAGGGGTAAAGGAACGGATCATTTTAGACTGCGTGGACGGCTTTCTGATGGATTCCAGGGATGTGCGTCTCAAAGTGATCGACATCATCCGGCGGTTCAAGCCGCGCATCATGTTCGGTTTTTCCATGGAAGATTCACGGCACCCGGACCATTCGGAAGCAGGGAGGATTGTTCGGAAATGCTGCTTCCTGGCAGGGCTGGAAAAAATCAAAACGCACCATTCAATCCACAGACCGGAGAAGTTGTTCCAGTTCCACGAGTTCGCCCTTGTAACGAATCCCGGTATCGTAGTCGATATTTCAGAAACCCGGGATCAAAAAGTCCGGGCCATTGAAACGTACGGATCCCAGGTCCGGAAACGGGGGGAAGATGACGGGGATTCGGAGACCTTTGTCCGGTCTTCCGATTTCTGGGAAGTGCTGGATGCCCGGGACAGACAGGCAGGGGCCATGATCGGAACCCGGTTCGGTGAGCCTTTTCATACGCCCAACCCGGTGGGAATTTCCAGGGAACTCCGGGTATTTTAACGGAAGGAACACGAGAGGAGGGACATCCTGAATATTGCAGTGCTCCACTATCACAGGGTGGGCGGTTCCGGGATCGTTGCATATGAAATCGGACGGTCTATGGCGGAAGACCGGGGACATGAAGTTCATTTTGTCGGTATGGAACCGCCGTTC
>JAJSAL010000070.1 GCA_024274705.1 Spirochaetota bacterium
CCACGGAAAATCCCATGATGCTGGCAATGATGACGTGGTCCGGGTAATGCTTTTTCAGATAGAGCATATCGAGAAGATTATCCTTGAGGGGCCGGTCGGATATCTGCTCGACATTCTGCAGACCTACCAGCTTCTTGTCATTATAATGATACGGATTCATCCTTGGTGAAGGGTGGATGATAGGGATCCTGTCGGAATTGAGGGTCTTGAAAGCGACTCCTCCCCATCCCATTTCGAACGCCTGGGCGACCATCTCCGCACTGTTTGATACAGGCGATGATGAAAGACAGAACGGATTTTTAAACGTTACTCCGCAGAAATCTATAGAAAGATCAGGTTTACCCATCTATCTATCCTCCTTCTCAAGGTACTCTGCAATGGCGGCCGCCGCAACTTTACCGTCCTGCACCGCCTCCACAACCAGTGCCGGACCGCGAACGATATCCCCGCCTGCGAATATACCTTTTACGTTTGTTGCCCCGGTTTCACCGTCGACGACAATCAGGTCCTTTGCATCGGTATTCACATTCGGATACCACCCTGGGGATCCTGCTTCGGCCTTGTTGCCGATAGCTTCAACAACAATATCAGCTTCCAATTCCCATTCGGAACCGGGAACCTCTTCCGGCCGCCGCCTCCCTGATGGGTCGGGTTCTCCCAGCCGTGTACGTACCAGTTTAATCCCGGAGATATTTCCCTCAGGACCGGTCAGGTACTCCTTAGGCTGGTTAAGGAGGAGGAACTGGATTCCCGCTTTTTCCGCTTCGATCTTCTCTTCTTCCTCCGCCGGCATCTGTGCCCAGGTCCGCCGGTAAATAAGGTACACGTCTTTTGCACCGAGGCGCATGGGAGATTCCACGCAGTCCATGGCAACGGAACCGCCTCCGATAACGGCAACCGTTTTCCCGTCTATTTTGTCAGCCAGTGTTTTAAGCTTGTCAGACCGTAATCCCGCAAGGAAGTCCACAGAATTATACAGGCCGGGAATATCTTTTTTTCCGGAGAGGGTTACAGCTTCCCATAAGCCGGTGCCGATGAATACGGCCTTGAAGCCGTTATATAGTAGTTTCTCCGCGCCCTCTTTCCCTTGGATCTTGGAAGAACAGTGGAACCTTACCCCTAAGTCCTCGATATCCTTCAGTTCCCGGGTGAAAAACGCTTCATCGAATCTCTTCGCCGGGACGCCGTACCTGATGACACCCCCGGGTTCGGGCATCGCCTCGAACACTTCCACTTCGAACCCCTGCTTGGCGAGTTCCGCCGCACAGCTTAAGCCGGCAGGTCCGGCACCGATTACCGCAACCTTAGTGCCGTTACCCGGTGCCGCCTTAAGGGGTGAAAAATCGATGCTCCAGCTGTGCTCAACCAGGGCCCGCTGGATGGATCCGATCCTTATGGGTTCGCCTATGCCTGTGGCACTGCACTCTTTCTCACACAGCTCCGGTGTGGGACAGAGCACGCCGCAGGCACCGCCGAGAATGTTGTTCTGTTTGATCGTTCTGATGGCCCCGGTAACGTTTTTCGTTCGAAGTTTCCTGATAAACGTTCCGGGATCGGTGTTTGCAGGGCATCCCCTAGAACAAGGCGCGTCATGACAGAGGAGGCACCGGTTTGCCTCGGCTATTGCCTGCTGCATGGTTAAGCCCTTCTCCATGGTATTGAAATCATTCGGTAGACTCAAGGTTTATCCTCCTTTGAAAGGATTGGATGTGTGTTTGAAAAAGATACACCTTTCAGTATAAACGGGATCATTTGTTTAAACCGATTCACCGGGTCTGAATATCCTGCCCGGTAGTACCGTTTACTACTTCTATTATACCAGACCCCAGGCATTTGTCAATGTAACCGGTTACATGAAGGCCGTTTATTTTTCCTTCTATTCAGTACATAAACCCTGTGTGATATACTATCCCCCGGACTTATGGCGAATATTCGGGAAGTAGCGGAAAAAGCAGGCGTCTCTGTAGCAACGGTATCCAGGGTACTGAATCACCCGGAAACCGTCTCTTCCGGAACCAAAGAGCTGGTAAGACTGAAGATGAAGGAGCTGGAGTACACCCCGAACAATCTTGCCCGGGGCCTGGCCCTTAATAAAACCTATTCCATAGCCCTTCTCATTCCAAATATTTTAAACCCCCTGTACCCGGAAGTGGCCAAGGGAGTCGAGGATGTCGCCCACAGCCACGGGTACAATCTCCTGCTCTGCAACACCGAAGAAAATCCGGAGAAAGAGCGGGCATATCTCCACCTCCTTTCCAACCGGAGTGTGGATGGGTGTATCGTTACGTCCAGCCTCCTTTCCTACAGGGAACTGATGGAAATCCAGGGAGATGCCCTTCCCCTGGCCCTTATCGGCAGGCCCCGTGAAGCCGAAGGGGTTCACTGCGTATTCACCGATTTCACCGAAGGCGGGTATTTAGCCGTGCAGTACCTGATCGAACAGGGATACACCCGGATTGCCCACATCAGCGGCCCTGAAAAACTTCCGGAATCCCGGGATAAACTGGCAGGATACAGAAAAGCCCTGAAGCAGCACGGACTGCCCCTGGAGGACACCCTTGTCCTGGAGGGAGACAACGAAGTGGAGGGAGGATACCTGGCGGCAAAGCGGTTCATCCAGGCGGGACACTTGCCTGAGGCCATATTCGCTGCGAATGACCTGATGGCCATGGGCGCCCTGGATGTCCTCAAGAGTTCCGGTGTGGGCGTACCTGAGGAGGTAGCCCTGGTAGGCTACGACAACATCCGTATGTCTTCCCTGGTGGAACCCAAGCTTACCACCATTGCGAACCCGGTGTACAAGATGGGCCTCATCGCCGCCCGTCTCCTCTTCGATTCCCTTAACCGTCCCCAGGACCAGTTCGACCAGGAAATCTACTTGAAACCGAAACTAGTGGTGCGAAAATCCTGCGGTCATGAGGACCGGATCAGGGAAATATTCAGCTGAAGGATTATATATGCTCGAAGTCGATTTTCTGGGAATACCCCTTAAGAACCCCCTAATTGTCGCCTCGGGTCCCATGACGCGGTGCGGTTCCTACATGAAGAGGGCTGTTGAAGCCGGGGCCGGGGCTGTTGTAACGGAAACTATTGTCAACGAGGTGCGGAGGAACGTCCGGCCCAGGCTGGCGAAAAAAGGAGCGGGGCTCCAGAACATCCGCCTGTACAGCGATTACAGCCTGGAAGAGTGGGCCCATGAGATTTCCATTGTAAAAGATACCGGGGGCGTCTGCATTGCCAATATCCTGGGCCATACCCCTTCGGAAATGGCGTACATCGCGGGATTCGTGGAAAAAGCGGGAGCAGACACCCTGGAGCTCAACATAGCATCCCCCCACGGGGAGGGACTGGAAGTGCTGTCCGCTGATCCGGAACAGGTATACGAATTTGTAAGGAGCACCGTTAAGAACGTGAGCATTCCCGTGACGGTCAAGCTCTCTCCCAATGTGTCGAACATCGTCACCCTGGCCCAGGCGGCGGAACGGGCCGGGGCCGCGGGGGTAAGCGCCATCAACACCATGCGTTCCATCATCGGTGTGGACATCGAAACAGGCAAACCCCTGCTGCCCACTTTCGGCGGCTACTCGGGAGATCCCATCCGGCCTGTCGGCCTGGCAACAACGGCGACCCTCGCCCAGGCGGTAAGCCTCCCGGTGTCCGGTATCGGCGGGATTTCCACGAGTGAGCATGTGCTGGAATACATCATGCTGGGAGCTTCGACGGTACAGATCCTGACGGCCCTTATCCTGAACGGGTACGCTATCCTCCGGCAGATCCTTAAAGACCTGGAGGTGTGGCTGGAAACAAAAGGATACAGCAGTCTGGAGGAAATCCGCGGAACCGCCCTTAAAGAACTCAAATCCTTCGAGGAAATCCCGAACGAACCGTATACATCACACCTGGCTAAACCCTGCCTCCTTCCGGACTGTTCCCTGTGCACCACATCCTGCATGTACGATGCCATTTCAAAAGATCATCGAGGTGTCGTTTCCGTAGACCAGGAGCTGTGCTCAGGCTGCGGATTGTGCGTAACCGTGTGTCCCGCCAGGTGCTTTGAACTCAGGTGGGATGGGTGAGGTTCCGGAACTATACGCCCTTCCTCATGAATTTACAGATTTTTTTCGGTTTTTGTTCTGCTTCCCCACAGGGCCCTGGATGAATAGTATCGCCACAAGAACAATCCCGATTCCCACATATACTGCAGCATTTGCCCGCTCGCCCAGGAACAGGATAGAGAGAATCGCCCCGAACACCGGCACCAGGAACTTGAATCCTGTTGACCGGATGACGCCGATAGCATGAAGAGCGCGGTTGAAGATGATATACGTAATCGCCGTAGCCAGGACCCCGATATACACTATCCAGAGCCAGTCTTTCCAGCTCACCGAGTAAAGGACACCGAACTCTGCGCCTCCTGCCAGGGCGACGGCAAACAGGATGACTGTACCGGCGGCTATAGTGATGAATGTGGGAATCGTGCTTCCGAAACGTTTCACGTACTTTTTAAGTCCAATGTAAAAAACACTGATCGATATTGCCCCAAGGACACAGAGCAGATTGCCCAGCACGTATGTATTGCTTAAGGAAAGGGCTGAAAAATTACCTCTCGTTACCACCAGGGTAATACCGAACAACCCGATAATGACCCCGAACAGGTGTTTCAGGGTAAACTTCTCCTTCAGAATAAGTGCGGATAATACAGAAGCGAACAAAGGCTGGGAATTAACCAGGATGGAACTGCTGGTAGCGTTCGACATCTCCAGTCCGTAATAGATGAGGAGGGAAAATCCGCTTACCCCGAAGGACCCAAAACAGCACAACACGGCAACGTCCTTCCAGCCGGGTTTCACGTTTTTCTTAAGCTCAGCGACAAAAAGAGGAATCATCGGCAGGACAGCAAAGAAAAACCGGAGGAACGACATAATAAGGGGGCTCAAGCCCCTTGACATGAGGTGCTTGGATATGGGATGGAAGGAACCCCACACCAGTGTGCACAGCACGAGGGCGATGCTCCAGAGAATAGTTTTCCGCTTATTCATATGCAGTGCATTGTATGGGGAGCGGGATTATTAAGCAATATGCTGGTTTTTCGATCCTCCCTATGATATAATTATTGTGATGCACTTCCGGAGGTAATGCGCTGTTTTACTTCCAGTAATTACGTAAAGTCTGACGCATCCTGTTATCATTTTTTACCTCCACATGCCTGATCGCCTGATTGTGGAGCGAAGTATGAAATCTTTTATTCTTTTCCTGCTCATCCTGTTATTGTGTACAGTTGCGTCTTCAACAGCCCAGGCCCGGGCCTGCAGCGTTTCGGGCCGTTCCCGGTGTTGGTCTGCCCCTGGCAGGTGATAGAGAGTGGTATACCCCCGGAGGAGGAATGGACCTTTCCGGAACATACGCTCTCCCTTTCTTTCCCATGCTTTCAGCAGGGATCGACGCCGCTTACAGCTGGGTCCCTTTGAAAAAGCCGGATTCAGCTGAGATAAGTCCCGGCAGCCTGTCGTTTATCTCCGGCGGCGTTACCGCGTACTTAAGTATTCCCATAGGCACCCGGTTCGAAATCAATGCCGTGGCAGAAGGGGGCTACTTCTATGCCATGTTCAATGATGATCCTGGAACAGGCGGCGGAAATCCCTATATCCGGGCTGGAGCGGGAGCAGCATTCTACTTCAACCCCGGTTTCGGTATCCAGGCCCTGGCAAGCTACCGGAGATACCTAGGACTTTACAACGATGTTCATGTCGGCATCGGAACGGTTCTCCGTTTCGGCACACCCCGGGAACGGGTTAAAAGGGAGGGGAAACCCAAACCGGAACCATCCGAAGTTATCCCTAAGGAACTGGATATGGAGGGAGAAGGAGTGGACATCGTCTCCGTGGAATTCGTAAACATCTTTCCGGTGTTCTTCAAATACTACGACAGCAATCCTATCGGAAAGGCGGTTATCCGGAACTTCGAAGACACGGCCGTGAAGAATGTTAAACTCAGCCTCTTTGTCAAGCAGTACATGGACAATCCCAAGGAAGCCATCGTTATTGATTCCATGGAACCCGGAGAGGAACAGACCGTCGATGTGTTCGGCCTTTTTACCAACAACGTTCTGGCTATTACCGAGGGAACCAAGGTTTCCGCTCTGATCAACATTTCCTACCAGGTAGATGGAAAGGAGCAGTCAAAGGAAATTATCGAGACGATACGGCTGCAGAACAGGAACGCCATTACCTGGGACGACGACAGGAAAGCCAGCGCATTTGTGACAGCCAAGGACCCGGCGGTGCTTAAGTTCTCCAAGAATGTCGCAGGCTGGATCAGGGACAGTGGATCCCGGGCGCTGAATAAAAATCTGAAAATCGCCATGGCGCTCCACGAAACCCTGGACCTGTACGGCATCAGCTACGTCATCGACCCGACCACTCCGTACATCGAGTTTTCCGAGGACACGCTAGCCATCGATTACCTGCAGTTTCCGAAGCAGACCCTGGAATTTCTCGCAGGCGACTGCGACGATCTGTCGATCCTCTACTCATCCCTCCTGGAAGCCGCAGGCATCGAGACTGCCTTTGTAACCACTCCCGGACACATCTTTGTGGCTCTTAACCTGGAAATGCACCCTGATGATGCTCGAAAATCCTTTCTCTACCCGTACGAGCTCATCTTCCGGGAAGGTAAGACATGGCTTCCCGTGGAGATTACCGTCCGGGGAGGCGGGTTCATGAAAGCCTGGCAGGCCGGGGCCAAGGAATGGCGGGAAAACGAACCGAAGGATCTCGCCGGCTTTTTCCCCATGCACGAA
>JAJSAL010000071.1 GCA_024274705.1 Spirochaetota bacterium
CCCAGGACACGTGACAGATCTCAATGTACGTACCGGGAAACAGCGAACCTGAAACAATCACCTGGGCATCATCATTTTTATCCATTTTACCTACAAGTTGCTGGGCCGCTTCATTGAGCTTATGTAAGGATTCTTTAATTTTACCCCGTACATCGATAAGCTGTTCACTTGAACTGCTTCTTTTCTTTATTCTTTCCTCGATATTCCTCAGCTTGAAAATGAGTTCGATATTCTTGTCCCTGATCCACTCGAGCTTCTGAAGTATCGAATAATCTATACCACAGATTATTTCCGTGCGCGTGCCGGAAGCAGTGCCTACCTGATGTGCTTCTATCCCTTTTTGTGCAAATAATTTTCCTCCCACTATCAGTCCCTTTTCCAACGTTCGAATTCTGCCGAGAGACTGTACAACGGAATTGAGGATACCTACCTGGACCACGATATCTTCACCGGCCTCGAGATAGCAGTTTTCAATGAATTTAACCTGAACTTTTCCGCCCACCTTTACCCGCCCCCGTTTCCGGCCGATGATTCCCTGGTTGATGATGAGATCTTTGCAGCACCGGATGTCCGTGGCATACAGGGTTTTCCGGCAGAATATGGAATTACCGGAATATACTTTGAACCCGTCTTCCACAACACCTTTAATAATGACATCTCCCGGGAAATTGATGTTCCCGGTGTGATAATTCACATCACCCTGAATCTCCAGTACTTCGTTAACCCAGAAATCAGTACCCTTCATTTCGAACGTACCGTCACAGGCTGCTACTACAGTATTGCCGTTCCTGGCAGTATTCGCCCCGGGGTTCAGTTCCACTTCCGATTCTTTCCCGAAAGGAATCTCTTCTCCTGTCACGGTGTACCCGTTACGGCCTTTCCTTTCGGGTATAATCTCCGCGATCTTTTCTCCCTTCCTGACTAGCGTGAACGGATTGATTTCCCGGTAATCGATTTTCTGAGCATTCCTGTCGGGAGATTTTTTCCGCTTCAGAAAAGAATCTTCTATCCTGATATGAACCGGTATTTCATTCACCGGTTTTTCGCCCCTGGCTATGCACACATCGAGAACTTCTCTTCTCTCTTCATTGCACGTACAGACAGCATTTTTAATGCTTTCCCAGTCCACGCCGATTACAAGGTTTTTCTGAAATATGAGAGTTTCCACATCAGAAAGGGAGAGGGGAGCTCCTTCCAGCGTTGGAGGATAAAAATCCGCAAAGCACAGCATCCGGTCGGCGGATAGTTTTATCTCTGCATACCCGTTGGACTGTAAGCCCAGGGACCGCTCTATGGATTCCATCTCCCCTTTTACTATTTCCCTCTCCGTTTCCTCATCGAAAGACTTCTCAAGAGAGGAGGTGATTTCGTCGAGTTTCTGCAGACTGACCATTAAAGCTTCCGTATCTTGAATAAGATCTTCGGTAAAATAATTCTTTTTCTCTTCAGGCATATCAATCCTTTAAAAAATCAATTATTTTTGCGATTTCAAACGGTTTCTTCAGCAGCCCTTTAGCACCTGCATCCAGCGCAGCTATGGCCAGGGGATCTGAAGGAAAAGCGGTGATGATAAGCACTTTCGCTTCAGGTTTAGCCTTGAGAATGCTCCGGGTAACCTCGGCTCCGTTTTTTTGAGGCATCCGGATATCAATCAGTATCAGATCATAATTACTGCTGAGTGCTTTGTTCTCGCCTTCTAAAACATCTGAAAAAACATCCACGCTGTATCCCATGTCTTCCATGATCGTTTTAACAGCATCGAGAATGATGGCCTCATCATCGATTACGAGAAGTTTCTTTTTCAATTTACGTCTCCTTCAACCGGTGCTGATAACTCCGTTCTTTTTGTTTTAATCTCTCTATATTCAGGATAATACTTATCGACACACGCGGGGCACAGGCCATGACTGAACCGGGCCTCCGAGTTATCCATGATATACTGCTCCACTTCCTGCCAGTATCCTTCATCGTCGCGGATCTTTTTACACCCTGCACACATGGGTATAAGACCCTGGAGGGTGGAAATCTTTTCCAGGGCGTTCCTCAGCTGCAGAACTCTCTCGTTAAGCGCGGATTGCAGTTTCAGAATTCTCTCCCCTACCCTGATTCTGGCCAGAAGCTCTTCCTTGTCAAACGGCTTGGCCATGTAATCATCCGCGCCTGCATTCAGCCCGGTTACAACATCTTCCTTGAAATTTTTAGCTGTAAGGAGAATAATATAAATACCTTCGTACTTTTTATTTTCCCTGATTTTCTTTATCAGACCGATTCCATCCAGTTCAGGCATCATCCAGTCAAAGATGGCAAACTGGTATGTCCCGTCGGATTTCAGGGTTTCAAGAACTTCCACACCGTTCTTACAGGACGTAAATTCATAATTCCGTTTCTTAAGAATTACCTCGAGCAGTTTCCTGTTTATTACGTCATCTTCAGCAATCAGTATCTTCATGTATACTCTCCTCCATATCAACAACACTGCTGATTCTCCGGCAGAACAGCTGGTATTCATCATACAGCTTTGTTATAAGCTCTTCGCAGGCTGCCTGCTCCATCCTGGTTGATACATGTTCCAGTTGCCCTGACAGGAACGATAGTCTTCCGGCCCCTACGCTTCCAGCGGAACTTTTTACCGAGTGACTCTTAAGTCTCACCGTTTCCCAAGAGCCTGCGGCAGCAGCCTCCCGGATCCGCATCAACAGGTCGGCTGTATTCCTGACGAACTCAACCAGAATCGACTGGATCTCCGGTTCATCGTCATCGAGAAATTCCCTCAGTTTCGATGCGTCGTATACAGCTATATGAGACATTTCAGGCTCTGTTTTCTCCACGCTTCGTTTCACATCTTTTCCCGGTTCCAGGTCCATCCGGGGACTCCACCGCGAGACCAGGTCCGCCAGGTCGTTTGGATCAAAAGGTTTGGACATGTAGTCATCCATACCGGCTTCCAGAAACCTATTGATATCATCTTCCCGTGTATGCGCCGTCATCGCAATTACCGGTACTGAAGCATGGCGCTTACCTGCACGGCCGGAACGGATTTCACGGGTGGTTGCCATTCCGTCCATTTCCGGCATCTGCACATCCATGAAGATCAGGTCAAACTTCCTCCGGTTCAGGGCCTGGATAACCTCCAACCCGTTTGAAACGATGTGAGGCTGGTATCCCAGTTTTCGAAAATAACCGGCAATGACTTTCCGGTTCGTTTCATTATCTTCTGCAACAAGAATCCGGGTATTCAGTTTAAGGTGTTCGGCAATGGAGTGGCGTGTTACGATTCTCCTCTTCCCGGGTTTCCCCCCTTTTTGCCTCTCATTTACCACATCATCGATGCATTCCTTCAATAGGTTCAGGGAAACCGGTTTCTGCAGATAGGCGGAAAAACCGATGGTTTCCAGGCGGGAAGCGTCACCCCTGGAACCGGCGGAAGTCATTATGATAAGACACGTGTTTCGTATAATAGCATCACCCTTGATAATACTCCCCAGTGTTTCACCGTCCATCCCGGGCATCTGCATATCCATTATGGCCACCTCGTAGGGCTTCCCATTCAAAGCGGCGTGGCGTAATTCCTGTAAGGCGGTGTGGCCTTCCGCAGCGGTTCTGCAGTTAAAGCTGAAATGTTCTATCTGTTCTTTAATCACCCTGCGGCTCGTTTCATTGTCATCTACCAGGAGAATATTCAGGTTCCGGGGCTTCAATGGTTCCATGTTCCGGACCTCATCCGGCATATCCTGCTTTTCAAAGGTAACCTGAAACCTGAAACTGGTCCTCTCCCCGGGTGTACTGTGAACTTCTATAGATCCACTCATGCGTTCGATGATACGTTTTACAATGCTTAAGCCCAGGCCTGTCCCGCCGTACTTTCTCGTTGTGGATGCATCAGCCTGGGTAAACGGTTCGAACAGTTTCATAATTTTATTTTTAGGCACTCCAATCCCCGTATCGGATATTTCAAACCCGAGTGTTACCCTGTCCCTGTCCTCCTGTACCGTATCGACCCGGAGCATAATCTCTCCCTTTTCCGTGAATTTTACGGCATTGCCGATGAGGTTTGTAAGGATCTGCCTGAGCCTCCCGGGATCACCTTTAAGCAGGGATGGTACCGAGGGATCGATCGAACAGATGTATTCAATACCCTTCTGCTGAGGTATCACGGATAACAGTTTGTTCAGGTCATTAATCGTGGTCCGGAGATCGAAATCGATTGATTCGAGCATCAGGTTGCCGGATTCAGCTTTCGAGAAATCGAGAATATCGTTGATGATTGACATAAGGGATCCGGCGCTGTTCCGTATCGTTTCCGCATAATCGAACTGTTCGGCATCCAGATTCGTATCCAGAAGAAGACTTGCCATACCGATGATTCCGTTCATCGGCGTCCGGATCTCATGACTGACGTTTGCGAGAAAATCGCCCTTGGCTTTTTCCGCAGATCTCGCTTCTTCGGCAAGACGCTGGGACCTCCTTACTTCAAAATCGAGTTCTTCATTGATAAGGCTAAGCTCTTTGTTTTTTTTTGTAAGGTCACGCTGAACGGAAAGAAGTTCTTCCTCCACCTTCTTTTGTTTCGAGATATCCACGACACTAGCAAGGAGGCAGTCCCGGCCGTCCACCTGGATTGGTATAACTGTTTTCATAACCGGGATGCACTCACCGTCCCTGCTCAGCAGAACCTTTTCCAGGCCGTCCCTGTGCTTTTCCTTATCCGGCAAGGGACATCTCCCCTTTACTGCAAGACAGATAAATTCGTGGCTGTCCAGGCCGACAATATCCCGTTTTTGCATCCCCGTCATCCTGGCTCCCTCGGGATTTACATCCAGAACGGTATGACTTTCAGTATCCACGATAAATATGCCTACAGGAATCGAATCGAAAACCGTTTTTACATAGGATTCATAATGGGTGATTTTCCGTTCCAGCAGGAGCTGTTCCGTTCTATCACGGAGAATTCCCAGGGCATACCACTTTCCTTTTACGATGGCTGCCGAAAGGGAAAGCTCAACGGTTATGGTTCTCCCGGTTTTATGAAGCACCGACAGCTCCAGCATTTTTCCGATATTCGCACCCGAACCTGTCTTGTAGAACGATACGAAGCTGTTACGTACGGTTTCACGAAACTTCAGGGGGGTCAATGTCTCGTACAGGTACTTGCCTGTGATTTCTTCCTCCTTCCACCCCAGCATTCGTTCTGCAGACCGGTTCCAGAAATCGATGCGGCCCTTTTCATCGAGAACGAGTACCGCGTCTTTTGCGGCTTCCATAAGTTCAAAGCACATTGTCTCAGGTATTAATCCTGTCACCCTCTTTCTCCTGGGTCAGCAAACCGGTTAGTTTCATTAATGTACTGCTCTCCTCTATGCTGTACTGCTCGTGTATTTCAATGATACGGGGTCGTATCGAGAGAAAACCTTCCACAAGTTCCGGATCGAAATGAGTACCCCCTTCGCCGGTCAGGATATTAAACGCTGTTTCCATGGGGAAAGGCTCTTTGTACGGCCGCTTCGAAGTCAGAGCATCAAACACATCCGCAACTGCCGTAATACGGCCTTCCAGAGGAATCTCCGTACTTTTAAGACCTGCCGGGTATCCGCTGCCGTCCCATTTCTCATGGTGAGCCAACGCTATGACTTCCCCTGTTTTCAGCAGTTCGCTGGTAGAACCGCTTAAAATCTGCGCTCCTAAAGATGCGTGCTGACGCATAATGGACCATTCCTGCTCATTCAGTTTCCCCGGTTTGAGGAGCACAAGGTCGGGTATGCCGATTTTCCCGATATCATGCATCGAAGCCGTATACAGTATCCGTTCAACATCCTGGTCCGGCATACCGATCGCCTTTGCCAATGAAGCGGCGTAATTACTCACTCTCTGAATATGCATGGAGGTATCTTCGTCCCGGTATTCTGCAGCCCGGGATAGACGATAGATTGTGTCCAGGGAAGCGCGTTTAAGCTCGTTCATCGCGTTATTCAACTGACGTGTCCTTTCCCGCACCTTTTTCTCCAGCTCTTTCTGATGGTTACGCATATAATCGTTGTACGCTTTTACCTTTACCAGGGAACGAACCCTCGCCGCCAGCTCCGCCACATGGGGCGGTTTGAGCAAAAAGTCATCCGCCCCGTTTGTAAGCGCTTCCACCCGGGCTTTCCGGTCGTTTAAACCGGTAACAATGACGACCGGGATATGCATCAAAGACACATCATTTTTCAGCAGCCGTGTCACTTCCAGGCCGTTCATGTCAGGCATCTGAAGGTCCAGGAGAATAACATCAACCTGGTGTTCTCTCACCGTTTGTAATGTATCGGCACCGTTTTCAGCGTACAGTACCGTGTACCCCTCCATGATCAGGATATCTCCAAGAACTTCCCGGATACTTTTTTCATCATCCGCCACAAGGATGGTTGCATTGTTTATCCTCTTTCTCATAACGGGTCGCATCCTCTGGACAGGACTTCCAGAATGGCGGATTTCAGGATACTCATCCGGGGCGGTTTTCCGAGAAGGTAGTCAATGTTATCCGGAGGTTCACCGTTTGCTTTTATGAGACTTCCCCATCCAGAGAGAAGAATAACAGGAGTATCCGGTGAAATTTCCTTTATTTTTCGCGCAAGCACTTTTCCATCCATGTAGGGCATTCCCATGTC
>JAJSAL010000072.1 GCA_024274705.1 Spirochaetota bacterium
CTGAATTCCCTGATATCAGAGAGAGGCAACGCCGGGTACAGCCTTTCTCCTTCTTTCATACACTGAGAAACCAGGGGTTCCCTCCTGGCGATGGTATCGGGACTGACAGGATTCCGGTTTTCAACAAGTGGGTGCAGGTCTGCAAGGCTGTCTGCCGGTTCAAGCTCCTCTTCACTTCCGGTGATGATGTCCGCCACGGCGGAACCGGATGTACCGAAACAGCGGAGTACCTGTTTTGATCCAGGCAGGCTCTGTTTCCCAGGATCATCCGAGAGCTTGATAACCTGCAGGGTTTCTCCGTCTGATCGTACTGAAATAAGCTTATACACCCCCCCTAGTGCAGGATCACCCCAGGCGGTAATAAGACGGGTTCCGACACCGAAAACATCTACAGGAACGCCCTGATCAACCAGGGCTGCTATGACATTCTCATCCAGGTCGTTGGACACGACTATTTTCGCACGGCTTAATCCTTCTGCATCCAGGATGGTTCTCACTTTTCTGCACAACCTCCCGGGATCACCGCTGTCCAGGCGTACACCGAACCCGGATGATTCGCCTAAGCCCATACTCTTTGCCGTTTGTACAGCGTTTTTCACTCCCTGTTCCAGGGTGTCATAGGTATCTACCAGGAGGATACACCCTTCGGGGTAGATCTCCGCATACCGCCGGAACGCAGTAAGCTCATCGCCGAAGGACATGACCCAGGAGTGAGCCATGGTTCCTTTTACAGGGATATCGAAAAGCTTCCCCGCCAGGGTATTGGAGGTTGCGCCGGCGCCACCTACGTATGCAGCCCGGGTCCCGGAAACCGCACCATCCGGCCCGTGAGCCCGGCGAAGGCCGAATTCGAGAACAGGCCTGTTCCCGGCGGCAGTGCAGATTCTCCTGGTTTTCGTTGCGATAAGGGTTTGAAAGTTGATGATGTTCAGCACCAGGCTCTCGACCCACTGTGCTTCTATAAGGGGAGCTTCGATCCGGATGAGGGGTTCCCTGGGGAACACAATCTCCCCTTCCGCCGGGGCATGGACATCTCCTGTAAAGCGCAGCGTGAGAAGATAATCGAGAAAGTTCTCCCTGAACCTGCCTGTAGACTTAAGATACGCCGTATCTTCCCTGGTAAACCGTATCCCCTCGAGATACTCCAGCAGGGTACCCAGACCGGCAAACACGGAAAAACCGCCGTTAAACGGCTGTTTCCGATAGAACATCTCGAATACCGCACGGGGATTATGGTGGCTTAAGAAAAACCCCTGCATCATGGTGAGTTCATAAAAGTCCGTAAACAGTCCCGAAGGCGGAATTTGATATCCAGGGTTCACGATTTTTCGATTTCCTCTGAGGTGGTTATCACGACCCCTGAAGAGATCATCTCCTCTTTTTTCTCCCGGAGCGAACCTTGGGGAGTATCTATACCGCGTACTCCGTCTTCAACCAGGACAACGGACAAACCGAGGCTGAGGGCATCCATGGCCGAGTAATACACGCACACATCCATGGCGAGACCGGTGAGGACCACGGTCCGTATCCTTAAGGTACCCAGATATCCTGCAAGGCCGGTAGGGGTTGTGTGATCGTTCTCGAAAAATGCGGAATATGAATCGAGGCCGGGGTTTACCCCTTTCCGGATGATCACATCCACCGGCTTCGTATGTAAGTCCTTATGGAACTCCGCCCCTGCAGTACCGGCAACACAGTGATCAGGCCACAGCACCTGGTCCACCGGAGGATCATATGAATCGATGGAAATCGTGTCAAAAGGGGATTTTCCAGGGTGCTTTGAAGCGAAGGAAACATGATCTTCCGGGTGCCAGTCCTGGGTGGCGACAACCCTCGCAAATCCCATCGCGGCCAGACTGTTGATCACCGGGATAATCGCGTCCCCGTCGATTACTGCAAGTCTTCCTCCGGGGCAGAAATCGTTCTGAACATCCACGATAATGAGAGCGGTTTTATCGAAGGGTATCTTCATACATACATTGTACTAAAACCGCAGCCGGAATGCCACCTGGCAGTTCGCTCTTCGATTCCACATCCGGGTTGAATTTTCCCGGGTTTCATGAAATTATCCTTGAAACGATATCCCGGAGGTACATCATGGTTATTCTCACACTCAACTGCGGCAGTTCGTCGGTAAAATATCAGCTCTACGACTGGGACCGGAAGGAAGTGATGGCCGCAGGTATCGTGGAGCGGGTTACCCAGGAAGGGTCGCAGATCAAACATAAGGCACAGGGAAAGGATGAATACGTAAAAATCCGGCACTGTCCGGATCATACAACGGCGATAGCCCTGATCGAGGAGACCATCCTCGATTCAGAAGCCGGTGTTATCAAAAACATAGATGAGATCAAGGCGGTAGGACACAGGGCGGTTCATGGGGGGGACAAGTTCGCCCAATCCGTCATCGTTGACGATGGGGTCCTCAACACTCTCAAAGATCTTCAGGACCTGGCACCTCTCCACAATCCTGCAAATATCATGGGTATCGTGGCTGCTCAAACTCTCCTTCCCGATGTACCCCACTGCGCCGTCATGGATACCGCGTGGCATCAGACAATGCCGAATAAGGCGTTTCTCTATGCCCTCCCTTACGAGTGGTACGAGAAATACGGAGTCCGCCGGTATGGTTTCCACGGCACCTCGTTTCTCTACACAGCAAAAAGGGCGGCCGTCCTTTTAGGAAAAGATCCTTTTGAAACAAACCTGATTATCGCCCACATAGGAAACGGTTCCAGCATCAACGCAGTGAAAAACGGAATCTCGGTGGATACGTCCATGGGTCTCACCCCCCTTGAAGGCCTCATCATGGGGACCCGTTCGGGAGATCACGACCCGGCGATTGCCTACTACATCATGCGCCAGACCGGGTCGTCTGCGTGGGACGTTGAAACGGCGCTGAATAAGAAAAGCGGCGTTTTAGGTATAACCGGGAAGTGGGTGGACCGGAGGGACATCGAAATAGCTGCTGAAGGGGGCAACGAGAGGGCCCGGCTTGCCATTGAAATGGAAGGGTACAGGCTCAAGAAATACATCGGCAGTTACATGGCTGTTCTCGGCAGGGTGGACGCCATCGTGTTTACCGCAGGCGTCGGAGAACGGGGACCGGTTACCCGGGAAGAAGCAACATCGGGACTCGAGGGCTACGGTATCGTGGTAGATAAAGAACGGAACTGGGCATCCATGACTAAAAACGCGGAAACGGAAATCTCCGCGGCGGATTCCCCTACGAAAGTGTTCGTCATCCCTACGTACGAATAACTGGTTATGACCGAAGACACTTATGCGCTCCTTAAGGGAACCTATGACGTGCATACCAATTTCACCTACTCCTTCCAGAGTAAAGGGTATGTAAACAAGGAACGGCTTAAGGGTCTTAAAAAAGATCTTAAAAAACGGCCCGGTCTATCGAAGATTGTAGCAACACCACATTAATGGTGTGTTACGTAAAGGAGTTGGTGCCAAACACAGGGGAATCTTCACAATTTCCCCCACCCTTTTATTTATCTGAGGTAGTCCGGATACATCGTCATTCGTATATCGGCACCTGGACAAAGTCCATCTCTGCTGAATCACATTATCCACAGATGAAGTACGGTATGAATAGTGGTTTCCCCGAAATACGGAACGAAGCTGGTCTAACAATTTTGGTTTGTTGTGCTTAGTTTGTTGGTCCATACACATAAACTAACGGTGCAAATGCGGCTATTGCTTCAATACACCCGCAAAAAAGCAGTATTTGGGAAATATACTTGCGAATTTACAGTAATTGTCATAATATAACGGCACGTTTGAAATAATGTCGAAAAGTATACTGCATTTTTACCGGATAACACCCCTGTTTTACGTACTATACCGGAGAATTGAAAGTTTATAGGGAGCTATACTTCATATTTGCAATATACTCACTAGTTGAACTAAACCGCTGCGCGGTGGCTTTTTTTCTAACCGACAATGAAGAACATTACCTATAGGCTTCTCTTTAAACAACATTTTAAGGAGAAGAATCTATGGAAAATCTACAGCAACAATTCGAGAAAGACCTGTTGATCAAAGGTTTCAGTCCGAGAACAATCGGGACCTACCAAAGGTGCATTCAAACCTATCTACGATTCTACGATCATAAGATCAATCCGGAATCGGGAAAAGATGTGAAAGAGTTCCTTCATTATCTTCTGCACAAGCGCCGGGTCTCACGCGCGTATATGCATCAGTATTACAGCGCCCTTAAGTATTTCTACACGATTACTTTAGAGCGGAACTGGGAGATTATGAGAATTCCCAGGGTAAAGCGAGAGAAGAGACTGCCGGACATACTGGACCGGCAGGAAATTACAACGCTTATTGACGTCACAACAAACATCAAACATAAAGCGCTCCTGATGATCACCTATTCCGCGGGACTGCGTGTGAGTGAGACGGCATCCCTGAAGAACCAGGATATTGATTCAAAGCGTATGTCTATCAAAGTACGAGGGGGGAAAGGCAGGAAAGACCGGTATACACTTCTGTCGAAGAAATCTCTTCTTTTTTTACGAGAATACTATAAGCTCTATCGTCCTCACCATTGGCTCTTCGAGGGACAAGTAAAATCCAAGCCATTGCATACAAGCACCCTCCAGAGGGTCTTTACGAGAGCGAAAGAAAAAGCGGGAATTCAGAAAAAAGTATCGATCCATTCATTGAGACATTCATGTGCCACCCATCTGCTGGAACAGGGAACTGATATCCACGTTGTTCAAAGACTCTTAGGACATAGCAATATTAAAACAACGATGGTTTATCTTCATCTAAAAAAAGAGAGTCTGATGAAAGTCGTAAATCCGCTTGATTTCTCCTTTGATGAAGAGAAAACCTGATGTAGAGGCAGCTGACATTTTCAAGCAGTATTATGATGAATATAAAACGAACTACAATGTTCCCCATCATAGTGAGAAGGTAATCCAAGACATTATCTCTTGCCGGACCGCGGAACTCGGCGGGCACGTTGAAGTCTGTGAAGACTGCGGACATACACAGATTTCGTATAATTCCTGTCGTAACCGACACTGTCCGAAATGTCAGTTTGTCAAGAAGGAAACATGGGTACTTGATAAAAGCAAAGATGTGCTTCCCGTAGAGTACTTTCACGTTGTTTTCACCCTTCCGGCTACACTCAATCTCTTTCTGTATGAAAACAAGAAGAAGCTCTACAGCCTGCTTATGAAGTGTGCGGGAAAAACGATTACAGAACTGGGAAAAGAGCCCCGGTTGTTAAGGTGTAGAACCGGGGCACTATGCGTACTGCATACATGGGGGCAGAAACTCGAACTCCATCCTCATGTACATGCTATTGTACCAGGAGGCGGTCTTAGTATCGATAAGGAAAGTTGGATATCCTGTAAAAAAGGGTACTTTCTTCCGGTAAAAGTGCTCTCCAAACGGTTCCGTCGTCTGTTCCTTGATGGGTTGAAGCGTCTATACAGAGAAAAACAGCTGTACCTGGAAGGAGCACGTGAAGAGTGCAAGAAATGGGAAGTGTTTCAGAAGGTACTAGACGATCTGTATGGAACGGAGTGGGTCGTATACGCAAAAAAGCCTTTTAAGAATGTGGATACCGTTATCCGCTATCTTTCCAGGTATACCCATAGAATAGCCATAAGCAATTACAGAATCTTAAAACTTGAGAATGACCTGGTATTTTTCACTTACAGGGATTACAAAGACAAAAACCGGAAAAAAGTTATGCGTCTCCATGCGGTAGAGTTCATGAGGCGGTTTCTCCTGCATGTACTCCCCTTCCGTTTTGTGAAAATCCGGTATGTCGGACTTCTTTCCAATCGGACAAGAGAAGAAAACATCAGGCTTTGTAGAGAGCTCCTTGGGATAAAGCCGGAGGATATTCCCCCAAAAGTAGAGTACAGCGATTTTGCGGAGTTTCTCCTCGATGCATTCGGGTTTGATGTGAGAAAGTGTCCACATTGTAATGGCACCTTGGTTCTGAAACACGAAATTCCCGCTCATCGTTTTGTTCGGGCACCGTAATACTAGTTCTACACAATTCGGGATAGGAGATATATACACAGTGTTCCCAGTAAGGAGAATGAGGAAGGGAGAAGTATCGTTTCGTGATATGATGGTTTTCATTTTTTCTCCTATATCAGGAGGTTTTTAAAGAGAATCGGATTCTTCATGAAAAAGGAAATAGCATGGAATAAGAAAAAAGATAAAAATAATTGCTCACAAGGTAGTACCCGGTGTATAGTGTAGTCAATGTTGAAGAAGAGTCGTTATTGAAACTCCATAGAGATTCATTGAGGCAGACGGCTCAGTTCAACATGCGAGTATCAAAAATTGTGCATTAAAATAATATTTCCTTTCTTTTATTTTTTATTCAACTTTTGATACTCGCCTAAGAGTTAGACCTAGGAACTACCTGGAGGTATGAGAAACATGTACAGATGGCATTCTCTCTTGGGCAAGTTCCAGTTCCAGAACGACAGCATTACGTTCCGGGGTGACACCACGAAGATCGTGGATCAACCCGCCGCGGCGATCGGCAATGCCGTCTCGGACCAAAGATTCTCCGGCGGCACGCTCCGTGGCACCGTTCGTTTTAGCAAGATCAGCGAGCACACGGCCTGCCAATTCATCGTGTCCTACCAACCCGCAACCGCCGCCTTCGTCACCGCTGGAATCGGCAATGATGCGATGTTCGTCGTGCGCACGTTCACCGGTAGCTGGACGTATCATGCGACCGGTGGCGACAGAGGAAGCCTGGAAGCCGGCCGGAACTACGACATCACCGTCCGAGTGACAGGCTCCAGGCTCGCACTCACGGTCGATGGCGTTGAGGTGCTCGTCACGAACCTCCCGTTTGTAATACCACACAACCAAGTTGGTCTTTGGTGCCAAGATACGAGCGATATCGAAATCTCTGGTTTCGAGGTAGAAGCTCAGCGGCCGACCGCGTTCGTGGTCATGCAGTTCACAAAGCCCTACAATGAGCTCTATGAAGAAGTAGTCCGGCCAATCTGTGAGGAGTTTCAGATCGCGCCCATACGGGCGGATGAGTCCTACGGGCCCGGTCTTATCGTGGCGGACATTGCCAAGCAGATCACGGAGGCCAGGCTTATCGTCGCTGAGATCACGCCAGCCAACCCCAATGTTTACTATGAGGTCGGCTATGCGCATGCCCTCAATAAGCCAACAATACTTATCGCGGAGAAGGGGACCCAGTTGCCGTTTGACGTGTCTCCATTCCGTGTTCTCTTCTACGAGAATAGTATCGACGGAAAGCGACGCGTAGAGGAAGGCCTTCGTAAGCACTTAGGCGCACTAGAGATGGCACCAGGTCTAACAAGCCAATGAAGCTGACGGTCGCATCCTGCGCCCGCAGCTTATTGGCAAGCCGTTATGAGGTCATAAAAGAACCCGAGCGGATGGACGAGTCTCGGTGCTGTTGGCATGGAAAAACTCAGTAAATCAAAGGGCAAAGGAGATACAGACAAAGACCGACAACAACGCATGAAAAACGCTTGACATATCATGCGTTCAGGTGAGATACTATTAGATAGAGGTGGGACATGGCAATTTTGCAAGTGAGGGATGTCGATGACCGGATATACGATAACCTGAAAAGAGTATCTCAGCAGCACAAGCGTTCGATAAGTCAGGAAGTCATACATATTATCGAAGCATATTTGTCGCAACCGCAATCACAATGGAAAAACAGCACAGAGGAATTCTTGAAACTTGCTGGAAGTTGGGAAGACAGTAGATCACCGGAAGAAATAATCGGCGAAATAAGGAACGGACGCTCACCGAATAGGCGGTTCAACAAAAGTCATGGCATATTTGATTGATACAAATATCATTATTTATAGCCTAAAGGGGAACGAATTCGTAAATCGGAAGATGGAAGAAACGAAGAATATTCCCAAATCGATTTCCGTAATCACGTACGGCGAGCTTGTTTACGGCGCAAAAAAATCACAGCACAGAGAAAAGAACTTGGCGATATCTTACAGAATTGCTGAACTGTTCCCCATAATAGACATTGACAAGTCTGTTATGGATACCTTCGGAGAAATCAAAATTACGTTGGAACGGAAAGGAAATATCATCGAAGACATGGATATCGTGATCGCAGCAACAGCGTTATCGTACAATCTCATTTTGGTTACAAACGATGTGAATCACTTCGGTAGAATTGAAGATCTAAGAATCGAGAATTGGACGGAATTGAATACATGACCTCATAACAAATCGCTGCAGCGGATTTTTCCTCGCTGCCTGCCTGTCGGCAGACAGGGCGCTTCGTGAAAACCCAGTGAGCTCAAATGTTATACGCATAAAATTCGTTTGCCAAATGTATACACTATGTTTATACTATATCTATGAAAGCAATAATTCGGAA
>JAJSAL010000073.1 GCA_024274705.1 Spirochaetota bacterium
CAGAGTGCTTTCTTCCGGCAGCTCTATCTCTAAAGGATAGCCCGCCTTGATCTCCCGGGGCTGCTGCCTCCTGACAGCCTCGGAAACGTTTCTCACGAGGGAGGCAAAAAGTTTAACATACACTTTCATCGTTCGCCTCATATAACAGGCCGTCCGTCTCATGGACAGCGAATAATATCCTGGGCCCAGAGACAATCTGCGCAGGAGGGACTCCAGCCCCAGCAGGCATCATTTTTAGCCCTGAGATCGCAGCTCTCCCTCAGGTCGCAGTCCGGGCAGGAGGGGAAGTTAAAGTCCCGTACCTCGTTGCGAAAGCGGCAATACTCTTCGGAAGTCCAAATTTCCAGGAGTGACTGCTCGTTGATTTTGCCCAGGCAGTAGCGGGATACCTGCTTGGGGACACCGTCTATGGCGAAGTAGCTGTAGTTGTGGGAAAGCGCAGGCGGTACTCTTCAGGCAGCCGGGAGGAGCCGTCTTTCCCCAGAATAACTTTGGGCATCTATATTTCCTAATTTAATCAGAGAATAGTCGGTCCCTCCTGTGTTAAAGCTTGCCAAAAACGGCATCCAGCGCCTCGTCGGGAACGTCAAACACGGTGTTGTGCGGCGGGAGCGGCTCATACTTCATGAACTCCGGCAGGCGGTCGTGGACCCTGGTAAAGCCGGCCGCCTCGTTAAAAGCGCGCTCCTTGCGCAGGATTTCGGCGCCCAGTTTGCTGACACTATCAGTAGTATATTGGGTGCCGAGGACCCCGTTTATTTCGTCTATCACTCCCTCAAAGCCGCTGGCGTTGTCCAGGACGGCGAAGGCGATGAACAGGCAGTGGCCGCTGGAGTCAAAAATATAAGCGGTGGCAGATTGAAAGTTGCGGCTCAGCTCTGCCTTGCCCTCCGGGCTTAATGGGTCGGCCTTGCCGCCCACGCTGAGGACCTCAGGGGCAATCGTATAGCCGGCGGTATGGTCTGCACCCATCGTGGTGGTGGCGTAGGTTATGCCGATGCCCTTGACCGCCCGCGGCTCGTAGGCCGGCATACTCTGCCCTTTAACCGTGGGACAGCGCACAACACCCAGTGTTTTGGCGGCGGTCTCCGTGCCGTTGCCCAAAATGCGCCCTAAAGGCGTGCCCTTGCCTATCTCCATCAAGAGCTCGATGGCTTTCTTGCCGTCTCCGAATTCGGCCAGCCCGGCTTCCATGGCCACGGCGAGAGTGGTCCCGGTCTCTATAGTATCCAGTCCGTAGGCATTGCAGAGCCGGATTAGCTCGGCGATAATGTCCAGATCTTCAATACCGCAGTTAGCGCCCAGGGACCAGTCTGACTCATACTCAACACAGGAGACATGTTCGGAGCCGTCGGCCTTGTGCCATGTGTTGGAGCACTGGATGATGCAGCCCGGGCTGCAGGCGTGGTTGTAAAGCTCTTTGCCCAAACGCTCCTTGTTGCCCTCAAAGATAGCTTCCCCGGCGGTCTCGGGTGCTCCGGCGAAACGCCCGCTGGAAAAGTTCTTGGTGGGCAGCCCGCCGGCCTCGTTCATGATGTTGATGAGGACGGCGGTGCCGTAGGTGTTGAGGGCGCCCTTGGGCTTGGTAAGGTCATTGGTGCGCAGCGCCTCGGTCAGCTTTTTGCGCCCCTGGTCGAAAAGAGCCTTGTCGGCGATTTCCACCCAGGGCGCATCCGTCTTGTCTACAACGATGAACTTCAACCCCCTGCTGCCCATCACTGCACCAAGGCCGCCCCGGCCGGGAAAGCGGCTGGGTCTCCCCTTAAGGTCATCAAAGGCCACCCCCGAGTTGCTGTATAGGTACTCACCGGCCAGACCGATCCCGGCGATGTTCACCTTGCCGAAGCGCTCAAAAAGTTTCGGGTAGACCTCGTCCAGCTCCTTCCCAACATACTCGTCGGCCGGGAGAAACTCTACCCTTGGTTTGCTGTCCGATTTATCCCAGGTGAGATGGACCAGCCAGAACTTCCCCTTTTCTTTGGGCTGGCTTTCTACTACGAGAGCCCTGATGCGCATGGCAGCCAGCGCGGGAGCCCAGCCGGAACCGGCATTGGACTCTTTAATCCCATTGGTAAGGGGCGATTTCGCACCAAGTGAGATACGGGCCGAAGTAGGCGCCGAGGTACCGGTTACAATACCGGGAGCGAAGACCAGCTTGTTGTTCGGTCCCAGGGGATGGCAATTGGGCGGGACCTCATCATGGACGATGGTCGAGGTGATCCCCCGGCCTCCTAAAACCCGGTGGTACTCAGGCAGGTCCGGTCACTCATGTTGATACGTAGAATCCACATCTTGTTTTTCCTCCTTACTTTAATAAGAGCAGAAAAAAATCTGCCCGGTTTATGATAAAAAGGCAACACCGAACCGCTCAGGGCCGCGCCGCCTCCTTTGCAAATACGAAAGGCAGAAAGGTGACCGCCTTACCGCCAGACACCGATTACTTCCGGATAAGAATTAGTCTAAGGGAATTTTTAAGAACAGCTAATAAGAGGCTGCTTTGATACCCTTTTATTCTTATTCTCACGTTATTATAAACTAAAAATATTAAATGTCAAAAGATTTAGGATTACAAGAAAAGACTCACGATTTTTAAGTGTTAAAACCGCTATGCGAAATAGAATTTAGGGACATCCTTGAGCGACTCTTGGACAGTCTTTAAATATACTAAAACAAGAAGAGATATATGGAAAAGTTGGTTTATGCATTACTGGTTGTATTACATAGTTGCTACCCTATTTGCCAGCTGTTCGAAGACGGCAGAAAAAACAACAGTCCAGTTGTCTGATGCTCCCGCAACAGAGACAGAAACCCAGGGAGATAAGAAACTGAAGCTGGTGGTCAATCAAGAGAAGAGTAAGGTAGCCCGAATATCCGAATGCGTCTGCCTCGGATTTACCTTTAAGGGAAAGCAGCTTCGGTGGTCTTAAGGATCGTTCAAAGACTTCCGGTATCAACTTAAAATCCTGACCAGGAGATCCTGGGGAGTTTCTATGAAATATCGGATTCGCAAGTTAAACGTATATGTCCAAGGGTGGATGAATTATTACGTGATCTCCCAATAGTACACACCCGTACAGGATATTGACGGATGGCTGCGAAGGCGTATCAGGATGTGTTACTGGAAAATGTGGCGTTATCCCAGAACCAAAGTGAGGAAACTGATGGCACCGGGCAAGGACAGGACCAGGAAACTGGTGCGTCTGGTCGAAGACGGCTTTTTCCTCAAAAAGGAGAACATGGAAGTTTCGTCCATGACAGCGGCTGATTATTTCCAGTATTGCAGAATCGCATATATTGCCGGGAAGCGCAAAGAGGAGACAGTCGATAAATCGTTGAATGGTCGAGAGATGTACAGCCGATATGCTGACGGCCGACACGAAGGGCTTCTGGATATATATTCAGCTTCCGAGCAGGAGTTTGCCGATTGGATCGACGGCAAACATCCCAAAAGAGGATGTGGTGGGCACCCGTGGGAGATTAAGCGAGGGGGCAATACAACGCATATAGACCTTACCGTTTCTCGTCCGCCCTCATACCGGCAAGAGGGTTTCAAGGTTGAGCTACGAGGTGAATCTATCGGCAGAATGGTGGAGACGATGCGCATTTTCCTGGCGATCCACAAGGCCAAGTTTCCCATTTCTCTCGCCAATCCGGAGGGCGCCCGCTAACGTCTTCTGGCTCAAGACAACATCGGAATCATTCCGTCTTACGCCTCGCTGCACAGGGCTAACCAACATTTCTGCCTGGATAAAGAAGTGTTCGGCGTCATGCACTACGATGATCTGAGCCGGTTCAAGCGACGGATAACCCCTCACTTCACATGGGAACCGTTGCCCATCTTTAAACCAAGAGACGCCTGAATAGGGGCGAAGACCCCACGGTGTTTTTATCGTATACGAAAATGCTGTTATCGTCGATGCCGGTGAAGAATTATTTCGAAAAGTTCCACCTTGACTGAATGCAAAAAGTAATGCATGAGAATAATAAATGTTCGAAATTTGCAACATCATCTCCGTGCTATTCTTGACGATGTCGTTAAAGGAGAGACCATCGAGGTCATACGCCGTAATAAAGCGGTTGCGCATATTGTTCCTTTTGAGGAAAAGAAATCCCCCGACCCCTGGCCGGATTTAATGAAACGCTTGAACCACATCTATGAAAACAAAAGGGTCAACCCGGCTGCATCCGATATCATTTACCGCGACAGAGATTGATCATGGATGTTTATTTCGATTCCGGTGCTCCGGTAAAACTCTATGTGAAAGAACATTATTCAGAAGAAGTCACCACTCTCGCTTCGGCTGAGGAACTTTCCCATAAACATACCAAATATATACTATGCCGAGCTCTTGATATTCTGCACGTTTCAAGCGCACTCTGTTTTTCATGCTCCCGTTTTGTCACTGGCGATAAAAGACAGGCAAAATTGGCGAATGAAACAAAATTGGACGTCCACCTGCTTGGCGATGAATGTTAGCGCAATCCACCAGCTAACAGATTCCGTATACGACAGGATACTATCGCATCTATTGCTTTGTCCATGGTTATGTCCAATCCATACCGGCAGAAGGATCAGACCATGCGACGGTACTTGATTTCTTTGCGTCTTAAAAGTGTTCAAAAAGTCCATAAGCACACATATTTATGTGCGTTTAGTCGATTTCCATCCATTGAATAGCAGCACAACCGTCAGATCATGTCTCTATTTATCTTTGATTCTATTGCGCAAGCCAGCGGATCGTCTGCATCCAGAGGAGTGCATAACCCTTCCAGGTGGTACATGACCCGGGGCACCAGTGGGGACCGATGTCGGACCTTCAGGTTTCAGAATCAGCAGAAATCGTCGTCCGGTGCCATCCCTGATTAGATCCTTCGTGAATCAACTGCCAGCCGGCACGTTTATAGCAATGTTCACACAGCTTTTCCTCTGTAGGAAGGAAATATGTTACAGAACGGGCACCGCATCCGGAGCACACCCCGTACCTGGTAACCGGGGTAAATATGTTATGTTCCTGCTCTTTTTCCACGGCGTGGCGGAGCAGATCATCCAGCCTTCCCTGGGCATGGCAGTCGCCCCTTTTCGGCCTCCCTTTTGACAGGGGATACGCTCCATGCCTGTGTCCCGCCGCGATCATGGCCATGAAATTTTCGAAAGGAATATCATTGGTAACACTGTGGGACGAAGTGAGGATGTAACTACCCCTTCCACCCAGGGCTTCGATGTGCTGAATGATATCCTTCTCGACTTCTTCGGGAGTTCCGAAGGCAAGCACACCGGCTATGTCGATGTTGCCGCTTAAGGCGATCTTGTCGCCGTACTTCCTGAACACATCGTAGATGTCCGCACCGGATGTGGGTTCCACCGGGTTGTACATGACAGTACCGATGTCGATAAGATCCGGGATAATTTCAACGGCATTGCCGCAGCTGTGCATGGCCACAGGGACGCCGTATTCAGAACACTTTTCCACGATCTTCCGGTAGCAGGGTATGGCCCACTTCCTGGTCATTTCAGGCCCCATGAGAAGACCCCCTTTCTGTCCTATATCATCTGCGATGTAGATAAAGGACACCCCTTCCTCACAGGCCATTTCCACGATATCCATGTAATAATCCATGCACATGGATATGATCTTTTCGATGAAATCCCGGTCCGTATGCAGTTTCATCATGAACTCTTCGAATCCCACGATGAACTGGTAAGGAGTCATCACCGGGGCGGCGGTCATGATGGTGGTACCGATGTCTGTACCTTTACAGGCCTCCATGTACTCCCGGAGATAAGCCCTCCTGGGTTCTATATCCAGTTCCTTCGAATGAGGGATCACCCTGTCCAGCTGTTCCCATGTGTGGATACTCCCGTCGGTAATGATGTGGGGTTTCCCGTCACTTCCCATCATCTTGAGGGGAGCCCAGAGCGCGTCGAAGCCGATGGCATCCTGGCCTATCATCTTACAGATTTCGATGTAATCTCCCGGGTCCATCGGCGGACTGACATATTCATCTTCCGAGGCACCCTTGGCGGATCCCAAGGTATGACCCACGGTTTTACCCAGCAGCCTCGAAGTGTGCCTGTCTTCAATGAGGATCTCGAAGTTCGGGACCCGGTCTACCTTCCTGTGTTCGAAGGCGGCAAGGAGTCTTTCAATACGCGGGGTGTCACAGCTCATAACTTAAGCCTCGAATCTCCATATCTCCTCCATGCCGGCAAAGGCACCCTCTTCATTCTCGTCGTACGGGGCCTCTAAGAGTTCATCCATCCAGGCGGCCCACTTGTGATAATAGGGGTCCCGGGCCCGGATCCGGTTGAACTCCCCGATGTCTTCGATAAGGGCATAGAGAAACATGAGATTTCCCCGAAGATAGACCGTCATCTCTTTGCATCCCGCCTCCTTCAGCCCCCTGACTATTTCCGGCCAGATCTCGTTGTGGGCTTTCATGTATTCCTCGAGTTTTCCCGGTTTTGCCCGGTAACAGAGTGCCAGTCTTTCCATTAGTTCTCTCCTCTATTTAATAGACCCCGCAGTAAGGCCCTGGATCATCCTTTTCTGCAGCACCATGGCTATGGTCATCAGCGGCAGAAGGGATACCACCATAACCGCACTCATCTGCCCCCACAGGATACCCCGGTCCTGCCGGAAGTTACTTAAGACCACCGGCAAGGTGGCACTCCCGGAATCGGTCAGGAGGGAAGCTAAGAGGAACTCTGTCCAGGTGAGAAATATGCAGAACAGGGCGGTAGCCACAACACCCGGAAGTGAGAGGGGAATGATAACCCTGAAAAGACTGGTAGAGCGTGTGCCTCCGTCGACAAGGACGGATTCTTCGATTGTTTTCGGTATTTCATCAAAAAATCCTTTCATCATCCATACGACAAAAGGAAGCTGGAACAGTACATAGACCAGGATGAGTCCCAGGTGGGTTCCAGTGAGGTGCACCTTCCTCATCATCCAGAAGAGGGGTACGGCGATAACAATGGGAGGCATCATCCTCGTTGAGAGTATCCATAACCCTAAGTCCTTACTCCCTCTAAAGGTGAAACGGGAAAGGGCGTATGCGGCCCAAATACCCACCAGGAGGGCGATGCCTACAGAACTGCCGACGATAATGAAGGAATTAAGTATATTCGGCACTACCGACTCCACCCTTCCTGCAGACTCCTCGATGTAATAGGTGGATTCGGAGTGTTCATTAGGATCAATGGTCCAGGGGAAAAACGCTCCCCGGTAGTGATAAAGCTGGAACTGCTTCGGCAGCAGTTTCGGCGGCATGGAGTAGTACTCCAGGGGTGTTTTAAAAGAGGTCATGAACATCCAGAACAGGGGAAAGGCGAAACAGAAAGCTACAAAGGCAAGGATGATATGATGGATTACGGATGTTGTTTTATGTTTTGTACTCAGTTTCATACGACACTCGTCTCCCTCGGTCTGACTACCGAAATGATAATAAAACTTACCAGGTACACCAGGATAAAAACAATCCAGGACAATGCTGAACCGTATCCGAGTTTGAACTGGGTAAAAGCCTGCCTGTAAATGTAGAACGTTGCTACCGTTGTGCTCTGCCCCGGACCTCCGAAAGTGAGGGCATACACTATGTCGAAGGTTTTGATAACGTCCATGCTCCGGATAAGAAGGACGATAAGCACCTGGCCGCTCATCATTGGAAACAGCACGTGCCGGAAGATCTGCCACTTAGTTGCACCGTCCACGAGGGCCGCTTCTTTCGGCTCATCCGGTATGGAACGGAACCCCGCCAACAGGGTGATAATGACAAAGGGTGTACACTGCCAGATCTCCACCACAATGACGGCGAACAGGGCCCACTTAGTGGTACCGAGGAAATCAATGGGAGTACCTCCCAAGAACATCACCAGGGCATTGACAGCTCCCCACCGGACATCGAAGAGCATCCTCCATAGGTTGCCGCTGGCAATAAGGGGAAGCATCATGGGACTCAAGATAAGGACCACCCAGAGAAAATCCCACTTGATATACTTTTTACTCAATAGATTGGCAACAAGCATTCCGATGATGAATTCTATGGTCACCGCAATTAAAATGATGATGACGGTAATCCACAGTGACTTGAGAAAATACTCATCGGCAAAGGCGGTCTGGAAATTTTTAAACCCTATCCAGGGCATATCGAAAAACCCGAGCCCCCGTTTGAGAACAAATTTCTTGAACGCCATGACAAAGGCAAATATCAAAGGATAAACGATAAAAACCAAAAGCCATATCATGGTGGGAGCCATGAAGAAATAGGGCTCCCCTTTCTTTCTGAACCGGCTTCCTCTTCCTGCTTTTATCATGCTGGTACCAACCATCAGTTTTCTCCTATTATGACCTGAAACACACGGGGCTGTCAGGAATTTTACATACTTTTTTAAAAAGCAGGTGCAGGGTTATCCCGCACCTGCAGTTACCTGACGGTAGAATCAGTCGAGAATATCTTTCCACTTTTTAATAACAGAATCATATGCCTGGGCTGAAGTCTTGTTTCCCGCCCATGTTTCATGAAGTTCGTTGAGAATCGATTCATACAGCTGTGAAGCTTCAGGAACTTTCATATCCCCGATACCAATATCAAGAGACTCCATGGTGGGGGCAACCAAGGGTCCCCACACGTCCTTCACCCGCTGATCTTCCCATACAGAGTACCTGTTCGGGTCTACACCGGAGCCGGTATTTGTTGCATAGATCTGCATTTCTTTGCTGGCCAGGAACTGGGCGTACAGAAACGCCACATCCCGGTTTTTGGTGCCCGTGGGAATAACCATTGCCTTTCCTACGGCAAAAGAAGTAACGTGTTCTACACTCCCATCGGCTTTTTCATATCCCGGCATAATGACGGCAACCGTCTGGTCCCAGTATTTGGCTTGCCGGGGATCTCTGAATACCGACGTCGCCCACTGCATGGTCATAGCCACGGTACCGTTCCCCATTCCTTCCTTCGATTCAGGATAACCCCAGGAGAGGATACCCGGAGGAGAGAATTTCATCAGTTCCATGTAGAAATCATTTGCCTCGATGAACGACGCCCTGTCCAGTTCGATTCTGCCGTTGTCATTTACAAAACCGTTGTCGAACCTGACTCCCTTCGCGACCGCCACATTCCGGTATACATTTGCCCAGTAGTCCACAGCCCACCAGGTTTTAAGGGCCAGGGTACCGAATCCGTACAAACCGGGTTGTCTTCCCGTAAAGAATTCGGCTATGTCCCGGACCTGCTGCCAGCTCTCCGGGGGGGTGAGATCGTATCCGTATTTCGCCTTGAAATCGGATTTGTTCTTTGCATCTCCCCACAGGTCTTTCCGGTAGTAAAAGATGTTTACATCACCGTCGTAGGGTATTGCATACCAGGAACCCTGATACTTATCGAAGCCGACCTGGGCACCTTCGATGTAGTCACTGGTGTTGATCTCGTTTCCATACTTCTTGTAGAGATCATCCAGGTTGTCGATGAAATCGGACTCCGCGTATTCACCGACCCAGGTAGGATAGATTTCCAGCAGGTCGTAGTCGGATGTTTCCGAGAGAAAAAAGGTCAACTGCTTTTCGTGGAGGTTTTCCGGCGGGATGACATCGATCTCGATCTTCAGACCTGTTTCCCGTTCGATAAGCTCCTTTGTATCCAGGGGAGGTGCGGAATCTCCTCCGCCCTGGAACATGATCCTGATGGTCTTCCCCTTCCCGAGTTTTTTTAAGGATGGGGGAATACCCCTGATCAGTTCTGCCTCATCAGGTATGACTTCGGGAGAACCCGCTACTTTCGCACCCGGTGGAATTTTCGGCGCTTCCTTCTCCGGTTCAGCTGCTTTCGGTTCCTCTTTAGCAGGTGCAGGCGCGGCAGGCTCCTCTTTTTGTCCTCCTGCGAACACAAGGCTAAAGGAAACGAGAAGTAAAACACAGATGAAAATGATCAGTTTGTTTGTCCTTTTCATACGCTCCTTCCTTCTAATTAAATTTCGTTTCTTATAACAGAAACGCTTTTCTCATGCATATTGCCCGTATTCCAGGGCTGCTTCGAAAAATGCAATAACATTTTCCGGAGGTACATCGGCCTGGATATTGTGAATCGACGCAAAGACGAATCCTCCCCCAGGCGCAAGATCTCCGATTCTCCGCTTCACTTCTTCCCGGACATCCCGGGTTGATCCTTTTGACATTACCTTTACCGGGTCCGCCCCGCCGCCCCAGAAGGAGATGGCATCGCCAAAATCCTTCTTTAACAAATCGCTCCCCATGCGGGCCGCTCCTACCTGTACCGGGTTGAGCACGTCCACGCCGATGTCGATAAGATCCGGGATGAATTCCCGGACGGCACCGCAGGAATGGAAGTATATTTTTGCGTCAGTTTTCTTTTTTATCGTTTCAATGACCCGCTTCTCCCGGGGTTTGAAGTACCGCCTGTATATCTCCGGTGAAAAAAGAGGTCCATCCTGACCGCCTAAATCATCACCAATCTGTACGACCTGGATAAGATCACCAAGTTCTTCCATGTACCGGTCCCAGAAAAGCTCCATCCACTGGACGATCCGCTCCGTGATCAATTCCAGGGTGGGGAGATCCCCGGCCATATCCATGAAGGCATCTTCCATACTCCGCAGCCAGTAGGTATGCTCGTACACCCCGCCGGTGGGAGCATAGGCTACTATAGCTTTGTCCGTTGTATCGAGGATGTGCTTCGCTTTGGCACGGACATCCTTGAACCGTACCGGGTCCAGGGGATCCGGCAGTTTCCAATTTCTTATCTCTTCAGCCGTTTTACCCTGCCAGACATGGCTTTCGAAATCGAACCAGATGCCTCCCTTCTTCGGCTGCCTGTACACCGTTCCCCATTCGTCTCCGTATTTCCGGAATTCCCCTTCGTCGTAATAACGCATTTCAAAGCCCGCCCCGGGGTTAGCGTATACCGGCAGGGCATCCGCCTGGAATTTCTCCATCAGTTCCGGTATGGGGAACACGATCTGCTGGAACGGGTCCTGTATGATGTCTTCTCCGCTTAACCCCAGATATTCTTTCAGTTTCCTGTGTCCGAAGAGATGTATGCTGTCATGAAGTCCGCCGAATCCGATAGGAACCCTGTCCGGTTCCTTATGCCGTAGTGCAGTGACGACCCTCTCCCTGGATGTGCAACTCATGTAACAAAGCCTCCTAAAACACGACACCCGAAGAGAGGATGATGTTCGCATAGGGAGTGCATTCTCCGGTCCTTACCACCCCTTTCGCGTGCCTTGTCATTTCCTTGAACTCCTGGTGAGAAATATATGTGATCCGGTCCGGTTCGAACCGCCTCCTGATTTCCTTCTCCATTTCGGGATTAAATACTTTGATTTCCCCGGCAAGGGTAATCGATTCGACTTCCAGTTCTTCCAGGACTGCATCGAGGACGGTGATAAAACCGGGAATCCCCGGTTTTAACGCCAGATCAATCCGCTGCGTGGAAGGGGGAATCGGCAAACCGGCATCGGCAATGCAGAGTATATCCGTGTGTCCCATAGAACTAATGACTGTGGAAATAGGTGCGTTGAGAATTCCGGTTTTTTTCATGCGAATGTTTCCTCTATGAGGGACCGCACCGCCTTTTCACCGGGAATGGAGGACTGGGCGCCCATTTTAGACACCGCCAGTGCGGCCGCGGCAGAGCCGAATTTCATTGCCGCCTCTATGCTTTTCGTCCTTATCCATTCCACGCCGAATGCCCCTATGTAGGTATCTCCCGCAGCCGTAGTATCCACCACATCGACTTTTACAGCCTTCTGCCGGTGAACTCCCTCTTCGCTGATCGACACCGAGCCCATATCACCTAAGGTTATTATGGCAATCCCGGCACCCCGCTTCACCAGTTCCCGGCCGGCTTTTTCCGCATCTTCCTGGTTCCGGACATCGAGGCCGGTGTAGTACGCAGCTTCAATTTCATTGACGGTTATGATCGTCGACTTCCAGAGAATGCTTTCATCCGGGATGGGCAGGCAGGGAGCCAGATTAAGCAGGGAAACAATACCCTGCTCTTTTGCCCGGCTTATCGCCTTTTCTGTTGCCGAAACAGGTACCTCACACTGGAGGAATAAAATGTCCGAAGATTCGATGAGGGAAAGAAAGGGTATGATGGTGTCGCCGGTTAAGCTTACATTTGCACCGGGTGAAACGATAATGGAATTTTCACCGTCTTTATCGATCGAAATAAACGCGGCTCCCGTAGGTTTGTTTTCAACGTGCCTGACCGCTGAAATTGAAACACCGCTTTTTTTTAGATTTGCAGTTACAATCTCTCCTAAATAATCATTTCCAATACACCCGACCATGCTTACCCCGGCCCCCATGTGGGAAGCGGCAACCGCCTGATTCCCGCCTTTACCACCGGAAAAAAACTGGTGGTTCAATCCGATGACGGTTTCCCCCGGCTGGGGCCGATGAGAACAGAGGACAACAATATCGATATTCAGACTGCCGATTATCACTGCATTTGGTTTCAAACAACCTTCTCCGAAGATCCCTGGTTCTTTGTGAAACAGGTACCGGGGTATTGTAAATCTTCATTAAACATCTGTCAATCTTTTTATTTAAATTTAATTCCGTATTTAAGTTATTTTTATAATAAAGTCAATTATATGTAAAAATATACATCGGTTTTTAATACTTTTCACTAAAGATTACCAGGTATCCAGTAGATATGGTCCTTTTTTCAACCTACGCTACAATAGCTACTAAAGCACTACTAAAATATAAACATTTTTTAGTACTTTATTGACATTCCGACACCTTAGCCGTATGATGACACTTGAGTTTTTCCATGAATGTCGGTTTAAAAGAAATCGCAGGCCAGGCAAATGTCTCTGTTGCTACCGTATCGTTGGTTTTGAACGGAAAACCCGGGGTGAGTATCGAAACACGGGAACGGGTTCTGCAGATTGCTGCAGATGTAAACTACAATCCACGGGGGAAAAAAAATACCCGGGAAAAAGGTATCGCCACGATAAAATTCCTGAAGATCGTAAAGCATGGTCACATTTTAAACGAAGATCACCGTGTATTCATCGCCGACTACATGGACGGTCTTTCAAAGGGCGCTAAACATTTCGGTTATAACCTGCTCGTTTCATCCTTTCAATCCGCCGATATTCCGGGGATCCTGGGGAGCATCGATTTATCTCCGGTAACCGGAATGGCGGTTCTCGGTACTGAGCTGGAAGAGGACGATTTTACCTGTTTTTCAGAAATCAAGATTCCCATCGTGTTTATCGATGTGTTACACGATTTTTACCCTTTTAATTTTATCGATATGGATAACCCTGAAGCTGTGTTCAAGATTGTTTCGCATTTTCATCACATGGGACACCGCAGCATCGGATTTGTCGGAGGAACTCCTGTAACCAGAAATTTCAGTCTCCGCGAACGGGGATTTATTGATGCACTTAAGTATTATCAGATTCCGGTAAACAGGGACTGGTTTTTCTACGTGGATTCCACCTTCGACGGAGCATACACGGATTTTAAGAAAATTCTCGGAAAAGGTCCTGAACTGCCTGGAGCTTTATTTATTGCCAACGATATCATTGCTTTAGGATGCATGCGGGCACTCAAGGAGTCGGGCTATTCCATTCCGGATGATATTTCCGTTATTGCCTTCGATGACCTTCCTGCGTCCGCCATGACGGACCCGCCTCTTACATCTATCCGGGTTTCCAAAAAACAGATAGGTGAAATGGCAATACAGATCCTCCATCGGCATATCGGAAACGAGGAAAACACCCATTCGGCAAAAGTTATCATCAGCTCGGAACTGGTAACAAGGCACAGCGTACTTAACCTTAATCTTGAAGAGTAACAAGGAGCCGGCCATGAAAAAGCGCAACTATTCCATCATCCTCGGCAACCTGGGAAACACATGTGACAGATTTTTATCGACAGGGTATAAGGATCAGCCGTCAAAGGAAGAACTCTTCAGAAGGGCGGCATCAATTGATGACGCCTCAGGCATAGAACTGGTGGGATCCTGGGATATCACAACGGAAAACGTGAAACAGGTAAAAGCTCTTCTCGAGGAGACCGGGAAAAAGTGCATGTCCATCATCCCGGAGCTCTTTTCCAGCAAAATCTGGGGAAAAGGGGCCTTCACCTCCAGGGACCCGGATATACGAAAAAAAGCCGTAGAACATACAAAGGAAATGATCGATGCGGCAGTGGAACTGGGTTGTGACCTAATGAACCTGTGGCCCGGGGAAGACGGTTACGATTACCCCCTCCAGGGGAACTTCGACGAGGCATATTCCCAGCTCCTTGAGGCCATCCGGGAATGTGCCGATTACAACCGGAATGTCAGGATCGCCCTGGAATTCAAACCCAAGGAACCGCGTAATTACTGTTACCTCGCCCGTTCGGCGGACACCCTCCTGATGGCACTGGACACAGAGAGAGAAAACGTAGGAGTCACCATCGATACAGGTCACGCCATGGTGGCAGGAGAAAATATTGCAGAAGCGGCGTTCCGCCTTAACTCGAAAGGCAAACTGTTCCATCTCCACTTCAACGATAATTACCGCTCCTGGGACGACGACATGATTGTAGGCTCAATCCATCATGTGGAGTACATAGAACTGCTCTACTGGCTCCGGAAGATGGATTACCGGGGATGGTACTCCATGGACCAGTATCCGTACCGGGAAGACGGTGTTAAAGCGATTTCTGAAAGCATCGAAAACCTGAAAGCTCTGGAAACGGTGATCGACCGGTACGGCGAAGGCCGGATCGGGGACCTTATAAAAGAAGGGAATGCCACGGAGATCACTGCAGCTGTCCGGGAAATGCTGTTTAAGAGATAACGTTTAAAGGCTGACCCAACCCCCGCTTTTTCCGGACTCGATCAGGGCGTCCAGGACCTTCTGGTTGAGTACCGCATCTTCCGGCTGGATGGGTAGCGGATCCCCCGTCCGGACCGCATGGGAAAACTCGTCGAACTCGATAGCATACTGGTCCGCAACCGCCGTTTCCACCGTCCTGGTTCCCACACCATTCCGGATAAGCAGTTCACCCGGAACATCGGGAAAAATGTTGAAAGGATTGTCGATCTGCATGGTTCCGTCTGAACCGAACACCTGAACACGCTGGTACGGGAACGACTGGGTCCCGACAGTAAATACAGCCCGCACATTACTGCCGAAATCGAGGATGGCGGAAGTCAGGATGTCTACACTTAAAGCAGGGTCGTGGGCAACCAGGCTGATAACCCGCTCCGGTTCCATTCCTGTGAGGAACCGGGCGCTGGATACGGCGTAGCACCCGATATCGTATATACCCCCTCCGCCCATCTCGGGTTTGTTCCGGATATTAGAGGGGTCTTTCAGATCGTAGGAGAAGAAAGAATGCACTGCCTGGATCCGGCCTATTTCTCCCACGGCTAACAGTGTTCTGGCGTACCGCCACTTGGGATGCAGCTTATACATGAACGCTTCCATCACCAGAACGCCTTTGTCCCGGGCATACCGGAGTACTTCGGCTGTTTCCTCTGCAGAACAGGTAAACGGTTTTTCACAGAGTACGTGTTTTCCCTGGTCCGCCGCCTTTTTTACCCACTCTGCGTGGAGGTGATTCGGAAGGGGGATATATACCGCTTCGATATCAGGATCCCTGATCAGTTCATCGTAGGAACCGTATGCTTTCGGAATCCCCAGTTCAGTCGCGGCATTTTCCGCTTTTTCCAGACTCCTTGAAGCGATTGCGCTCATTTCCAGGCTTTTCACTTTTTTTATCGGGTTGGATACCCTCAGCTTGTAGTGATACGATACACCCAGTACGCCCCACTTTACAGGTTTCATACTTCTTTGCTCTCCTTACCCTTGGAAAATCTACATCTCATCGTTAACATACTACAGTATTTACCAGGGAAAAGCAAAAAGGAAATGCAATACCCGAAGAATTGCGGCTTAACAGTTGCATATGTCTCTCTATTCACTATGGTTAGATCATGGATTTTTCAAAAATGACATTTCTACCCGCCTACAGCTCGGTACAGGCGCCGGGTGGTTTACCGAAGATGCCATGCCGGACCTCCCCATGGGGGGGAGTATTTCCAGGCACATGATCGACAGTTTTTTAAACGAGGTACAGTTTTAAGACAAGCCGGACACAAACGTTAAGGACAGGTCGTTTGCCCAGGTACGGATCACATCCCGGTCCCGGATGTCGCTTGCGGGCAGCCTCTTCAGCGCAGGGATGAGACTAAACGGGAACCGTAAGGCTGCAGGATCGAACTTGCCTCCGAAAATTTCAACTGTCACCGGTTTGAACCAGGGAAACTTTGCTATTTCCTTATCGAATTGTTCACGTGCACCCTGCCATTCCTTCGCTTCATCATGAAACGGACCGAGGACGAATACTGCCGCAGGCATCCTTACACCGTCTTCAGGGTCTGCATCTTGTACAGCCGGGCATACACGCCGTCATGCCCGATAAGGTGTTCGTGGCTTCCCTCCTCCACCAGCTTTCCCTTATGGAGAACCAGGATGCGGTCCACGTTTTTTATCGTGGAAAGACGGTGGGCGATGATGAGAGCAGTTCTGCCGTTGAGCAGCTGTGACAAGGCTTCTTCGATAAGGCTCTCGGTTTTTGAATCGATATTCGACGTTGCCTCGTCAATAATCAGGATACTCGGGTCAGTGACGAAAGCCCGTGCAAAGGAGAGGAGCTGTCTCTGCCCGGTGGAGAGGGATTTCCCGTCCTCCAGCAGTTCCGTTTCATACTGCAGGGGAAGGTCTTTGATAAATACATCCGCCTTGACAGCCCGGGCCGCCTCCTCCACCTGCTCCCTTGTGAGGCCGCCCTTGTTAAGGGTGATGTTGTCGTAGAAGGAACCGCTGAAGAGAAAGAAATCCTGGGGAACCGTCGTGATGGTTGTCCGCAGCCCGTTCAGGGAATAGTCCCTGATATCGATTCCGTCCACCAGGATGGATCCTTTCTGGATATCGTAGAGCCGGTTTATCAGGTTGATGATTGTCGTCTTCCCCGCTCCGGTATGGCCGACGATGGCAACCTTTTCGCCCGGGGCCACCCGGAAGGAGAGATCGGCGATGATGGGGTTTCCCTCCTCATACCCGAAGGTTACATTCCTGAATTCCAGATCTCCCTTTCTCTTGTCAGGAGGTGACACAGGAGATTCCGGTCCCTGAATCGACACCTCCGTGTCCAGTAATGTGAATATCCTCTCCGCCGCTGCCATGGCTGACTGAAAGGCATTCGACTTTTCCGCCAGCTGACGGAACGGCCGGTAGAACATGTTCAGATACGAGTAAAACGCGAATACTTCCCCAACCATCACGGTGACACCGATGGTGAAATGGGTAAAAAGGAGGATAACCAGAAAACCGAGAAACGAAATCACTTCAAAAGTCGCAAAGAATACGGAGAAATTATTCACCACCTTGAGGAACGATGTCAGGTAAGTGCGGTTATGGTCGCTGAACCGTTCCGTACTGGGGCCCTTGTTCTCGAAGAGGGTGATCTCCTTGATCCCGGTTATAGTCTCTACCAGGGTCGAATTGATAAGGGAATTCGCCTTCCGTACACCCCGGTACCCTTTTCTCAGGTTGGTCCGGAATATGAGGGTAACGATGATGAAGAGAGGAATCGTTGTAAAGGTTACCAGGGCAAGCTGAACATTGATGAAGAGCATTGCCCCCAGAATGAACCCTAATTTAAGAAAATCCCCGATAATGGTGACAATTCCGTCGGAAATAAACTCCCTGATGGCCTCTACATCATTAGTGATATTCGTCATCACAGAGCCCGTTGTCGACTTGTCAAAGTAATCGTTTCCCAGGGATATCACCTTGCGGACCACATCCATGCGCATCTGAAACAGGAATTTCTGTCCAAGATATTCAACGGAAAAGTTGAGAAGCAGATCGCTGATAAAACTTCCCACCAGCACGATTCCCAGATAGATCGCTACCCTTAAAAGACCCGGAAAATCACCCCGGGCAATGTGCTCATCGATTCCTACCTTAATAAGGTATGGGTGAAGAACCGTAAGCAGGTCGGAGACGATCATGAGGAAAAGCGATAGGATAAACAGCCACAGGTTCTTTCTTACATAGGGAAGAAGCCTCTTTAACAGTCCCCAGTCCAGGGAGCCTCCTTTCATGAAGGTTCTCCTATATGCTCTTCGATGTTCTGAAGCTCCCATAAACGGGCGTATCTTCCACCCTTCCGGATCAGTTCGGTGTGTGTCCCCTGCTCCACGATGGTTCCGTCGTGCAGAACAAAGATAACATCGCTGTTCTTTATCACATCGATCCGGTGGGAAACAATGATGACGGTTTTCGCCCGTTTTACGGTACGGATGTTATCGAAAATCCGTTTTGCCGTCTTGGAATCCACGCTGGACAGGGAATCGTCAAAGATCATCACTTCACTGTTTTTACGCCATGCCCGGGCAATGGACATTCGCTGCTTTTGTCCCCCCGAGAGGGTAATACCCCGTTCTCCCACGAGCTGATCATACTTTTCCGTAAAGGTCTCGATATCATTGTTGATAGCCGCCATGGAAGCGGCTTCCTTTATCTTATCCATATCGATTTCATCGGTATCACCGAGACCGATATTCTGCTTCACCGAAGCGGAAAAGAGAAACGGTTCCTGGGGTACCATGGATAACTTACTGTAAAGACTGGAAGGATCTACGTCCCGGATATCGATACCATTGACAAAGATCATCCCCCGTTCAGGTTTCATGATTCCCGCCAAAAGCTGGACCAGGGTGGACTTACCGCTGCCCACGCCTCCGGTCATCCCGATGATCTGACCCGGCCGGATAGAGAGATCTACCCCTTTCAGGCTTTCCGTCCCTGCAGTGGGATATGTGTAACGCAGGTTCCGGACAGTGTACTCAATCGGTTTTCCGTCCAGGGACTGCCAGTCCTCCCTCTTTTCCACGGGGTATTGGAAAATGGTATTGATCCGCTCCATAGCGCTGATACCCTGCTGAAGAAGGGACATCACCCATCCGAGAGAAAGTACCGGAAACACCAGGATTCCCACCATGGTATTGAACTGTAGAAGCTGCCCTATCGTCATGGTGCCGTTTATTACCTCCCGGCCGCCTACCAGGAGAAGGATAAACTCCACAACCGAAAACACCAGGAAAAATATTGGCCGCATGAGGGCTCTGAATTTTACCAGGGACATCTGCCGAGATAAATATTCTTTGTTCAGGTCCGCGAAACGGTCCGTCTCGACATCCTCCAGGGTGTACAGCTTTACCGTGTGTATACCGGAAACGATCTGCCATGCCCGGCTGTTGATAATCCCGATCTGTTCCTGCACTTTCTGATACAGCGGGCGCATCCTGGGCATCACAAATACGATAAAGAATACAAGGAAGAGCATGGCGATACCGACATAGATCATCAATCTGGAACTGATACCCGTAAGCACCGGAACAAAGAAGGCGATACGGGTAAGTGAGTTCGGAATATACATGATTCCGGGACCTAAAAGGGTACGCACATCGTTTAAATCGTTTGTACACCTGGAAATGAGATCCCCCGTCTGGTGGTGCTGATAAAAACTGAAATCCAGTTCCAGGAGCTTCAGGTATAAGTCCTGCCTTAAGGAATATTCGATCTTCCGGGATACTCCGATAATCAGCCTCCGCATAAAATAGAGGGTTATCCCAATAATACCTGAATAAAGGAGAGCATAGAGAACATCATTACGTACCACAGATGCCCGGTTTTCACCGGTAACCTCATCCAGGATCCGCTGAATATATTCCGGCACTTTCACGTATCCATAGTTCTGCACCACCATGAATGCAAAACCGGCGATAAGGACGGGGATAAACGGTTTTATATACGTGTAGAGACCTTTGAGCGCTCTGATCCTGTACTCCCTCGGGTAAAAAGTACTGTTTCCCCAGCCGGTTGTCTACTGGTTTTAAGAGAAGATGAAACAGGGAACACAATCGGACATTACGGTTCACCATCAGATGTATAGATGTATAAGGGAAACCCTATAGCAATATGTTACCCACGTCCGGCTCTTTTTACGTATCAGGGCAGCCTTGTTGTTCCTGTCCTGCCGGATCCTTTGCAAAACTGAGGATGGCAGGGAGGATTACCAGGGTGCCTACTGCCGCAGCCAGCAGGGTTACCGATACAAGGACACCGAAATAGATGACCGGCTGAAAGTTGGCAATCGTCAGCACCATAAGACCACCGACGATGGATGCCGTGGTAAGAAGGATCGGCCTGCCGGTAATAATCATGGTTTCCAGGATCCTCTTCTCTATGTCATCAGGGTAGAACTCCGCCTGCTTCCGGTACTGCAGGAGAAAGTGAATCGCATTGTCCACCCCCACGCCGATAACAACGCTGGTGAACATCACCGTGGTCATATCCAGAGGGATATCCATGACCACCATGAAGATGAAATTGAACATGATGGCCGTAGTCAGGGGAATGATCGAGAAGAGGCCATACCGGAGCGATTTGAACCCGATAGTAGTGAGCAGGAAGATGAGAACCAGGGAGATAAGCATGGATAGTCTCTGGTCCTTCCGGATGATATCGGAGAGGCTCAAATAGCGCAGACTCTCTCCCCAGATTTCCGGTTACAGTGCCGGGTCCAGGGTTTCCCTGATATACCCCTCGATGTCCTCCTTGAGGTCCCGGAGGGGTAGATCACTGATAAGGTTCATCCTGTTACTGTCAAAAATCCAGAGGGTTATGGTAACCAGAGAGAACTCGTCATTCGCCAGGGAGCGAATGATCTCGTTGCTCACAGACCGGGCCCGAAGAAGTTTAACATACCGGGACAACAGGAGAATCAGCCCTTTTTTATCCGGCACCTTGTACTCATCGAACATGATTTCGTTTGCGAATTTCAAATACGAGACAAAGGAGAAGAGATTGCTGATATTCCGGTTTGTCTTCAGCTTTTCCTCCAGCCGGGAAATCTGTTCCAGCACGTCCTGCCTTAAGAAATAATTCTTTTCTCCATCCGGTGCGGAAAGGGTTATTTTAAGCTCCTGGAATCCTCCGACATTGACGGTAATAAACCGGGTATCCCGGACAACCCGCTCTTTTTTCGGAAAATAGGAGATGATGTCCGTCTCGTGCTTCAAATAGCGGAGAGATATAACATAACCGACTGTAATCGTAACGAGAAAAACGAGGACTAGCACTCTCCATTTAAGGATCGCTTTTCCCGCTCTCTCCATGAACCGGGAGAGGGCACCTTCCAGGATTTTCTCCCTCTGTTGTTCCGTCGGGGGTTTCATGTGATAGAGAATCGCCGGCAGCATAAAGAGGGAAAGAATAGCGCAGGAGATGATACCGAAACTTGCGGATATGCTGAATTCCCGGGTTTTTTCCAGGGTGGTTACCAGGAGGCTGCAGAAACCGATTACCGTGGTAATCGATGCAAGGACAATGGTCCTGTTTATATGTGCAGCAGCATCGGTAACCCATCCTCTGCCGGAGGCATCGCCGTTATCCTTTATCTTTCCATTGACACCGCCGGATTCCCGGTAATACTGATTGAGCATATGGATACTGTAGGAACTCCCTAAAGAGAGGATGAGCGGCGGCGTAACGATGCTGATAACAGTGATGGCATATCCTAAAAGGGACATGAACCCTATGGTCCATATGGTTCCCATCACTACGACCATGAACGTGAGGAGGACCGACCTTTTTGTACGAAATCCGATATAGTAGATGAACAGAATGACCAGCAGCGCAATCGAGATCAGTTTCGAAAGGTCCGAAGTAAGGTATTTCTGCATGACGTAGATAAAAGCGAGGGAACCGGAATAGTAGATGTTGAACCTGTCGTTAAGTACGGCAATGTACTCTTTGAACTGTTCCATAAATACCGAATAGTTTTCGATAGCCCCGGTGGGGATGAACACACAGAGAATTTCGCCGTCACTGGACACCAGGAACCGCCGGGCAAAAGGGTCGCGGAGGAGCCTCTTTTTGAACGCTTCCATCTCTGAGGCTGTTTCAGGTGCCCTGCCGCCTGGTGCTATGGGCAGCACTTCCAGCTTCCTGCCGTTTCTTTCAAAGGTTACCATGGTAAAAGGGGTGATGCTCGGTTTCGCCTTGGGAAGCTGTTCTATTCTGTTTACCACCTCCTCCAGGAGTGCCAGGTCCGCAGGAGTGTAAGAATCTTTACTCTCCAGAGCAAGGACCAGGTAGTCCTCCTCCTCGTCCATTTCACCGTACTTTTCCATGAGGAGAGTATATTTTTCACGTTTCGGAATAACACTTGCTACGTCAGGATCGACGCGTACCTTGGTCATAAAATAACCGAACACGCCGGTTACCAGGCAGGCACCTATTACAATAAAGCACGCATGGCGAACCGAAAACTCAAGCAGCCTATGAAAAACAGTTTCACGCATTAAGAAATCCCAAGAACATCCGGCACATGCCTGTAGAACAGCCCGGCTCCCTGAAATTTATCCCCTCTTCGGCTTTGCCTTTACTATCCGGATTATCTCAAATGATTCGTTTGAGTGTAATGGTGTATCTTATCTTCTGCTGTGTTGCCTGTCAATTGTCCCCACTGCTCCCTTGAAAAACAAGTCTCAGGGGTGTATATATTTAAATGCATTCTTTACTACCCGGAGTTGAACGTATTGAAACACTGCATACTGGCTGTAAGCCTCGTTTTCTTCGTTGTTACTCTGTTTTCCTGCACCATAAAGCAGGAAGCCAGGGTCTTCCTTGACTGCTCGGGGTCTGTAGACTTCCGGTTCGAAGTGAAAGAGTACTTTGTCGATTCCCTTATGGAGATGGCGTCCTTCGGCGACGGCAGTGAACTCTTCAAAAACGGTACCTTCTTTGATATCCCCAAGACAAAGGAGAGCTTCGCTGAAAAACCCGCCGTAACACTTACATCGATATCTTCACCCGAACCGACAGTCCTGGAAGGAACTTTTTCTTTCCAGGACATCAGGAAAGTATTTGAAGATGAAGCGGAACTCACCGAAGCGGGGGTGTTGAAATTCGCACGGAACGGCGGAGAAAGTACCCTTACGATCCATCTTGACAGAAAAAATTTTTCCCGGATATCATCTTTTTCCCCGGCCCTGAACAATCCCCTCTTCGAAATGTTCGGCCCCCAGGAGAACGACGAGACAACCCGGGATGAATACTATGAAATGATCGAATTCGCCTTCGGCGGGGAAAGCGCCGCCGGTCTTGCCACATCATTCGTGGAATTGCAGGTAACGGTGGAAGGAGAGCTTCTCTCCCAGAAGGGGGGGGAACAGCTGGAAGAAAACACCGTACTCTTTCGAATCCCCCTTGTGGATATTCTCCTGCTGAACAGGGCCCTGGATTACTCACTTACCTTCAAATAGGATATTTTTCTTTTTTCCCTTGACTTTTTCCCTTCCATAGTTTACAAATACTTAAAGTACTTTAATATTTGTAAATATATGATTAAATACAAGTTCGGAGAAAAACTAAGAACCGTCCGGGAACGGAAGGGGATCACCTTGAAGGCTGTGGCCGGCAGCATCGGGGTCAGTGAAAGCCTTATATCGCAAATCGAACGGAATAAGGTATCTCCCTCTATCGATACCCTTATGACCATCGCCGAAACCCTGGAAATAGACCTGGAATACCTCTTCCGGGATTTCAAACAGAACAAGGCGGTGTCCATTGTGCGAAAAGGAGAGGGACACACCCTCAAGCTGGGCGCCGTATCGTACCGCCGGCTCTGGGAAGAGGGGACCTCCGGAGACGCTCTGCAGGGGGAGGTTCTTCTTCTGGAGATAAAACAGGGTGGGGAGAAAGGGGATCTTGAGTACGGGCATCCCGGGAAAGAGTTCGGTTTCATCCTCCAGGGTTCCTGCGAACTGAAGTATGGTACGGAAGTATATGAGCTGGTAACCGGGGACAGTGTCGGTTTCACCTCGGCTATCCCGCACATCCTGCGAAACAACGGAAACGAAACACTGAAAGCGGTGTGGATTATTACGCCGCCGAGGATATTTATAAGGAGAGATCATGGGTAAGACAATTGCACAGAAAATATTTGCAAGACATCTGGTAGACAGTCCGTGGGGTAATGTGAACGTCATTAGATTGGACGCGGTGTTCTGTCACGAGATTACCACTCCCATCGCGATTACCGATCTTATGGCCCGGGGAAAGGACCGGGTGTTCGACCCGGACAGGATCAAGGCGGTGATCGATCATGTTACTCCTGCAAAAGACTCTAAAACCGCTATGCAGGGGAAAATTCTGCGGGAATGGGCCAGGCGGAACAACATCAAGGATTTTTTCGATATCGGACACAACGGCGTTTGCCACGCGTTGTTTCCGGAGAAAGGGTTTGTCCGGCCCGGTTTTACCGTTATCATGGGAGACTCCCATACCTGTACTCACGGCGCCTTCGGCGCTTTTGCCGCTGGTGTCGGTACAACGGACCTGGAAGTTGGCATCCTGAAAGGGGTGTGCGCGTTCAGAGAACCGGAAACCATAAAAATCGACATAACCGGAAACCTTCCGGCAGGGGTGTTCGCAAAAGACATCATCCTCTCCATCATAGGTAGAATAGGTGTAAACGGCGCAACCAACAGGGTCATCGAGTTTACCGGACCTGTAGTGGACGACATGAGTATGGAATCGCGGATGACCATGTGCAATATGGCAGTCGAAGCCGGAGCAACCTGCGGTATCTGCTTTCCCGACGAAACTACCGTGGACTATCTCTGGCCCTTCATCGATGGAGAATTTACTTCAAAAGAAAATGCCCTTGGAGAATACAGGCAATACGTCTCCGATCCTGATGCTGAATATGCTGAAGTGATCATCCATGATGTGTCAAACCTACAGCCCATGGTTACCTTCGGGTTCAAACCGGATAAAGTGAAATCTGCTGAAGAGATGAATAAAACGGCGGTGGACCAGGTCTATATCGGGTCCTGTACGAATGGTAGAATCGAAGACTTACGGATCGCTGCGGAAGTACTCCGGGGGAAACAAGTAAACCCGGGAGTCCGCTGTATCGTGTCACCGGCTACACCGGATATTTATAAACAGGCCCTATCCGAAGGCATTATCCAGGTGTTCATGGATGCCGGATTCTGCGTGACCAATCCCACCTGCGGAGCCTGTCTCGGTATGAGCAACGGAGTACTTGCGGAAGGCGAAGTGTGTGCGGCTACCACAAACCGGAATTTCAACGGCCGGATGGGAAAGGGAGGAACAGTACACCTTATGAGCCCTGCCACCGCAGCGGCAACGGCACTTTCCGGGAATATAACGAATTCACAACTTTACAGGGGTAGGAGAGAGAAATGAAAAATTTCAACGGCACAGTACTTTTTTTAGACCGGTCGGATATCAATACAGACGAGATCATCCCTGCAAAATACCTGACCGAAATAACCAAGGAGGCATTACAGCCCTACCTATTAGAAGATCTGAAACTCAAGGGAGTTACTCCCGGGGAAGACACCCGGGGGAAAAGCGTTATAGTAAGCAGAAAAAACTTCGGCTGCGGGTCCTCCAGGGAACACGCACCATGGGCGTTGGAGATAAATGGAATCAACCTGGTCATTGCAGAAAATTTCGCACGGATTTTCCGACAGAATATGTTCAACTGCGGCATGCTGGCGGTAGAACTTCCGGAGGAAATCATCGAGACTCTTTTTTCTACCTTTGCAGGGAAAGAAACAGAGATGGAAACAGACCTGGCCAAAGGACTGTTCACTTTCTTATCCGGCGGTATCGAAGAGACCGTTCCCTTTTCCATTTCGGATTTTGACCGTGCTCTCATCGAGGCAGGCGGATGGGTAAACTATGCGGACAGCCGGTACTGATCCTTCGAAAAGGTATGTCCCTCATGTGTATGTGGTAACCGCATCAGGGCATGCCCTGTGCCACATCAGTATTCTCGTATTCTCCGCGATTCTTATCCCGCTTTCGCAGGAATTCGAACTTTCCATGACCAGGATTACCGGGATCGGTTCTTTGTCTCTCCTGTTCTTTGGGCTGGGCTCCTTTCCTGCGGGTATCCTTATACGCATTAAGAACCCTAAGTTCATGCTCCTGGTATACTACGCAGGATGCGCGGGTTCAAGCATCATCATCTGGCTTTCTTCAGGCCTGCTGATGTTTTCCGTCGGTCTTTCCCTGCTGGGTGTGTTCTGCAGCATCTACCATACGGCAGGACTCACCCTGATCAGTCACACCCTTAAGAAACTGGGTAAACCCCTGGGCATCCATGGAGTCGCAGGCAGCGGCGGCGTCACCATTGCCCCCCTTATAGCAGGAGTTCTAACGGCTTCCTTCGGCTGGAGGTCCGTGTACCTGGTACTGGCGCTGATTGCTGTGGCAGGATTTTTCTATCTTCTGTTTAATACATCCATTCCCACCGGTAGTGTCGTTGAACGGACCCAGCCGGCAAGATCCGGGAAATCCAGGGTTCTCTTCTTTCTGGTACTGATCATCTCCATCACCCTTACCGGTCTCGTGTACCGGTCGTTTCTCACGATATTTCCTACTTATCTTTCACAGAAGGTGAGCCTGCAAGGGGTTTCTCCGGTGCTGACCGGCGGCTTTCTCGCCAGCGCAATTCTCGCTCTGGGAATGATCGGACAATATGCCGGAGGTCTTCTCTCGGATAGGTCGAACAGGATAGGACTGTATGGAGGGATACTCGGTGCTTCCGCCGTTATCCTCGTTCTATTGGGATTCAGCACCGGTATTACCCTTATCCTGACGGCTGCGTTTTTTTCCCTGGTATTCTTTCCCCATCAGCCTGTTGAAAACAGCATCATCTCCCTGGCAACACCGCCTAAATTGATAAGTTCCTTTTTCGGGTTCAGATACGTTCTCACCTTTGGCGTAGGCGGCCTGGGTGCCGTATTTGCAGGTTTCATCGCAGACACCGTCAGCATTGAAGCCGTATTTTGGCTCACCGGTATTATTGCAGCAGCAGGTTCTATTACCGCGTTTATTCTGTTAGGGATAAGCAGAAAGAGGAAGATAGAACTCTCATGACCCAAGAAACTCCAAGGCCAACCCGCACAGGAAGGTGATGCCGTATTCCAGAGCTTCGTCGTTGAAGTCGAAACCCGGGGTGTGGAGTTCCGGGCTCTTTTCCCCCAGGCCAAGCCAGAAAAACGCTCCGGGCTTCTCGTCCAGATAATAAGCAAAATCCTCGGCTCCCATAGTCGGGACATCGGCTTCACGGTAAGCGTCTTTCCCGAAACAGCTCACGGCTACCCTTTTACCGAATTCCACCATGGCTCCGTCGTTAACCAGGGGGATATATCCATCGGTATAATCGAATCGATATTCCGCTCCGCCGGCATCACAGATTCCACTGATCGTTTTTTCCATTCCCTGTCGTATGATGTTTTTCGATCGCCCATCGAGATACCTGACCGTTCCTTCAAGGGCTACATAGTCAGGAATCACATTCTTTGCCGATCCCCCATGGATCGACCCCACAGAAATTACTCCCGGTTGCTGGGGCGGCAGTTTCCTGGAAATTACAGCCTGTAAGCCGCACACGATCTGTGCCGCCGTTACAACCGGATCGACGGTCTTATGAGGCATGGCGCCGTGTCCTCCGGGCCCTGATACGGTAAGCTCGAACTGGTCCGCAGCCGCCATCAGCACTCCCGGCCTGGAAAGAACCGTGCCCAGGGGCTCTCCCGGCCAGCCATGGAGTGCAAATACGGCATCCGCTTCGGGACTGTCGTTGAGCACGCCTTTATCAACCATCTTTTTTCCACCCAGCCCTTCTTCCTCTGCCGGCTGGAACACGAAACGTACACTGCCCTTAAGCCGGTCCTTAAGGGATTCCAGCACCAGGACCGAACCGGCAAGCATTGCCATGTGCCCGTCATGACCGCAGGCATGGTGACATCCCCTGTGCCGTGAGGACCAGCCTGTTCCGGATTCATCGTTTAAAGGCAGGGCATCCATATCCGCCCGGAGGGTGACGTTTGCCCCTTCCCCCCTGGCCCCCTGCATCAGTGCGACCACGTCGGTGTCCAGGTACCGGGGGAGAATCGTTAATCCCTCCCTGTGTATGAAACTGCTGACAAGGTCTGCCGTTGCCCTTTCATGGTACTTGATCTCCGGGATACGGTGGAGTTTGTGCCGCAGATCCCGTATCCCAGGGAGTACCTTCTGCACCAAACCGCGAAGTTCCGCGTGTTCCATTATCATAAGGCGAGTTCCTTCCTGACACCCTGCCAGCATGTGTCAGGGCCGATTTGTCCCTCTAAGTAACTGCGTACCAGGCGCCGGATCCCCTCGGGAAAAAGGGCCCAGTATTTCTCCTTCCATCCCGGTATCTCTTCTTCCAGGCGCACCTGTTCGGAAGCGGTCATGGATTCGGTACTGTAGGAGATGAACTGGCTGATCATGGTAAGGAGCATTTCGCCGGGCACGGCGTGGTTCCCGGGGCCGTCCCCGGGCTCACCCTGCCGCATCCGTGATTCTCCCGGCGGGTCGGGAACCCATTCCTTGAGGAGCTGTGTGAGATGTTCTTCCGGTATATCGGGAACGTGTTTCCGGATAAGGGACGTAACGTAATCCCGCACGGAGTGCTTGATACTCCCTACGGACTTCTTTACCTGGTCATCGATCTGGGACGCAATTTCCATGGCCATAGACTTCGGATCGTATTCCATGGGAAGTCTGTTCCTGTCCTGAAGCCTCCGTTTCAACGCTTCCTGGATTACTTCCAGGCCCCCTTCATGGGCCTTGTTGAGAATATAATCTACTACTGCGTAGAGGTTCTCATCCATACATCACATGGAACTTTACTTCATTCCCTGGTCCTGAAAGAATTTTCGATACGACCGGTCGTAGCTGCGCTCCGCTGATGCTGAAAAATAACAGGCTGGAAGCTGGTTCATGGACCGGTGATACGACATACACTCACAGCAGGTACCCTTTCTCGGGCAGCCGCTGTAGGTGCAGTTACACATCGACATATTCTGCTTGAAGTTCGTGCATTCCATGCCTGGCAGTATACGAAACCGCATATCCCGGTGTCAAGAAAGGAATCGACTGAAACCCCGGTGCACCGGGAAAGCACGGGTCCCCGCGGTATAGACAAACAGTAAAAAAATCACTATATTCCCCATATTGACATTTGGTAAATAGGTCTTTTATTCCATTCTGCGTTTTGTTTCGTTTCTGAAAACAACACCGGCAATAGTAATAACTGAATCAATATCTACCTTCTGTACACTATTAATTTTAAAATCGGGTTGAAAACCCGAAACGGGGTAAAGTTATGAAAAATAAAATTTATGTGGGCAACCTGAACTATGCGACAACGGAAGAACAGCTGGAACAGCTTTTCGCTTCTTACGGCTCTGTTGTGAGCGCCGTGATTGTGACCGATAAGTACACAGATCAGTCGAAGGGCTTCGGCTTCATCGAGATGGCCGATGAAGATGCGGCTACTGCCGCGATTTCCGCACTTAATGGAACAGAGTTCGGCAACCGTGAAATCAGGGTCGACCACGCATCGGATAAAAAACGTAACAACAGATCTTCCCAGTACTAACGTTGCTTTCCCGAAAAGATGACTGTCGCCGGTGGATAATCCGGCTTAGTTGAGCAAATCATCCGGCGCAGTCTGCCTTTTCTCTCATAACCATCACTGGAGGATGTCCATGGCTAGAAATCAGTATTCATATGAAAAAAGAAGAAGAGAACTTGATAAGAAAAAGAAAAAAGAAGAAAAACGGCTTAAAAAATTAGAGCGGAAGAAGGGCGACACTGAAGACGCCGAGGATGAAGAATCTTCCGAGGACGAGAGTACATAGCATCCCCCCTGCATTACTGCATCCCGACTTTTTCATCTCTTTTGGCACCTAACTCCGCAGACAGAAGGCTTACCGCCGCCTTTCTTCCGTTTATGAAAACAATGGCAACCCTCCTGACCTTTGTTGAGGCGGGGAAGGGGGCATACACAGCCACATGGTTCTCTGTTTGTTGTCTCCGATCAGGGACAATACTTTAAAAAAAATGAAATATACATAATATCTTCATATTTTAATGGTACCATTTTTTTACAATAATTGTTTCATTCTCATAACGTAAGGAGGCTATATGAGAACTTTTCTTTTTCTATCCCTTATTCTGTTTCTTCCTGCTTTTATGTTATCGGCGGAAGGCGTACAGGAAGCCGATGATGGGACCCTTGCATCGGTATCGGTAAAAACCGGTCCTGTAATGGATGGTCAGGTCGATGATATCTGGAAAAAAGCACCTGGCCTCACAGTCGGAGCTTCTGTTCCTGCATACCCGATATTTGATAAAAGTTATCATGGCAAAGAGTATGTTGTGACAATGCAAAGTGTTCACACCAAGGATGACATTTACTTTCTTTACCAATGGACCGGAGATGAATCGGAATCACTGGCAAGACAATCCTGGTATTATAATGAAACCGAAGGTAAGTGGATGCAGAAACCGAAATACAAAGCCGACGAATACTATGATCCGGTCTACGAAGACAAGTTTGCAGTAATCTGGGAAATCGATGGCACAATCCCGGATTTTAAGGATGCCGGATGTCTCATCCTGTGCCATGGTGATACCAAATCCACTCCGGCGGAAGGTCAAAAGGGTGATACCTGGCACTGGAAACTGGATAGAACAGGTCCTGTACACCAGATAGACGATAAATGGCTTACCTATGCAGATGGAAACGGAAGGAAAGCAGACCAAGGGTCCAGCGCTTACAAAAGCAATTCCCAGGAACTGACAGATACGGAAGGAAACACCGTCAAAGTGCCGAAGTACTGGATCCCTGGGAAAAAGGATTATCATTGGATCATGAAAGACGATCCTGAAGCAAAAAAGATCGTTTCAATCGACTCCAACGGCAACCTGGTAGATGAAGCCGGCAATGTTCTTAAGAAAGAGAATTTTTACGGTGATTCCACTATCCAGATCCCCAGCATCTACAATATCCAGCCTGCTACAGGAAGCCGCGGTGATGTAACAGCCTATCATAATTACAACAAAGAGACAAAAACCTGGACCCTTGAGGTCAAGCGATCAATTTCAACGGGGAACCCCGATGATGTTGATTTTTCCGATCCAAACCAATTCTACTTCTTTTCGATCGCCGTCTTCGATGCAGCTGCAATCGCGCACGCGACACCGGGAGGTATGACAGGCGACTCTTACACTTTGGTTATTAAATAGCCGAAGGATCTAGTATCGATTTTCATCCAGGAAGGGCCTCTTGAGTTTTACTCAGGATGCCCTTTCGCCCATAAGGACGTCAGGGTACTTACCAAGTAATAATGCTACAGCTCCTCCTGTAATACGGAACAAAGGTTACCAAAACCCCAAACAAGTTGTGACGGATTTAATGAAGGAGCATAGCAATAGCCTGTCCCACCCCTGAATGGGCGGACAGGCTTCTGCTATATCAAAGGTTTATGCAACCTGTTATGCGTACCCTCGTATCTGTATCAGTTGATGACCCGGGTAGTGTATACCTGGGAAACATAGCTGTTCTCGAATCCGTTGACAGCCCGTATCCAGTCCAGGAATTTGGCTGCTTCCAGCTGATTGGCATACGGTCCGATACGGACACGGAAACGGATCTTCCCGTCTACTTCCCTGGAAGTAATCCTGGTGACAACTCCTTTGGATGCCAGCTGTTCTTTTACCTGTTCCGCCCGGGTTTTACTGGTGAACGACCCTGCCTGGATCCAGTACTCGGTGATCCGGACCTCTCTGGGCTGGGGCTCCGGTTCTTCCCGTTTCGCGGCTTCCCGTACAGGTTCCTCTCTTGCGGCCGTGGCCGGAGCAGGTTCCCGCCGTTCCACACGGGGCTGTGAAACAGTCTTTACATCCGGTTCCGGAGATACATCGGTCCCTTTTTCACCGGCCTTGAGAGTCTCTCCTTCCCCGTCCATCTCCACCTCGCCGTATACGATGACGAAATCTCCGGGTTCTTCCTTATCACCGGTGTCATCGAGCCCGGGAAATTCGTCGGAAGTTCTCACCCATTCGATGGGATCAAATCCCGGATCACGATCTGCAGCGGTAGTGTCTTTTGTCTCCGTTCCCGGGACATCCCTCTCCAGTGCAATCCGCGTATCCGAAGGAAAAAACCAGATGAAACCGGCCCCGATAACAACAATGAAAAGAAGGGCAACAGAGAAAATGATCCATAGGATTTTTTGCTGTTCCATGATAGTTAAGACTCTAACCTCTCTCAGCGAGTATCCGCTCTATACCGGCTTCGAGCAACTCTTCCGGTCCGCGGTTCTTCACATAATAAATATCGACATCATTTTTCGAATGTTGAGGAGTAAGTAAACGCTGAATGTAAATTCTTTGCAACACTTTCAGAACACCAATATGGTCACGTTTCATTCCTCTTCTCACACGGACACACAGGGGAGCATGGACCCAGAATACAACATCACACAGGGAATGGAGCTCCATGTAGAATAAAAGGGCACCGTTTATAACGATGTTTTTTCCCTGGTGATCCTGAATACATTTTGCCGCCATTTTTTTCATCTCCGGGTGGACGATGCTTTCCAGTTCCAGCAGTGAATGTCTGCACCGGAACACCAGTTGTCCCAGCCGTTTTCGGTCTATCTTTCCGGTTCCGTTAAGAATCGACGGGCCGAAATGCTCTATGACCTGGTCCTGTTTCCTTTCCAGGGCTTCGTGTCCCAACCGGTCCAGGTCGATTTCCAGGAAACCTTTCGCTATGAGAATGTCAGCTGCTTTTGATTTTCCGGAACAGTATTTTCCGGCCACCCCTGCTATCATGGGATTCAGTGGAGATCTCCCCAGCTGACGCCTCTTTCCACGGTTGCCCGCAGAGGAACGGAAAGTTTCACCGCGTTCTCCATCTCTTCCTTAACGATATCGGAAAGCTTCTGTGCATTCGCCTGGGGAACCTCGAATATCAGCTCATCATGCACCTGAAGGAGAAGGCGTTCACCGAGTCCCGCCCCCTCCAGGCCGGCTGAGAGTTTAAGCATCGCAACTTTGACGATGTCCGCTGCCGTGCCCTGTATCGGGGTATTAACAGCTATCCGCTGGGAAGCCATTTTCTCCGTACGGTTTCTGCTGGTTATTCTGGGAAGAAAACGCTCCCTTCCTAAGAAAGTGGATACCCTTCCCTCTTTTTCCGCCTTTGCAACCGTTTCATCGATGAAAGATCGAACCGAGGCGAAAGTGGCAAAGTAGGATTCGATAAATTCATCCGCCTGTTTTCTCGGAATTCCCAGTTCCCTGGAAAGACGAAATCCGGACATACCGTACATGACACCGAAATTGATCGTTTTAGCGATTCGACGCTGCTCAGGGGATACCTGGTCAACGGGTACACCGAAAATGCGTGATCCCGTCTGACTGTGAACATCCACCCCGGTACGGAATGCTTCCGCCAGGGCCTTATCGCCTGAAAGATGGGCCAGGACAACCAGCTCTATTTGGGAGTAATCCGCACTGACAAATATATTTCCCTTTTCAGGAACAAAAGCCTTTCGGATCTTTCTCCCTTCCTCGGTCTTGATGGGTATATTCTGTAAATTCGGATCTTTACTGGACAGGCGCCCCGTGGCCGTGCCGGTCTGCATGAAATGCGTATGAATCCGTCCGGTTTCCCCGTTCACCAGGAGGGGAAGTGAATCCACGTACGTGGATTTCAGTTTTGAAAGCATCCTGTGGCGGAGTACCAGCTGA